>JADZBN010000001.1 GCA_020852075.1 Bacteroidia bacterium
ACAGATTCCGTAGTCAGGCACGCAATGGCTTTGCTGACACCGGTGGAAAGTATTACCAAAATTGTATATCATGAATACAACGATAAAGCAAGGCCAATAGCCTCCAATGTTTCACCAATGAAAAAATCCTGTAACCGCGATTTAAAACCGGTTCCCTTTGACCCTTCAGAAGCTTCGGCGATGCTCGCACAGGCCGGATGGAAAGACACGGATGGTGACGGTGTTCTGGACAAAATAATAAACGGCAAAAAAATTTCTTTGAGCCCCGACCTCTATTATCTGAGTACCTCACCCGACTGGAAGGACATAGCTTCGCTGATTGCCGAATCATGGACCAAAGCAGGTGTCAGGGTAACCCCCGTTCCGGTAGATATCCGGGCCTTTATTGAAAAGGCAAGGAATCATGACTTCGATCTCCTGTTGGGAAGCTGGTCGGCTACCTCATTACCGGAAGACTACACACAGTTATGGCATACCAGTTCCTGGAAAAATCACGGGAGCAATTATACCGGATTTGGCAACAGTCAATCCGATGCACTCATTGATTCCATCCGGCAAGAAACCAGTGAGGATACACGAATTCCCATGGAGCAACGGCTGCAAAAGCTGATTTATGATAACCACCCTTATGTTTTTCTTTATTCCAGCCTCAGGAGAAATGTTGTGCATAAAAGATTTCACAATGTAATCCTGTATCCCGACCGGCCGGGAATATTACTGAATACCCTGGAACTGGGGATCCCAAAATAAACCCATACGGAGTTTGATAACATTTCCGGTAACGGGTAAGTGAATAGCAGGGATTTCTTTACCTTTCACCTTCATCATACCGGGAGGACTATTGGCATAGTCCGGAAGCAGACACCAGAAATGACATCATACCTGTTCCGCAGGATTCTTTCATTTATTCCCACACTCCTGGCAGTAATTCTGGCCTCCTTTCTGCTTCTGAAATTATCGCCCGGTGATCCCGTTGAAAGAATTATTGGAAGCGCCATGCCGGACGAAAAGGGAGCAGGTTCTGCAGCCATGCAGGAACAAACCCGGTCAGACTGGCGTCACCGCCTGGGGTTGGATTTGCCTGTTTTCTATATTTCCATTAAACCATGGTCACCTGCATCCGAAGGAGGCGTAAAGTCCCTGATCCCCGTATTAAAAATTAATCCGGACAATCAGTTCCACAGGTATCTTTTTGGCAATGGCAATTTTTCTGCCGGGCTCCTTCACGGGGATTTTGGAATGAGTTATGCTACCCGTCAGCCTGCAGGTGAATTGATTTATGACCGCATCGGATGGTCGCTGTTTTTTACCCTGTTATCTGTGGTCCTTGCATATTTGATTGCCATTCCCATAGGCTTAAAAGCCGGTTCGAATCCCGGATCTCCCTTTGCCAGGCGTTCAGACCTTGTCCTCACATTTCTTTTTTCATTGCCTGCATTCTGGGTTGCTACCCTGCTGCTCATGACATTCTGCAATCCTGATGTGATACATCTGTTACCGGCATCAGGCGTTAAACCTGTGGGAGGTTACCCTGAAGGCATGCCGTTTCTGCAGCGCATCCTTAAAACCATTCCATATCTGATTGTACCGACTATTTGTTATACCTACAGTTCACTCGCCTTTGTATCAAGAACCTTACAGGTAACCATCACGGACCTGATGAAAGAAGATTATATCAGAACTGCCAGGGCAAAAGGACTTCCGGAAAAACTGGTGGTTAAAAAACATGCATACAGAAACGCATTACTTCCTGTTATTACACTGTTCACGGGTGTATTTCCATTTGCCCTGAGCGGATCAGTCATTCTTGAAACCATTTTTTCCATTCCGGGGATGGGATATACCATTTACCAGAGCGTTGCCGACCAGGATTATCCTGTAATAATTGCAGTGTTCACCATTACTGGAGTCATTACCATGGCAGGTTTTCTGATCAGTGATATATTGTATGCACTGGCAGATCCCAGGATTTCATTGTATCGGAAAAAAATCCCTGCATGAGAGGGCTTTTAAAGCATATTCAGGTAATTAAAAAGCAGTTTCTGATAATTCCTGCTGCCTATCTGCTGGTTGCGCTGCTTGCGCCGGTACTTGCAAACCGTGATCCACTCATACTCGTGCAAGCCGGTCAGTGGTCTTTCCCTTCATTCAGCAACAGTCCTTATGTGGAAATTTTTAGACCGGAAGGAGAATTTGAACAGATCCGGAAAGATGTCATCAACTGGTCCGAACAGGAACCGGATTTCATACTATTTGCTCCTGTCCGGTACGACCCGGAGCCGAGTGATCTTCAAAATTCCAATTATGTATCTCCCTTTGAAAAGCAATATGCCCAAAGTTCCAGAGGCCATCAGGTCAGCCTTCCATGGAGCAAACGGCACTGGTTGGGAACGACAAAAACAGGATCCGATGTATTATCGGGAATCATTTATGGTACCCGTTATGATCTGATGATCGGCCTCGGCGCTGTATTAATTGCCGCCGTGATCGGAATTGCTGCGGGTGTGATATCCGGTTATTTTGGCGACCGGTCCCTCCGGATGCCGTTACTGTCTCTGCTGCTCTGCCTGTTGCTGATTCCTGTATCATGGCTGGCTTCGTTTGGCAATGTTTCCGTCGTACATGGAGAAATTGCATCATTGTCATTTCTGATCAGGTTGCTGATATTATTTCTTATACCCCTTCTGCCTTTTATATTCTACAAATTTCTGGGTAACATCCCTTTCCCGGGCAGGAAAATGTATTTTCCTGTTGATTCCATCATATCAAGAGGTATTGAAATTTTTCTTTCGCTTCCGAGGCTTGTACTGATTATTACCCTGGCAGCGGTTATGAAGCCTTCTGCATGGAACATTATTATCATTATCGGCTGTACCTCATGGACTGAGATTGCAAGGCTCATCAGAGCAGAAGTATTAAAACTCCGTACGCAGTCTTTTGTTGACTCGGCACGTGTTGCCGGATTTCCGGCCCTCAGAATTTTTTTCAGACACATACTGCCTAATGCACTGATCCCGGCAAGCGTGGTAATGGTCTTCGCCATCGCCGTTGCCATTCTCACCGAAGCAGGGCTTTCATTTCTTGGAATCGGAGTTCCCTATGGCACGGTCACATGGGGGACATTGCTCTTTGACGGTAAAGAAAATTTTTCTGCCTGGTGGCTTGTTCTGTTTCCAGGTATTGCAATTTTCGGACTCGTATGGTCGCTGAATAATATGGGTGATCACATACGCAGCATCTATTCCCGCAACCCGGCCTAACCCTCTTTAACAATTTTTAACCTTTGATTTCATTCTGATTTCACGGTTTTTTAGTTAAAATTGCTGCCGGATTTCAATTCCATTTCATTGTTTATTCCCTGATTTTCCCTTATTGATTGAACGAATTTACGCGGATGAAACCGACAGCGGGAATAGTGCAGCTTTAGAACATAGCATACCCTGATTTCAGGCATTAAATACATCATACCATATTATGGACATTAAAGAAATCAACGAAAAGATTCAGCAGGAATCAGCATTTGCCGACCTGATCATGATGGAACTCGGCAAGGTCATCATCGGGCAAAAATACATGACTGAAAGACTCATGATTGGTTTGCTCGCCAACGGGCACATACTCCTTGAAGGCGTTCCCGGCCTCGCAAAAACCCTGGCGATTAAATCGCTTGCTTCGGCTATTCAGGCTAAATTCAACCGGATCCAGTTTACACCAGACCTGCTTCCCGCCGATTTAATCGGCACCATGATTTACAATCAGAAACAGGAAGCATTTACTGTCCGGCGTGGTCCCATCTTTGCCAATTTTGTTCTTGCCGATGAAATCAACCGCGCTCCGGCCAAAGTTCAAAGTGCACTGCTGGAAGCCATGCAGGAACGTCAGGTGACCATCGGCGACTCTACCTTTCCACTGGAGGAACCCTTCCTTGTTCTGGCTACCCAGAATCCGATTGAGCAGGAAGGAACCTACCCTCTTCCGGAAGCACAGGTTGACAGGTTTATGCTAAAGGTAATCATCGGATATCCGGGGCGTGAAGAGGAAAAACTGATTATCCGCCAGAATATCGGCAAAGAATCCCCAAAAGTCAATGCTGTTATCAGGCCCGAAGAAATTCTTCGCGCCCGCCAGATGATACGTGAAGTGTATATGGATGAAAAGATTGAAAAATATATTGTTGACATCGTTTTTGCCAGCAGGATTCCCAAAGAATTCAACCTCGGAAAACTTCAGCAGTTGATCAGTTACGGCGGGTCACCCCGTGCAAGTATTAATCTTGCCCTGGCATCAAAGGCCTACGCATTCATCAAGCGCCGCGGTTACGTCATCCCGGAAGATGTCCGCGCGGTCTGCCACGATGTAATGCGCCACAGGATCGGACTTACGTATGAGGCGGAAGCTGAAAACGTAAGCGCAGAACATATTATTAATGAAATCCTGAATGCTGTTGAGGTCCCCTAAGCTTTGTAATTATTTTATCAGGAAACCATACAATACATTTTCTGAATGGAAACCACAGAGCTGTTAAAAAAGGTACGTAAAATTGAAATTAAGACGCGCGGTCTTTCTTCCCACATATTTTCCGGGGAATACCACTCTGCGTTTAAAGGACGTGGAATGGCATTTTCCGAAGTCCGGGACTATATTGCCGGTGATGATATCCGGACGATTGACTGGAATGTTACAGCACGTTTCAATCACCCCTTTGTGAAAGTGTACGAAGAAGAACGGGAACTCACCGTAATGCTTCTGGTAGATGTGAGTGCATCCGGCGCATTCGGCACCAAAACTCAGTTAAAAAAGGATCTTGTAACCGAATTGTGCGCGGTCCTGGCTTTTTCTGCTATTCAAAACAACGATAAGACGGGAATTATTTTTTTTTCGGATATCATTGAAAAATTTATTCCGCCAAAAAAAGGGAAAACCCATATACTCAGAATCATCAGGGAACTGATTGAATTCCGGCCCCGTCATACTCAAACCAATATTTCAGAGGCGCTGCAATATATTACCCGTGTGATAAAGAAGAAATGTATCTGTTTTGTTATTTCAGATTTCTTTGACAGAAATTTTCAGGATGCATTAAAAATTGCAAACAAACGTCATGACGTAGTAGCCCTTAGGATTTATGATGAACGTGAAAGCAGATTGCCTAACGTGGGAATGGTGCACCTGAAAAATGCTGAAACCGGTGAAGAAAAAACGGTTGATACCTCTGATTCTCGTTTCAGAAATGAATTCCAGGAGGACTGGAATAAAAGAATGCATTCACTGTCTGACACTTTTGCAAAAAGCGGTGTGGACCATACAAAAATACGAACCGATGACTCGTACGTCAAACCATTGATGCATCTGTTCAAAAAGCGCGGAAGAAGAAGATAAACCCACGTGATCAGCAACAAAAAGACATATCCTGCAGCCTTCACCAGGCTTCTGAATACGGTACTTATCCTCTTAGCAAGTGTAATACCCTGTTTATTCAGTTTTGGACAATCTGCAACGAGTGTCGAACTCAGGTCCGACACTACATCCATCCGGATCGGCGAACAGATACATCTGAGCCTGATTGCGAAAAGTGACGGTACATCAAAAATCATTTTTCCTGCCATCCCCGACAGCCTCCACGGGCTGGATGTGGTGAAGAGAAGCCTTATTGATACGGCCGCATCTCCGGACCGTAAAAGTTTCGTTTATACCCAACACTTTACCGTAACATCATTTGATTCCGGATTCTATGTTATTGAACCGTTTCATTTTGCAGTTGCAACTTCACATGGCAGCTATGATACCCTGAGTACCGAAGCAACACTCATTTCGGTTAAAACAGTACCTGTAGACACCACAAAAGATATCAGGGATATAAAAGCAACCATGGATGTACCCTTCAACTGGATGGATCTTATCCCCTACCTCATTGGTGTCATTGCCCTGGTGGTCATTGTTTACTTCATCGTGCGTGAAATGAGGAAAAGAAGCGGAATACCGGCAGTTCCTGTGGTCCGGTTGCCCAGGATCCCGCCACATCAGGCAGCTCTTGATGCACTCAGAAAAATTGAATCGGAAAAGCTATGGCAACAGGGACTGGTAAAGGAATATCACAGCGCCGTGACGGACACCCTCCGTACCTATATTGAGAGAAGGTTTGAAATTCCGGCGATGGAAAGTACTACGGATGAAATCATGGAGCATTTCGGAAACAACCCTCTGCATGAAAATGAAACAATACGGCTGCGGAAACTTCTGATGCTTGCTGATATGGTAAAATTTGCAAAAGCTATTCCATTGGGAAGCGAAAACGATCAGTCCATGAAAGATGCCATTGAGTTTGTAATGGCTACCAAGCCTGTCGAAAAAGAAGAACTGGAAAAAAAGGGCGGAATCTCATGATCTGGCACGGAATACAATTTGCGCAACCCTGGTTCTTCTGGCTGTTACTGCTGATACCCCTGCTGATGGCTTTCTATTTCTGGAACCTGCGAAAGAAACAACCAGGAATTACATTTTCTTCCTTTGAGGGGTTAAAGGGATACAGGCCGGGAATGCGGCAGCGCCTGAGGATGTTGCCATTAATCTTCGATCTCCTGGCTGCGGTTGCCATTATTATTGCACTTGCCAGGCCTCAGTCAAGCAGCAGCGGGCAAAATGTTTCTACCGAGGGCATAGATATCGTCCTTGCCCTGGATATATCAGGAAGTATGCTTGCAGAGGACCTCAAGCCAAACAGAATTGAAGCGGCAAAAAAGGTAGCAGAACAATTCATTGATAACAGGCCCAACGACAGGATCGGACTGGTGGTATTCAGCGGTGAAAGTTTTACCCAATGTCCATTGACCACAGATCATGCAGTTCTGAAAAACCTTCTCAGCGGAATTCAATCAGGAATGCTTACGGACGGTACGGCGCTCGGAGAAGGGCTTGCAACGGCGGTCAACCGGATACGGAACAGTAAAGCCAGGAGCAAGGTGATCATACTTCTCACCGACGGAGTGAACAACATGGGTGCCATAGCACCCCAGACCGCAGGTGAGATCGCGAAAACCTTTGGGATCAGGGTATATACCATCGGTGTCGGGACAACAGGATATGCGCCCTATCCATTTAAGACTCCTTTTGGTATTCAATACCAGAATGTGGAAGTCCAGATTGACGAAGATGTACTCAGACAAATTGCCACCGAAACGGGCGGGAAATATTTTCGGGCCACAAGCACACCCAAACTGAAAGAAATTTATGCTGAAATTGATCAGCTTGAAAAAACCAAAATTGATGTGACTGAATTCCGGCATAAAACCGAGGAGTTTTATCCACTGGTGCTTGTCGCCCTGGTATTTCTCGCCCTTGACGGCATTACCCGATATACATTATTTAAAACCCTTCCCTGACCGTGGTACGATTTGCACATCCTGAATATCTGTATGCGCTGGTTCTTGTGCCGGTTATAGTTTTGCTGTATATGGTTATGCGGGCCAGGTACCGGAAAAACATGAGGGTATTCGGTGAAAATCAACTGATGGATAAACTTGCGGGGGATACATCACGTATTAAACCCCTCCTGAAAATGATCCTGTTTTGCAGCGGATTGTCACTGCTGATCATCGGATGGTCCAATCCCCAGATCGGAACAAAACTGGAAACAGTAAAACGTGAAGGGGTGGATATTATCATAGCCCTGGACGTATCAAACAGCATGAAAGCCGAAGATATCAGGCCCAACAGGCTGGAAAGAGCCAAACAAGTCATCAGCAGACTTGTTGACAGACTGGAAAATGACAGAATCGGCCTGATTGTTTTTGCCGGTGAAGCGTACGTACAACTTCCCATAACTTCCGACTATTCAGCGGCTAAATTATTCCTCAGTTCAATTGATTGTGATATGGTACCAACCCAGGGTACGGCAATCGGTGCAGCCATAGACCTGTCCACAAAATCGTTTGTGGGAAATGACAACAAGCACAAGGCGCTTATCATCATTTCCGACGGGGAAAATCACGAAGATGATGCTGTGGAAGCAGCAAAAAAAGCCAATGCTGAAGGAATAATCATTAATACCATAGGTATGGGCAGCCCCTCCGGTGCACCCATCCCCGTCTATAAAAATGGTGTTCAGGTAGATTTTTTCAAGGACCGGGAAGGAAAGCCAGTACTTTCACGGCTTGATGAAGCCACTCTTCAGGAAATTGCTGCTGCCGGGAAAGGCACTTATTTAAGGGCTACAAATGCTGATGACGGGTTAAATACCATTCTTGAACAGATTGGTAAAATGGAGAAAAAAGAATTCGGCACAAAACAATTTACGGATTACGAGGACCGGTTTCAATACTTCCTTGCAGGTGGGTTGCTGCTGATTATCCTGCAATTCCTGACTACAGGAAGGAAATCCAGGTTGATTCAAAGAATGGATCTGTTCAGAGAAAGTGAAAAACCGTCGTAATGGTATTTATAAATAATCAGGAATGAACCGTTTCAAAAAAATAGTGATGTCTATCCCAAACCGGCGATTTGAAGGCTTCCTGCGGGCCTGTATACTTCTTCCGTTTGTTTTCCTTTCCGCAATTGTAACCTCAAATGCCCAAACAGAATCTAAACTGATACGTGAAGGAAACAGACAATACAAGGATAAAAAATACGATGATGCAGAAGTATCTTACCGTAAATCCCTGAACCTGGATAAAAACTCAGTCCCGGGTAGTTACAACCTGGGCAATGCATATTACAAGCTAAACAAATACGAAGACGCGCAAAAACAATATTCGGGTCTGGCAGAAAATAAAAGCCTTTCCAATGAAGCAAAAGCAAAAGTATTTCATAACCTGGGCAATTCATTTTTGAAAGAAAAGAAATACGATGAAAGTATTGAAGCCTACAAAAACTCCCTGATTCTTAACCCGGGAGATAATGACACCAGGTACAATCTGGCCTATGCCAAAGCCATGCTTCAACAACAACAACAGCAAAACAAGAATAACAAGGATCAGAAAAATAAAGATCAGCAGAACAAGGACCAGAAAAATAAAGACCAGCAAAACAAGGACCAGCAGAACAAGGATCAGAAAAACAAAGACCAGCAGAACAAGGACCAGCAGAACAAGGACCAGCAGAACAAAGAGCAGCAGAACAAAGACCGGCAAAAAGATCAGGGAATTTCGAAAGAGGATGCTGAAAAAATCCTACAGGCGTTGAATAATGACGAGAAAAAAACCCAGAAAAAACTATCAAAAAAGGATGCTGAAAAGATCAGCATTGATAAACAATGGTAAGAGAATTATTCCATTCATTTGTGTGGTAAAAGATGCCCTGGAACAATAAAAATATCGTCGTTAATTATGTACTGAATAAAAGTACTGTTCTTCCGGCTCTTTTATTGATTTGTTTCATAAGCGTCGTTTCGGGTAAGGCTGATGTACAATTTTCCGCATCCGTTTCTGAATCTACCATAGGGGTTGGCGATCAATTTCAGATCAGCTTTACACTATCCGGATCAGGAAGAGGTTTCCGGCCACCGCCATTCGGTGATTTTACCGTCCTGATGGGCCCGAGCCAGTCGAGCAGCACTTCGATTATAAATGGTTCAATTTCCCAGTCCAGTACCTACACGTATATTCTGCAGGCAATTAAAGAAGGTACATTCAAAATCGGCAGCGCCGAAATTACTGTTGACGGCAATAAGGTTCTGAGTAATCCGGTTACCATCTCGGTCGTAAAGGGATCACAGCAGCCACAGCATGGAAATTCATCGGGAGGTCAGGGCAGTCAGGGGAATAATCCGGCCGGAAATCTTTCTTCAAATGTTTTTCTCAAGGCGTATGCCGACAAAACCAGCCTTTATCTTGGAGAAGCGATGGTTGTTACCTACAGATTATATACCCGGGTGACGCTTACCAACTATTCAATTGACAAACTCCCTTCCCTTACCGGATTCTGGAGCCAGGAAATCAGTCTTCCCCAGCAACTGGAGTTCCACATGGAGAACCTTGACGGAATTCAATATAAGGTTGCCGACATAAAAAAAATGGTTGTCTTCCCCCAACGTGACGGGACCCTCGAAATTGATCCCATGCAGGGTGATGTGGTCGCAAGAGTTCAGATGAAGAGACAGCCAAGGTCCACAGACCCTTTTGATCCCTTTGCAAATGACCCCTTCTTCAATCAATTTTTCAATAATAGTGTTCAGGATGTAAAAGTTCCGATATCCAGTAAAGCCATCCGGGTTACGGTAAAAGAGCTTCCGGCAGGAGCGCCCTCTTCTTTTAAAGGAGCGGTTGGCAAATTCACTTTTGAAGCATCGCTTGATAAGGATCATACCAAAACCAACGAACCGGTTACATTAAAAATAAAAATCGCTGGGAAAGGAAATGTAAAACTGATTGATGCGCCTGAAATCACCTTCCCCCCGGATTTTGAAACCTATGATCCAAAGGAAAACAGCAGTGTCAATGCCACAACAGCGGGAGTAACAGGTACCAAGACCTTTGAATATCTTATCATTCCAAGGAACTCCGGCGAATATCATATCCCTGTATCCCCCTTCTCCTATTTTGATCTTGAAAAAAAACAATATGTGGAGTTAAAGGCCCCCGATATCCATGTGGATGTAGCGAAAGGCGCAGAATCTGTCCAAAGTACAGGTCCGGCATCCGGAATCCGCCAGAGCGATATCAAGTTCCTGGGCAAGGATATCCGGTATATTAAAACACGCGAATTAAATACAATCAGTTCCGGGCGCCCATTTTTCGGGTCCCTGTTATTTTACTCTCTTCTTGGCCTACCCGTTGTTGTCTTCTTTGGCCTGGTACTGATGAATCGCCGGAAGGAACACATGCTGGGTAATATGGCCCTGGTTAAAAGTCAAAGGGCAAATAAAGTAGCCATGAAAAGGCTTGCAACGGCAAAAAAATACCTGGGTTCAAGCGATCAGGTGAAATTCCTGGATGAAATGTTCAAGGCATTATGGGGTTTTGTGAGTGACAAACTGCAAATTCCTGTGTCAGACCTTTCGCGTGAGACGGTTGCGCGATCCCTGACCGAAGCAAAAGTCCCTGATGCGCTGGTCACAGAATTCACATCTGTCCTTGACAGTTGTGAATTTGCGAGGTTTGGGGGAGGTTCCGGTGAATCCAGTGATAGCATTTATAAAAAAGGGTTTACGGTAATTTCCAGCATTGAAAACTCGATAAAATCATGAAGGCATACCTGACCGCACTGCTTTTATTTTTTACTTCCTGGCAATGCCTGAAGGCCGCAGACTCTACTCTGGTCAGGGAAAACACCGCTGACCCGGTCAGCCTCTGGCACAAAGCCAACATGGCCTATCAGCAGCAGCAGTATCAGAATGCCATTGAATTGTATTCAGATATTGTTTCAAAAGGAATACAGGATCCTGATTTGTATTACAATCTTGCCGGTGCATATTATAAGGACGCTGAATATTCAAAAGCCATCCTCAACTATGAACGTGCCCTGAAACGTGATCCAGCCGATGAAGACATCCGGTTCAACCTGCAGGTGGCAAACCTGCATGCCGTGGACAGGATTGACCCCATTCCTGAAATTTTTTACAAAAGGTGGTTGAAGGCATTTGCCGCCGGATGGTCCACCGGCACCTGGTCCGTGCTGCTTATTGCAGCATTCTGGATTACCATGGCAGGCTTATATCTGTTTGTGTGTGGAAACACCTCAGCAAGGAGAAAATCAGGATTTTTTACCGCTGCATCAGGGACAATTCTTGTGATCCTGCTTCTTATTATTACAAGAGAGAGTCATTATCTTTCAAACACCATGAAGGAAGCTATTATAACCACTCCAAGCGTATATGTCAAAAGCTCACCGGATGATAAAGGGAACGACCTTTTCATCCTGCATGAATGCACCAAAGTGGAAATCATGGATCAGTTGAATGACTGGAGGAAAGTCCGGCTTGCCAATGGTAGCATAGGATGGTTAAAACAGCAGGAAATTGAGATAATTTAATGTCATGACCAGATCCATTTGCGTTACCTGTCTTTTTATAACAGCAGGTTGTCTTCTGCACATTCCTTCAGTACTGGCTCAGAGCATAAACGACTGGAAGGCCATTACTACCGGAAAATGGATGTACGATTTGAACCCAAGCCCCTTCGTGCAACTTTATAAAATGGAATTTTTCCTGAACATCCAAGGTGAACGAACGCCGTTTTCTGAGGTATTGAAGAGTCAAAAAATTGATCTGGATTCCATGCCCTTTGCAACAATATTTTTTAAGAACCAGGAATACCTGGCCGTAAAACGAAAAAATTCCGGAGATCCCAGGTTATTTAAAATTCTTAATAAAGGTTCAGACTATCTGCTTCTTTGTGATGATGAAAAAGAAATTTGTGATTGCAAATCGGGAACCTTTATCTATTATATTCCGGAATCCCGGCTTCAGCGGATTCAAAAACCATTCAGTTTTTCCATGAAACGCAACCTGACCGACCGTCTGAATGAATGGGATATTCCCCTTCCAGCCGGCTGGGAAAAAATGGGATATTGTGATGCCCTGAATGCTCTGGTCAGGTGATGGTACAAGCAACGCTATTGCCGGCAGGCATGGCCTAATCCACACGGAAAGAAAATGGGTATAATTCCACCGATGTTTATTTACATATTGTCACAGCATCACCGGGCAGTACAGTGTTTACAGTTGTACCATTATGAAGATCGGACTGCTGAGTGATACCCACGGTTATGTAGATGACCGTATCATCTCCAGGCTTCAGGGCTGTGATGAAATCTGGCATGCAGGTGACATCGGCAGTGTCGAAGTGATGGATGCCCTTGAAGGAATTGCGCCCATGCGTGCTGTCTCCGGAAATATTGACGGCAGGGAAATCAGGCTGAGGTGCAGTGAGGAACTTCAGTTTACCTGCGAAGGATTGAAGGTATTCATTCTTCATATCGGTGGCTATCCGGGAAACTATTTTCCTGCAGCAGAAAAAAGTATCAAAACGTACAAACCGGAACTTTTTATCTGTGGGCATTCCCATATCCTCCGGGTGATGTCCGATCCGGTGAATCATTTGTTACACATGAATCCCGGAGCTGCGGGAAAACAGGGGTTTCATAAGTACAGGACGCTGATCCGCTTTTCCATTGAAAATGGAAAAGTTCTCCGTCCCGAGGTAGTAGAACTGGGACTGAGAGGAAGCCTTACCTGAAGAATTCAGCGCAAGCGGTTTGCGGAACGTACCAGTTCTTCATCCCGGCGGATAAAAATTCCTGCCAAAAACAAAAAGAGAAGCTGAATAAGGGGGAGATACGTACCAAAACCATATTCTACTTTCTGATTCATGCTGGACGACATGGTATCCGCCAGAAAAAACAACAGTCCTATCAGGACACAAACCAACAGCAATCCCAGGTTGCACAATCTCGCCTGGAGGTTACGGGATTTATAGAGAAATATGGCGAACAGGGATAACAGTCCCACGGCACAGTTCAGGATCATCAGCAGGGCATTCCCGGATACCACAAAAGATTTTGGAGAGGATGCTGTTTCCGGAGCCGGCGTAGTCATGGCATCTACCATGTGATACACAGGAACCTTCAGTAAAATCAGTGAAATCGCAAATGAAATTAACAGGAAAATGGTTTGAATTCGCTGAAACATGCCATGAATTTTGGGCAAATAAACGGAGTTTTTTTCTATTTCGGGTAACCGGGGGAAACCTGTTTGTTGATATTTCGTAGTAATTGTTGAAATTTATTTTCAATTTATTTGCCCGAAACAAAGAAATGGGCTATTATTGCGTCATAATATACATCCGATCCGGATTTTTTAATTATCCGTTCAGGTAACTGCCCACAATCAGTAAGGGCTGGCACACCAAAATTTTAACTGAATTATCTTATTATATCCTGGTACCCTCAGGGTCTGTTCATCCGAACTTTAGCATACTGCAAATTATCCCAGGTCTCACACCAAATTATTATTAATGTACGACATTCTCGAATTAAACGACAAGCTCGTTAATGAGCTGAAAGAAATTGCCCGTCTGATGGACATTGCCAATTATGACGAGCTCAGAAAACAGGAATTGATTTACAAAATCCTCGATCAGCAGGCACTGAACCCGAAGGCGAGTAATTCCATTAAAGATTCTCTTCATGCAAAATTCGGCGCCCCTGAGAAAGTTGAGGTAAAGGAGGAGACATCCGTTACTTCGAATGATACCCCGGATGCATCGGATTCATCCCGTCCCAAAAGAAAACGGGTTAGCCCTCCAAAAGGAGAGAATCAGGAAGTCAAGGCTCCGCTTGTCCTTGAACCCAGCGTAAAGGTTCCCCCAACCCGCCAGGAAGTGACGCCACGACCTATCCCGCCTCCACGGCCTGCAGAGCCCGAACAAAAGTCCTTTCCTCCCCGTCAGGAAAACGACAGAAACTTCCGGCCACAACGCAGGGACTTTGTTCCGAACCATCCGGGAAATCATGCTGCGCCCGAAATCCCGGGTGAACTTGATACAGTCATTGCAGCAGAAGGTGTTCTTGAGATTATGCCGGACGGTTTCGGCTTCCTTCGTTCTTCGGATTTTAATTACCTCACCTCACCGGATGATATTTATGTTTCACAGTCACAGATTAAATTATTTGGACTGAAAACAGGTGATACGGTACAGGGAATGGTGCGGCCTCCCCGTGAAGGAGAAAAATATTTTCCGCTTACTAAAGTGGACTACATCAACGGACAGGATCCGGCGGTAGTTCGTGACCGGGTTCATTTTGACTACCTGACTCCCCTGTTCCCCAATCAAAAACTGAATTTATCCGGCGACAAAGCCAACCTGTCCACCCGGATCATTGATATGTTCACGCCCATTGGCAAAGGACAGCGGGGCCTGATTGTGGCGCAGCCAAAAACAGGAAAGACCATGCTGCTGAAGGATGTGGCAAATGTAATTGCCGCCAATCATCCGGAAGTATATATGATCATTCTGCTCATTGATGAGCGGCCAGAAGAGGTTACCGACATGGCAAGAAATGTCCGGGCGGAGGTGGTTGCTTCCACATTCGACGAACCTGCAGAAAGGCATGTAAAAATTGCCAATATCGTGTTGGAAAAAGCCAAGCGAATGGTGGAATGCGGTCATGATGTGGTCATCCTGCTGGATTCCATCACCCGGCTTGCCCGGGCGTATAATACCGTTGCACCAGCTTCCGGTAAAGTCCTGTCGGGTGGTGTTGAAGCCAATGCGCTTCATAAACCCAAACGCTTTTTTGGTTCTGCACGTAAAATTGAGAATGGCGGCAGCCTTACCATCATCGCCACAGCCCTGATTGACACCGGCTCAAGAATGGATGAGGTAATCTTTGAAGAATTTAAAGGTACCGGCAATATGGAACTTCAGCTTGACCGCAAAATTGCAAATAAGAGGATCTTCCCTGCCATTGACCTGGTCGCTTCAAGTACCCGGCGGGAGGATATGCTGCTGGACAAAGAAATGATGCAGCGTATGTGGATTCTGCGTAATCACCTCTCTGACATGAATCCAATGGAAGCCATGGAATTCCTGCAACAACAAATGCGGGGTACAAAATCCAATGAAGAATTTTTGGTTTCGATGAACGGATAATACTCCGGGTGAATCCGCGTTCCGGTTTCCGGATATTCCAACCCATTGCTGAATGACCAACCGGCTGTTCCAGGCAGGAAATTATTTGACCTGCACGCCGGGCTGTCCGGTTCTTTACGGAATAAGCAGTAACAACAGAGAATAACAGGCCGCTTTCAGAGTAGCGCCTTCTTTGGAGTTTGCACGCCGTTATGAGAATAACCCAGGTCCAGCGGCTGCTTTACTTTTTCTTTCAGCAAAGCCTTGTTTACCACCTCAATCATTTCCTTCACATAATGAAACCGAATATCCCTGATGTATTCCTTTTTGATTTCTTCAATGTCTTTGCGGTTTTCTTCACAAAGAAAAATGTCCTTAATTCCCGCACGCTTGGCTGCAAGTATCTTTTCCTTGATGCCTCCTACAGGCAGCACCTTTCCACGAAGGGTGATTTCTCCTGTCATCGCAATGTTGTTTTTCACCTTGCGTTGTGTAAATGCCGAGGCAAGTGCCGTGAGCATGGTAATACCTGCTGAAGGTCCGTCTTTGGGCGTAGCACCTTCGGGAACGTGGATGTGTATGTCCCAATGGCTGAATATCCGGGGGTCAATATTCAAATCTGAAGCATGTGCCTTCAGATACGAAATGGCAATAACTGCAGACTCCTTCATTACTTCACCCAGGTTGCCTGTTACCGTAAGTTTTCCTTTTCCTTTACTGAGGCTTACTTCCACAAAGAGAATATCTCCTCCTACGGAAGTCCATGCAAGACCGGTTACTACACCGGCAACTTCATTACCCTGTACTTTGTCGTGAATGAACAGAGGTGCGCCGAGTATCCTGTTTATATCGGGTTCTGTAAGGGCGGCAGAGTATTCTTCTTCCATCGCAACGGATTTGGCAATGGAACGGATGACTGATGCGAGTTTCTTTTCCAGGCCTCTTACCCCCGATTCCCGCGTATATCTGTCAATAATGTATTCAATCAGCCTGGATGAAAATTTTACATGCTCCTTTTTCAGGCCGTGGGCTTCAAGTTGCTTGGGTATAAGGTGGCCGGTGGCAATCTGTACTTTCTCCTCCAGGGTATATCCGTTTATCTCAATAATCTCAAGCCGGTCGAGAAGCGCAGGCTGCACCCGGCTCAGGCTGTTTGCCGTTGCAATAAACAACACATTGGACAGATCATAATCTGTTTCAAGGTAATTGTCATAGAACGTATGATTCTGTTCCGGATCGAGAACTTCAAGTAATGCAGATGACGGATCACCATGAAAATCATTACCCAGTTTATCAATCTCGTCAAGAACAAATACGGGGTTTGAAGATTTTGATTTGCGGATATTCTGAATGATCCTTCCCGGCATTGCCCCGATATAGGTTTTACGGTGCCCGCGGATTTCCGCTTCATCCCGCAAACCTCCAAGTGACATACGTACATATTTTCTGCCCAATGCACTGGCAATGGATTTTCCCAATGAAGTCTTGCCTACTCCGGGTGGTCCGTACAAACACATGATCGGAGACTTCATGTCGCGTTTCAGCTTCAATACGGCAAGATATTCGAGGATTCTTGCCTTTACCTTTTCCAATCCATAGTGATCTTTGTCAAGAATTTTCTGTGCGAGTTTGAGGTCAAAATTATCCTGGGTAAATTCATTCCAGGGAAGATCCAGCAGCAGTTCCAGGTAATTGATGAGTACGGAATACTCCGCCGCGGCAGGGTTCAGTCTCGAAAGCCTGTCACACTCCTTCTCAAACAATTCATTTACTTCCTTGCTCCACTTCTTTTTCTGCCCACGTTCGCGTAGTTCCACCAATTCCCGGTCCGGGCTGGTGCCTCCGAGTTCTTCCTGGATGGTGCGTAACTGCTGGTTGAGGAAATATTCACGCTGTTGTTTGTCAATATCCGTCCTGACTTTACTTTGTATCTGGTTTTTCAGTTCCAGCATCTGCAGTTCCTTGGTCAGATGTTCCAGAACTCTCGTAGCCCTGATTTTGTGATCGGCAATTTCCAGTAACTGCTGTTTCAACGCCACATCAAGATTCATATTCGAGGATATGAAATTGATCAGGAACGTCTGGCTCTCAATATTTCTGATGGCAAAGGCCGCGTCGGAAGGAATGTTCGGCGATTGCTGGATGATCTGAAGTGCAATATCTTTCAGCGAGCCAACAAGTGCGGTGAATTCTTTATCCCCGGGAGCTGCAGGCTTTTCAGGAAATGAATGCACGGTGGCGCGAATATAAGGCTCGGATTGTACGCACTTGCCCAGGGAAAATCTCTTTTTACCCTGAATGATTATGGTCGTATTTCCGTCCGGCATACGAAGCATTTTCAGAACATTTGCAACCGTTCCGATTTTGTTCAGCTCCTCAAACTTCGGATCTTCGGTGGCTACATCCTTCTGCGCCACCACACCGATAATTTTATCTCCCTTGTAAGCGTCTTTGATCAGGTTGATGGATTTGTCCCTGCCTACCGTTATGGGAATTACAACTCCCGGAAACAATACGGTATTTCGCAGCGGAAGAATCGAAAGTATATCCGGAATCTCCTGCTGATTCATATTGTCTTCGTCTTCCTGGGAAAGAAGAGGAATGAATTCCGTGTCGTCATCAATGATGTTTGATAAATCCAGCGGAAGCAGTTTCGGATCGTTTTGATTCATGATGAGATAATAAACGACATTCTGGCAGAAATATTCCGCCAACAATGTGTGCGGTTATTGTCGAAATTCATGCCAAAATCGTGAAATGAATCATTCTGTCAGTCTTCAAAATCTATTAATTTTCCATACAATGGAACATTTTATGCCATATTTCACGTACTCAATGCATTTCATACCGTAAAATTATAAATGAACCGGTTCCTGTATATAAAAGCCCAATCTCCGGATAATCCTGTGCTGGTTAATACTCGGGAATCTTAGTACGTTTGCACACTTTATATGGATTACCCGTTTCTTTCCCGTAGAATTCGCTCACTGGCTGAAAGTCAGACCATTGGAATGTCAAAGCGCAGCCGTGAACTGGCAGCCACCGGAGCAGATGTTATTGACCTGAGCCTGGGTGAGCCGGATTTTGTCACGCCCGCACACATCCGGGAGGCTGCCAAAAAGGCGATAGATGAGGGATATACTTTCTATCCTCCCATTGCCGGATTTGCCGATTTACGGGAAGCGATTTCTAATAAGTTTAAAAGAGAAAACCAACTGGACTACGCCCCTGACCAGGTGGTGGTATCCACCGGTGCCAAGCAATCCATTGCCAATACGGTTCTTTGCCTGGTAAATCCGGGAGATGAGGTGATCATCCCGCTCCCCTACTGGGTATCCTACCTTGAAATTGTTAAACTGGCGGAAGGCATTACCGTACCGTTGAAAGGAAAACTGGAAAATAAATATAAGATCACTCCTGAAGATCTTGAAAAGGCCATTACTCCGAAAACCAAATTGTTTATTTTCTCTTCCCCATGCAATCCTACCGGTTCGGTGTATTCCCGTGATGAACTAAAGGCTCTTGCAGATGTATTTGAGAAGCATCCGCAGGTGTTCATACTCTCGGATGAAATTTATGAGCACATCAGTTTTACCGGAAAGCACCAGAGTTTCGGACAATTTGAAGCATTGCGGGACCGGCTGATAATTGTCAACGGTGTTTCAAAAGGGTATGCCATGACAGGCTGGCGAATTGGATATATCGGTGCACCAAAAGAAATTGCCGCTGCCTGTGATAAGATGCAGGGGCAAATTACCTCCGGGGCGTCTTCCATTTCACAAAAAGCATCGGTGGCTGCATTGAATATGACCAACGAGCCGACGGTTCAGATGCGTGAGGCATTCCGGCGCAGACGCGATCTGGTGTATAACCTCATGAAGGAGATTCCCGGTATGGTGCTCCATCTTCCGGAAGGCGCCTTTTATATGTTTCCGAAGATAAATTCCTGGTTCGGCAAAGCAAACGGAACGTTCCGGGTTGAAAACGCCACCGACCTGTGTATGTACCTGCTGAATTTTTCCCACGTAAGCCTTGTAACAGGGGAAGCATTCGGCGATCCGGAATGCTTACGGCTTTCCTACGCTACCTCCGATGACAAGCTGGTGGAAGCCATCAAGAGAATAAAAAACGGACTTGCTGCGTTAACATAAAATCCTGCAGTACCTGATATAATTTTATCCATTGGCAAAGGCAATTACTTATAAAAACCTTTTCAGTAAATTTCCCCATCTCCGGGTTATGGTAATCGGGGATGTCATGCTCGACGCCTACCTCTGGGGCAAGGTGGACAGGATTTCTCCCGAAGCTCCTGTTCCGATTGTATCCGTATTTAATAAAGAAAACCGGATGGGAGGTGCTGCAAACGTTGCGATAAATGTAAGTTCTCTCGGGGCGGAGCCAGTACTCTGTTCCATCATTGGCAATGACACTAACGGAAGGGAGTTTATCGAACTGCTTCAACAACGCGGAATGACTTCAGAGGGAATTCTGCAGAGTTCTGAAAGACCTACTACGGTTAAGACCCGCGTAATCGGAAACAATTACCAGATGCTGAGGGTGGATGAGGAACGCACGGAAGATATTCCGGCACAGGAAAGAAGGCAACTTATCGAAAGAATCAAAGGCATTCTTTCCAGAAAAAAAATTGATGTGATCATTTTTGAGGATTACGACAAGGGGGTCATCAACCGGTCGTTGATTGAACAGGTGGTCAGAGCTGCCCGGCAGAAAAAAATTCCTGTTGCGGTGGATCCCAAAAAAAGGAATTTTAATTACTACAAACAGGTCACTCTTTTCAAACCCAACCTGAAAGAATTGCGTGATGGGTTAAAACTTGACCTTGAAAAAGGAAATATCGGCGAAATATCTGCAGCTATTTCCAGGCACTGCAGGGATCATCAGATTGATTGCGCACTCGTCACCCTTTCTGACTAAGGAATCCTTCTGTCCAACCAACAGGGCGAAGAATTATTCCCTGCACACATCCGGAACATCGCAGATGTTTCCGGTGCAGGCGATACGGTGATTTCTGTTGCCGCATTGTGCCTGGCAGCAGGCGCTTCTCCGCGCATGATGACAACACTGGCCAACCTGGCCGGCGGGCTGGTTTGTGAAAAGGTCGGTGTGGTGCCTGTGGAAAGGGATCGTCTTCTTAATGAATCTGCTAAACTCAGATTTTCCTGATGTCCGCAGATGTCAGGCCTTATAAAGAATCTGCATTGTCAAAGAAGCAGCAGATCGCCAGGATGTTCAACAATATTGCCTGGCGTTATGATTTCCTGAATCATTTCCTCTCATTGGGAATTGACCGTTACTGGAGAAAAACAGCCATACGGGAACTGAGCAAAGCCCCTCCGGTGATTATCCTTGATGTGGCAACAGGAACCGGAGACTTTGCCATTAACGCCCTTAAGAGCGGGGCATCGAAAATATTCGGTATTGACATTTCGGAAGACATGCTTGCCATCGGAAGAAAAAAAATCCGTAAGAAGAATCTCCACGAAAAAATTGAATTGCTGGAAGGTGATTCAGAATCCATGATCTTTGAGGACAATAAATTTGATGCCGTTACCGTTGCATTCGGCGTCCGGAATTTTGAAAACCTCCGGAAAGGTCTTAATGAAATGAGGAGGGTACTCAAACCGGATGGAAAAGCAGTGATACTCGAATTTTCGCAACCTTCACCCGGATTGATTCGTTCCCTCTATAATTTCTACTCCGGCAGAATTACCCCCGGACTGGGAAGATTCATCTCCCGGGACATTTCTGCATATAAGTACCTGAAGAAATCCGTTGATGCATTTCCTTATGGAGGTGAATTTTTAAGAATTCTGCAAGAAACAGGCTTCCGGGATCTCTCGATGAAACGCCTGACTTTCGGAATTGCCACCGTTTATACCGCTGTCAAATGAAACGGATAAGGAAATATTCCATCATCTTCCGTTATGCCCTGGTGGTACCCGTACTGGCACTTCTGTACCCGTCCACAGCCCTTGCACAAATGGATGACATCCCCCTTAACCTTCCCAAGTACGACAAGCAACCCATCCATTTTGGATTTACCATAGGTATCAACAGCAGCAACTTTACCATGAATCTTGCTCCTGATCTGAAAACCATGGATTCTGTTTACAGGGTGGAATCTCTGCCGATTACTGGACTGAACCTCGGAATCATTTCCAACCTGAGAATAGGAAATAATCTCGACCTGAGGTTCATTCCCGCATTATCCTTCGCCCAGAGAAACCTCCAGTATTCCATGGTGTTGCCAGATTCGTCAAAAGGCACTATTACCAAAAAAATCGAATCCACATACCTGGAATTCCCCTTTGACCTGAAGTTCAAATCCAACCGCGTGAACAATTACCGGGCTTATGTACTGGCAGGATTTAAATATGCCATTGACATGGTTTCCCAGGCAAAAGTACGTGAACAGGATAAAGACATTATAAAATTAAAGAGGCGCGACTATGGGTATGAGGTAGGGATCGGATTTGATTTTTATATGCCCTATTTCAAATTTTCTCCTGAAATCAAAATGTACAACGGCATTCCGAATATCCTGGTTCAGGACAGGGCCACCTATTCCAACCCGATAGAAAGGCTACGGTCAAAAATATTCCTGGTTTCTTTTACATTTGAATGAAATACCGGTAACAGGCCGGAAATTATGATTCAACAGGTCGAGCTGGTCCTTCTTCCCGAAGAGGTGGCAGACGAAGCGATAATGTTGCAACAGGCGGCAGACAGGCTGTTCGTCCCATCAGCACGCATTTTTTGCATCCGGATCATCCGGCGATCTATTGACTCAAGGGGTTCAAAAACATTATACAGGATTAAAGTCAACGCTTACATTGACGAAAACCCACCTCCTGTTCCATCCTTTTCTTCCCGTTTCAATTTTCAAAAGGACGTAAGCCGAGCTCCGGAGGTTTTGATAGTCGGCTTTGGCCCTGCGGGTATGTTTGCTTCACTGAAGCTCATTGAAAACGGATATAAGCCCGTTGTGATTGAGCGGGGAAAAAATGTCAGGGAAAGGAGACGTGATCTTGCAAGATTAAACCGGAAGGGACTGATTAATGAAGATTCCAATTATTGTTATGGCGAAGGAGGTGCAGGCACATTTTCAGATGGTAAACTGTACACACGGTCCAACAAACGCGGAAGTATCGAACGCATATTGCAAATCCTTGTGATGCATGGTGCGGATGAAATGATCCTGGTGGATGCCCATCCTCACATTGGCACCAACAAACTGCCGGCGTTGGTTACTGAAATCCGGAATACCATACTCCATGCCGGAGGAGAAATCCATTTCAACACAAGAATGACAGACCTGTTGATTTCTCAGAACCGTGTAACAGGAATCAGAACAGAGGATACACTTTCAGGACAGTCTTCGGAATTCCTTGCAACAAGTGTGATACTTGCCACAGGACATTCAGCAAGAGACATATACAGCCTTTTACACAGGAAGGGTATCCATATAGAGGCCAAACCCTTTGCGTTGGGGGTGAGAGCCGAACATCCCCAGCAGGTGATTGATCAACAACAATATCATTCACGAATACGGCATCCCAACCTGCCTCCTGCCAGTTATTCGCTTGCCTGTCAGGCGGCAGGAAGGAGCCTGTTCAGTTTTTGCATGTGTCCGGGCGGGATCATTGCTCCTGCGGCGACTTCTTCTCATGAAGTGGTAGTAAACGGCTGGTCACCTTCCCGCAGAAATAATCCCTTTGCCAATTCGGGACTTGTGGTGAACATCGGCCCGGAAGATTTCAGAAATTATTCCGCAGCAGGCCCGCTTGCAGGTATGTACTTCCAGCAGGAAATTGAACAAAAATCTTATGAAGCAGGCGGCGGCGGGCTTAGAGCCCCCGCACAGCGGATGGTTGATTTTACAAGAAAAAGAATTTCTTCCTCCCTTCCCTCCTGTTCCTACATTCCCGGTATTATACCGGCAGACCTGTATGCTGTATTACCGGATATCATTTCCCAAACCCTGTGTGAGGGATTGAAATTTTTCGGAAAAAAGATGCCGTCATATTTTACCAATGATGCAATCCTGGTGGCAACGGAGAGCCGTACCTCCTCGCCGGTCAGAATTCCCAGGAATTCCGTAACTATGCAACATCCTCAAATCCGGGGGTTGTTTCCCTGTGCAGAAGGTGCCGGCTATGCCGGCGGCATTGTGTCGGCCGCAATGGATGGGGAAAACTGTGGAGAAGCAGTACTTGCATTCATGAAAAATCAGCAGGTATGATGAAACCGCCTATTCAACCGCCTGCATCCGTTCGTTTATGTTGAAATATTAAAATACTGCAATGAAAAAAATAATATTTCAATTATCGCTGAACATTTTGCAATTGTTATTCTACCCGGTGCGTCATTCCGGAAAACTCTTATTGTTTTTCAAAGATTCAGTCCTCCTGTCTCCCTGGGAGCACATCATACGGACCTGCCGGAGTATTCATAAGGAAGGGCTTACAACGAATGAAAAAATCCTTGTGGATATCGGTGCGGCAAGCGGAGGCATTACCCGGTTTCTGCATCATAAATTTCCCATGAATGAGATATATGTATTTGAACCCATACCCGATCAATACAATATCATTAAAAGGCAGATTCAAAATCCCCGTATTCATATTTACAATAAAGCCATTTCCGACAATACCAGGATGTCAAAATTTTATATTACTAAAAACCTCTTGTCCTCATCCCTTTATAAACCGGAAATTGCCGGAAGTGAACTTTGGGAGTTTGATGAAACGGAGGTCGAAACCGACACGCTGGATTCCCTGTTGCCTGCTGAAAAAAACATCCTGCTCATCAAAATGGATGTCCAGGGAGCCGAACTGCCCGTCCTGAGGGGTGCGGCACAGTCTATCCGGAGGACTGATTACATTCTGCTGGAGATGAATAATAATTCGAATTATGAGATGGGCTGTACCTATTTTGAAACCGATGCTTTCCTCAGGGAAAACGGTTTCAGGTTGCACGATATTATTATCACCTACCGTAAAGGTGGTTCACAAGTCGGTGAATTCGATGCATTGTATAAAAAAATTCCTGATCAGGAACTCAACATGGCCAATCGCTGAATTTATTTTCTATGGTTATTATAATTTCAAGTGAAGGCCGGTTCGGAAACAAACTCCTCCAGGCTGCTCATTTCCTGAGTAGTGCAAAAGAGCATGGCTACCGGGTAGTTCACAGGGATTTTGACGAGTATCAGGAATATTTCTCAGAAAGCATTAAGGCTCTTCCTGCTTTCTTCAGGTTCAGGGGAGGAAAAGTATTCTTCAGAATACTCAACAAACTGCTCCTGAAACTTAACCATGTATTTGGAATAAAACATATATCACTTCCCTTTCTCGAAATTTTTTTGTGCAGGGAATATTACCAGGATTCAAGACCTTTCGATATTGGAACCCAATCATTCATACAAAAGGCCAGGTCAAAAATTGTACTGGTTTCAGGATGGCCGTTCAGGGATATTCCGGCATTTCAGAAAAACCGGGTACTGGTACAGACCTTACTCAGGCCGAATGTAAAATACCTTGTTGAGGCCAATCAATATGTGACGGAAATCCGGAAAAACCATGATGTACTGATCGGCATACACATCCGTCGGGGTGACTACAGGAATTTTTATAATGGTATCTGGTATTATTCAGATGACCAGTACATGAGGGTCATGAATAAAATTCTGGCCTTCCCTGAGCTTTCAGGAAAACGTATATGCTTTTTGATCTGTTCTGATGAAAAAATTGAAAAACAAAACTTTACAGGGCTGCCCGTATTCATTCATTCCCGGTATTTTATGTACGACTTTTGCACCCTCGCCTCATGCGATTATATTGCAGGACCAAAATCCACATTTACCATCTGGGCTGCTTATTTCGCCAATAAACCACTGCTGATTTTACGTACCGCCGATATGGAATTCGGACTTCCGGATTTTTTAATTCCCTGACATGCGAAGTATTTACAAACTGTTTTTTTTTCTGTCCCGATGGAAAATAAAAGGCGGAGTCCCTGAAAATATTTCA
>JADZBN010000002.1 GCA_020852075.1 Bacteroidia bacterium
ATTTCAGATATACGCTTCGTCTGTTTTCCTGTACAGATTACAAGCAAGCCGGTTGCGAGAGGATCCAGCGTACCGGCATGACCGATTTTAATTCTCTTCACTTCCGGTGCAACATATCCCTGTCGGAGATAGTGGGCCAGTACCGGCTTTGAGAGTTTCTTAACCACATCAAAAGATGTCCAGTGATACGGTTTGTTAATCAATATCATCTCACCCTGAAACAGTTCCATGGGGAATAGCGCTGGTTTCAAAACATGGTAAGATTCTTTCCCATGAAATGGAAGATAAGTATCGTCAATCCCACCAGGATCCGGTAGTAACCGAAAACCCGGAATCCGTGCCGGGTAAGAAAACCAATAAAGGACTTAATGGCAACTATCGCAATAATAAATGCAACTGCATTTCCCAACAGGAATATCCAGGCATCATGGGAATTAAGGACCCCTCCGTCAGAATAAAAGTCGTACAGGTCCTTTGCCGTGGCACCGAACATGGTGGGTACGGCAAGAAAGAAAGAAAATTCGGCAGCCGCTTTTTTATTCAACCCCTGCGTGAGGCCCCCGATGATGGTGGCCGCAGACCGGGAGACTCCGGGAATCATCGCGATTACCTGGAACAGTCCGATTTTAAATGCCCCTGTAGCGGTTCGGAGTTCGCTGTCCCCCTTTTCTTCTGTCCGGCGGAACCAGTTGTCTAAAAACAGAAAAATAATTCCTCCCGCAAGCAACGCCACCGCAACTACCAGTACGTTTTCAAGAAGGATATCTATATACTTCTTAAACAGGATTCCAAAAATAACGGCAGGGATAAATGCAATTATCAGCTTGCTGTAAAATGAATACATGCTGTTCAGACTGCCCGGCACAGGAAGAAATTTTTTCCTGTAGAGAATCACCACGGATAATATGGCCCCAAACTGGACTACGATGGTAAAAGTTTTCACAACCGGCTCATGTGAAATCCCCATCAGGGTGGAGGCAATAATCATGTGACCGGTGGATGAAACAGGAAGGAACTCGGTAAGCCCTTCAATGATCCCAAGTATGATGGCCTGTATGATTGTCATGGTGCTGGCGGGATGTTTCCGGATTCAATTTCCGGGTGGAGATCAGGAACATAACGGAACAAAATCCGCTTGCCGGTATTCAGGAAAAATATTTTCAGTCCTTGCTTTTCTTCAGGATGGCCAATACCTCAATAATAAACCCGGCTATAACCAGTATAGGTGCAATGGTAATCCGCCGTACACTGAAAATGGAAGGATCCCAGATGGTTGGGTCGGCGGAACCGCCGCCTGTCATCAGTGCAAAGCCAATGAAAATAATTACAATTCCTGCAAGCATCAGAATGTAATTCTCCCTTCCAAAAGGAAAATCAACTGCGGGTTTAAGTTCTTTTTTTGACATGCGATGGCTGGCCGGAAACCAGGCTGCAAGTATAAACAATTTTCCCGGAATGGGGTATGCCCCGCAATCCGGCTGAAAGAAATCATGTCTCAGAAAACATCACTGCTTTTGAGCCCGAGAAACCGGTTCACTGCAAAGTAGGTGCTGATTCCGGATAAAACAACGCCGGTGAGCAATATTCCCGCAAACAGGCATCCGAGGATACGCAATTCAGAAAGTTGATTCAGTTCGGGGAAACGTGTATAAATCAGATATATGATGCCACAAAGAAGAAGGATCG
Source organism: Bacteroidia bacterium (assembly GCA_020852075.1). Taxonomy (GTDB): domain Bacteria; phylum Bacteroidota; class Bacteroidia; order AKYH767-A; family 2013-40CM-41-45; genus JADZBN01. The sequence continues at coordinate 1,687 of JADZBN010000002.1, forward strand.
CAACAAGGGAAGAATAGATCCCATGAACCATTCCTTTCCGCAGGAACGGCCACCGGATGAACGAACGGGTGGCTCCCACAAGTTGCATGCTCTTGATTAAAAACCGCTTTGAATACATGGATAGCCGGATGGTATTGTTGATCAGGGCCACCGAAACAATAAAAAGAAGCACACAGAATACCAGAAGTACCAGGGCTATCGTTCTGAAATTGGAATTTAGTTTTTCCACTTCGGATGCCTGATATGCAATTTCACGGATGATCCTGTTCCCCGAAAGCCGTTGCTTAATACGCTCCAGGCTGTCGGTACGAGCATAGTCTGCCTTTACCCGGATATCAATGGTTGATGGAAGCGGATTTGATTCGAGCATACCGGTGGCTCCTTCCCCCAACTCCTTCTTCAAACTGTCAAGGGCTGCTTCCCGGGAAACATACGTGGTGCTGAGTACAAAATCCATTTCACCAAGTGATTTTTGAAATTCCATGATGTCCGGTACAGACGCATCATCCGTGAGGAACAGATTGATTTCAACGTGCTCCTTTATATAGTCGGAAATTTTCCGGGCATCAATGGCCAGTAGCCCCAGCAATCCCAGTATAAACAAAACCAGTGAAATGCTGATTACAGAACTGGTATATCCGGATCGTAACCTCGGCTGCCTCTCCTTTTTTATATTGGCCCCCATTTTCAGTTTACGAAAGTAGGTAAACAGGGCCTTACCAGTAGTTCCATAAACCCCATTCTCACCTTATTTTTCTACATTCGCATGTTCATGAGAACAGAATTTCATTTCCGGCGGTTACAACAGCCCCCTGTTTATCCAATGGATCCTCCTGTTGATTTATGGAATACGATTTCAGGGAAATAGAGAAAAAATGGCAGGCATGGTGGAAAGAAAATCAGGTTTACAAAACCATTGAAGATCCCACACGCCCCAAGTATTATGTACTGGACATGTTTCCCTATCCATCGGGAGCGGGGCTTCATGTCGGTCATCCGCTGGGTTATATTGCTTCTGATATTTATGCACGGTACAAGCGGCTAAAAGGATTCAACCTGCTGCATCCCATGGGATTTGACGCTTTCGGCCTGCCCGCAGAGCAGTATGCCATCCAGACCGGACAACATCCTGCCCGGACAACGGCAGAGAATATCGCCCGTTACCGGCACCAGCTCGACCGCATCGGATTTTCATTCGACTGGAGCAGGGAAGTGCGGACCTGTGATCCGTCCTATTACAAATGGACACAATGGATTTTCCTTCAATTGTTTAATTCCTGGTACAATCCCGTTACCGATAAAGCGGAATCTGTGGACAGCCTGGTGACATTGTTCCGGAACGGTTCATACCGCGAAGTATTAACGGGCAACCTGAATCCCGGTGACATTGACTGGGAAAACATGACTGAAGCCGGACAACAGGAACTGCTGCTTCGATACCGCCTTGCATATATCTCGGAAGCCACTGTGAACTGGTGTCCTAAACTGGGAACCGTACTTGCCAACGAAGAGGTGAAGGATGGTTTCAGTGAACGTGGTGGATATCCGGTGGAAAGAAAACGGATGAGGCAATGGAGCCTGAGGATTACCGCCTATGCTGAACGGCTCCTTACAGATCTTCAGGAAATAGACTGGCCCGAATCCATTAAGGAACAACAACGCAACTGGATCGGCCGAAGTGAAGGCGCGCTGGTGACATTTCAGTTAAAAGACCTGAAGGGTGGGATTAAAATATTTACTACCAGACCTGATACGATTTTCGGAGTATCTTTCATGACCCTGTCACCAGAGCACGAATTGGTGGATGAAATTACGACACTGCAGCAAAAAGCACAGGTGGATGAATATGTGATGAGTGCCCGGAACAGGAGCGATCGTGAACGAATGTCCGAGGTGAAAAAGGTTACCGGAGTTTTTACCGGAGCATATGCCATACATCCCTTTACAGGTGCATCCCTTCCGGTTTGGATCGGCGACTATGTACTGCCGGGTTATGGAACGGGTGCGGTAATGTCAGTTCCCGGACACGACGAACGCGATCATGCCTTTGCAATAGAATTCGGATTGCCAGTTGTCCAGGTTATCAAGGGCCCGGACGAATGGGATATCCGGGAAAAATCGTATGACGTTAAATCGGGGAAATGCATAAATTCGGATTTCCTGAACGGACTGGATGTTCAGGATGCAATCCCTGCTGCCATCCGGAAAATTGAAGCCGATGGCCTGGGGTCAGGAAAAATTCAGTACCGGTTGCGTGATGCAGTTTTTGGCAGGCAGCGTTACTGGGGTGAACCTATACCGGTTTTCTACAAAGACCATATTCCCTGTGCTGTTGCCGATAAGGACCTGCCTGTGGTACTTCCCGAAGTGGACAAGTACCTGCCCACGGAAGACGGGGAACCTCCATTGGCCAGGGCCAAAGACTGGAGATACAATGGCCTGTTCGATTTTGAGACCACCACCATGCCCGGATGGGCAGGATCCTCCTGGTATTATCTCAGGTATATGGATCCGGGGAACCAGGAAGCGTTTGCATCTGCAGAATCACTGAATTACTGGAGACAGGTGGATCTTTACATCGGAGGTGCGGAACATGCTACCGGACATCTTCTCTATGTACGGTTCTGGACAAAATTCCTGTATGACAGGGGTTATATTCCGGTCGGTGAACCCGCAAAAAAACTTATCAATCAGGGAATGATTCAGGGGATGAGTATGTTTTGCAGTTTCGTCCGCAGACCTGATACTACAAATAATACCCCTGATGGCGTGTTCCTGTATGATACACCCTCTCCCATAGAGGGCGATGTTATGAGAATTCCCTATGAATTTGCAGAATTTGAAAATGGGAAATATTTCCTGACAAGGGAAAAACTGAAGCAGCTAAAAGAGGAAAATATTCTCTTCAGGGATGTTGAATTTATTTCCGGAAAAGACATTGCTTCGATGAACCCGGTTTATGCCGGCCGGCTAAGAGAACTCCGGAACCCCGGCAGGGTCGAACTTCAATACGAAGTGGAAAAGATGTCAAAATCAAAATGGAATGTAATTAACCCCGACAGTATCATTGATAAATTCGGAGCCGACTGCCTCCGGTTGTATGAGATGTTCCTGGGTCCGCTGGAATTATCCAAACCCTGGAATACAAACGGCATTAACGGCACCGCAAACTTTATCCGTAAGCTGTGGAAGTTGTATCATACCACAGGTGAAGGTTCCCGTGAAATGCAATGGAGTGTAACAGATGAAGAACCATCCCGTGAGGAATGGAAGATCCTTCATAAAACCATTAAGAAGGTTACCGATGATATCGAGCGGTTTTCCTTCAATACATCCGTTTCAAATTTTATGATTTGTGTGAATGAACTGACCGAACTGCGTTGTAACAAACGGGCTGTCCTGGAACCGCTTGCGGTTCTTGTATCGCCCTATGCCCCGCATATTGCCGAGGAACTCTGGGAGAAACTGGGTCATTCCACAAGCATCACGCGTGCTTCCTTTCCGGTGGCCAGGGAAGAATTTTTTGTGGAAGATGTTTTCGCCTACCCCATTTCGGTGAATGGCAAAACAAAATTCAATCTTCCCATCGCCCTCACTCTTACCCGGGATGAAATTGAAAGGGAAGTGATGCTGGCGGAGGAAGTCAGGAAACTTCTTGCCGGGAAAACCCCGAAAAAGGTGGTGGTGGTTCCGGGAAGAATCGTGAATATTGTCGTCTGATCCGGAGAAAATTATTCGGTTTATCCACAGTCCATTAATCAGAAATTATACTTGATTTTTGGATAAAATCCGCCGGAAATTTCTAATTTGCCTCCGCATTCTTCAATGCCCCGTGAATCCATGAACCTGCTCAATCAGCATATAGAAGCCCTCATTTTTTGCTCAGAACAGAGTATTTCCTGTTCAGAAATCGCCGCTTCCCTGAAGTTATCCTATGACTGGGAACCTTCGGAAGACGAGTTATTACGTGCCCTGAATGAAATACGGGATAAATACAATTCGGAAGACTTTTCTTTTGAACTCGTTGAAATTTCAGGAGGCTACCGCTTTCTTACAAAAAAGGAATTTCACCAGACAATCAGTGGCCTGATTCAGCATAAGTCAAAGAAAAAGCTTTCTGTTTCCCAAATGGAGACCCTTTCCATCATCGCCTACAAACAACCAATTACCAAGGCCGAAATTGAATTTATCCGGGGAGTAAATTGTGATTATGCCGTCCAGAAACTTCTCGAAAAGGATCTGATTTCCATTTCTGGAAAAAGCAATGGTCCGGGGAGACCGGTAATCTATACTACCAGCGATACTTTTATGGATTATTTTGGTATCTCTTCCGAAAAGGACCTCCCGCAATTGAAAGACATACAACCGGAACAGAATGAGATTGGTATTCCGTCAGAGATGACAGACGGGTTCACCGAATCCGGTAGCCATGAAATTACGGCAGCCGGTAACGAAGAAAATAGTCAGGATACCCTGCCCACTGCGCCTGTAATGGATGAGTCAGACGGCAGGGCAATAAATGAAAGTTCATCCGGTCCGGCGGACAATGATATAAGCAGGGACGGGGTGTTTGAAGGCATAGATTAGATTGACCGTAAATCCATTTTCCTGGACAATCAACCCGGTCCCGACGAAGACGAAAGAGATTCTGAAAAAGAGCCAGACCAGGACGAGAAGGAAGGGCAGTAGGCCTACGGTTTCCGGAATTAATCGTTAGAGCAAAAAAATCAATCTTTTTACACCATTAAGAGTGGTTTTATTGATTTTTATTTTTGGAACAGTCTTTGCGCTTGGACATCAAATGAAAAAGATTTTTCTTTTCGTAATTGCCTTTGTTCTGATCGCTGGTCTGAGTGATTCTGTTGCACAGGAAACCCTGCGGGAGATAAAAAATAATGCATTCAAACCGGGAGAAGTGCTGAAGTTCAGAATCCATTACGGCTTTGTAGATGCAGGTGAAGCGACTCTGGAAGTGAAAAACGAAATGCAGAACATCGGGGGCCGCGAATGTTATCACATGGTGGGTACAGGCCGTTCCGTCGGTGCATTTGACTGGTTTTTCAAAGTTCGTGACCGCTACGAAAGTATCATTGATCAAAAGGCCATGATTCCCTGGCTGTTTGTGCGCAGGGTGAATGAAGGGGGTTATCTTATCAATCAGAATGTCAGTTTCAACCATTACCTGGATTCCGCAAAGAGTGAAAAGGCAACCATCTCCATTCCTGATAATACCCAGGATCTCATCTCTGCTTTTTATTATGCCCGCACGATTGATTTCAGTAAAGCCCACCCCGGAGATATTTTCCCGATTACCGGCTACCTGGACGATGCGGTGATTCCGTTGAACATTAAATACCTCGGTAAGGAAAATGTAAAAACCAAATTGGGAACCTTTCAGGCTGTCAAGTTCCGGCCTATGCTCCAGGAAGGACGGGTTTTTAAAGATCAGGAGGATATGACCGTTTGGATTTCAGACGACAAAAACCGTATTCCCCTAAGGGTGCAGACCGATATCCTGGTGGGTTCGATCAAAATGGATCTTGTAGGATATGAGAACCTTGCCAATGAGCCTGCCCTGGTGAAGAAATAAGGGTTTTTTCTGATACAATGTACCTAAACCACAGGCAGGTCATGGTGTTTTTGATTTTCTCATCCCTGTTTCCGAAATTACCCCCATGGAATTCAAACCCGAACTGAAAGAAAAGCTGGCAGCACTGGAAAAAAAATACAGTGCCATGGGTCAGGATCTGCAATCTTACCTCGAGGGCTTGTTGCATGCTGACTACCTTACCTATTGGGATTATATTCATGTGGATACTCTCCTGTCCCTGCAGAATCCCAAAACAAGACTGCCTGACGAGGAAATTTTTATCATATACCACCAGATTACGGAGTTGTATTTCAAGCTGTGCATGCACGAATTCAGGCAACTTGCCATCACGCTGCCGATGACCGGGAAAATCTTACTTTCCAGGGTAAACCGGATCAACAGCTATTTTGAAAACCTGATCCGTTCCTTTGACATCATGATTACGGGTATGGATGCAGGGCAATTCATGAAATTCAGAATGAGCCTGCTCCCTGCCAGCGGATTTCAGAGTGCACAATACAGGATGATTGAAATCTGCTCCACGGATTTTGTCAGGCTGGTGGATAAAGATAAACGTGAGGGTTATGAGAAATCGCCCGCGACCATCCGGGAAATGTTCGCATTCATTTATTGGAAAGCCGGTGCGACGGAACTTGCCACCGGACAAAAAACCCTTACCCTGGTTCAGTTTGAAGAAAAATATGGCGAACTATTGATCGCGTTGGCAGAATCCAGTGTAAAAACCAACCTGTGGCAGCTATATCTCGCCCTGTCACCTGAAGAGCAGCAGGATGAACAACTTAAAACCGCACTGAAACTGCTGGATGTAAACGTAAACGTCAACTGGCCGCTTAGCCATTATAAATCCGCCGTACGTTATTTGCAAAAAGATCCTGAAGACATCAAGGCCACGGGCGGTACCAACTGGCAGAAATACCTTCCACCACGATTTCAAAAACGAATTTTCTATCCGTCACTTTGGAAGTCTGCCGAACTGGATGAATGGGGAAAGGGCTGGGTCAGCCGGGAAGTTTTTGGTATTGCCGTTGCCTGAAGTTTCCTTCCCTGTGTACTACCCATGAAACCGGGGAGTACCTGCACACCCACTGATACGTATTAGTAAACTGTTGATCCCCTGATATTAAATCATCGGAAGAATTTTCATTGCGTGCCTGATACTGGTAACAATCCCGGTTGCCGGATAATCTGACTGGATGGCCTTGACAACCCTGATGGTGAGCAGGTTACCCTGTTCGTATGCCCTGGTTATATCTCCCCAAAGTATTATGGAAATAATATCCGGCTCATCGGGATGACGAAAATCAGGCTGGCATCATGGGATTTAACCTTGACGTAACCCATAAAAAACAGTATTTTAGAAAGATAATTTTGAATGAACTATTTCATGAAATCAATATACGGCAAAGGAAACCAGAATAAACCAGTGTGTTATTCTGCCGGAGATTCAAAGACTGAGGGGGCCAATATCCCTTACGCCGCGGAAGAATCAGACGGGTGGCGCCGGTACCCTCCGGCCATGAGAATGGGAACCGGAGCCTGTTGTTGATCAAAAATCCGGAGAACCTGAACCGGAGTATAATGAAGGACCGCCGGAGGCTGACGGTACATCAGGATAATGATCTGAAGTAGTTCAGGGAAAAAAGAAGAGACAGGGGATGTTCGTGCTCCCCGTTCCTTCTTTTCAGTGGAGTTGCCATGGGGTTCCGGATTCATCAATTTTTACTTTCTGTTATTCTTACAACCTGTTGTGAACAACTCCAGGCACAACCGGTATTGCAGCATGTTGAAAAGCTCCAGACAGAAAATGGATTAAGTACGAACTCGGTGAATAACGCTGTGCAGGATCAATACGGGTTCCTTTGGATTGCCTCAACCCATGGATTGAACAGATTCGATGGTTCTGAAGTGAAACAATATTTTTTCAGTAAAAACGGTAACTCCATTTCAGACAATGTTATTTATAAGGTTATTGTTTATGACACATCACATCTTGTTTTAGCAACCCGTAAAGGACTTGACATTTTTGACACACGCAGATCCATTTTTACAAAAATCAATTTACCCAATACACATTCAGATTCATCAGACTTACGGTTATACAACCAAATTTCCATATTAGAAAAAGATTGTTCCGGAAATCTTTGGGCAGGGTCCTCTGCCTGTGTGTACAGGTTTAATAAGGATCTTACCCTTCAAAAAACATTCTATGCAGGTCAGTATGTGAAAGGAACAGGCGGTAATACCTCAAAAAAAATTAACAAACTGCTACCTCTTTC
>JADZBN010000003.1 GCA_020852075.1 Bacteroidia bacterium
CTCAGAATATTAAAGCCCGTTGCAGAATTCCCGGCTTCTACAGGCCAGGAATTATACGACGGGATCCGGAAAACAGACTGGGGCATATATATAACTTCCGAAGACACCATTGCCATTGATGCCGTGGCATCCAAAAGCGCCCTCAGTCATTCGCTTTTTATTGCCCAGAAAGCAAAAGATGGAATTGTTGACCAGATCAGGAACCGTACCGGTCAACGACCTTCTGTTGACACCAGGCAGCCCGGGCTCCGGCTGAATCTTCACCTGCATGAAGACAAGGCAACGGTATCCCTGGACAGCAGCGGAAGTTCTTTACACAGACGCGGATACCGTTTGCAGGCCGGTGAGGCACCACTGAGTGAAACATTGGCTGCGGGGATGGTAATGCTGAGTGGCTGGGACAAACAGAGCCCCCTTGCTGATCTTATGTGCGGGAGTGGTACTATTCTCATTGAAGCAGCGATGTATGCACGAAATATAGCCCCGGGCCTGATCCGGAATGAATTTGGATTTGAAAAGTGGCGGGATTTTGATGCCGGTTTGTGGGAGTCCCTGAAGGCTGAAGCCCGAAAAGCCTGCTTGCCCGGACTATCCTTTCCGCTTAAGGGAATTGACAAATCAGGGGTCGTTCTGAAAGCTGCAACTGAAAATGCACGGGCGGCAGGAGTGGAAGGTGACATTGATTTTATACGAATGTCATTTGAAGATTTTGAGCCGGAGCAGATACCTTCAGTAGTCATTACCAATCCGCCTTATGGTGGCCGAATTACTGACGATGATCTGTTTGATTTATACGAAAAGCTGGGGGATACGCTCAAGAAAAAATATGCAGGAACAAAAGCATGGATTCTTACTGCCAACAGGGAGGCAGCGAACCACATCGGGTTGCACCCTTCAAGAAAAATACCGCTGTACAATGGGCCTCTCGAATGCCGGTTTCTTTGTTATGAGATGTATGGAGGATCCAGAAAATCAAAATACATTAAGGGTGAGAATTCAGCATAAGCAATAGTTTAACACCGATTGAAATGAAGAATCCAATAAAGAAAATAGGTTTATTGACTACAGGTGGAGATTGCCCGGGGCTGAATGCTGCCATCCGGGCTGTAGTCCGCTCGTCGGTATTTTATGGATATGAAGTGACGGGCTTTCTCAGGGGTTATGAAGGCCTGATTGATAACCAGTGTGTTTCGATGGTTTCCCATAGCGTCAGTAATATTCTGCAGCGCGGCGGGACAATACTCAAAACAGCAAGGAGCGAGCGTTTTCGCCAGTCCGACGGTAGAAAGCAGGGGTATGAAAACCTTCTTAAAAACGAAGTGGACGCACTGATTGTGTTGGGGGGTGATGGATCCCTGCGGGGCCTTGAAGTATTCAGCACAGAGTATAATTTCCCTGTGATGGGTATTCCGAAAACCATTGACAATGATATTTAGGGGACGGACCATGCCATTGGTTATGATACGGCGTTGAATACCGTTGTGCAGGCAGTAGATAAGATTCGGGATACAGCGGATTCGCACGACAGATTGTTTTTTATTGAGGTAATGGGAAGGGATGCCGGGATGATAGCATTATTGGGAGGCATTGGGAGCGGTGCGGAAATCATTCTTGTCCCGGAGACAAAAACCAGGGTTGACAGGATTGTTGATGTACTCAACCGCGGCTGGAACAGGAAGAAATCTTCCATGATTGTAATTGTTGCCGAGGGAGACGACAGCGGGGGTGCCTATAAAATTGCCAGGGAGGTGAAGCAACGGTTTGTCCGGTTCGATACCCGTGTGAGTATTCTGGGTCATGTACAGCGGGGAGGCAGTCCAAGTTGTGCAGACCGTGTGCTTGCGAGCAGGCTGGGGGTTGCCGCTGTGGAAGGGTTAAGGGCGGGGCATGTCAGGGATATGACGGGGATTATTAATAATATGGTAGTATATACACCATTAAATCATGTAGTGAATAACAAGGCAAAATTTCCCTCGGATCTGATGCGTATCGCAGAAATCCTTTCCCTGTGATCTTGTAAACTCCCCGGCAATCGGGTCAATTAAATGTATAATTTTTCATTTGTTGACAAATTCTCTGGTTCTCTATTTTTGAGATGGGTGCTGAAATTGTTTTCTGCAATACTTGACAAAAAGAAGATACGATGTTGAAGAATGTGATTTTGCAATTATGTACATACCTGCAGTATCTTTGGAAAAAATTATAGAAATGAAGCGAATATCTCCTGTAATCTTTCTGCTGACAATGCTTTGTTTTTATCAGGCATATTCACAGCGTATCGCCTCCCTGCCTGGACAGGAATTTCCTGTTCTGAAACTCGATGAAAACCATAATCTTAATGCTGACCCGAAAAAATACAATCCCATTGCATCTTATAGCTCAGGTGCTGCGGGCGGACTGGTGCTGGATGCCAGAGGATATACATTTAAGGCGCCATCGTCTTCCCATAGCAAGGTGAATACCGTGCGTATTGATTTTGAGGACAACAGTTACATAACACCCTGGCATGGAAGGGACACCCTGATTCTGGATGTATCTACGTTACGGCCGCTTTACGGGGCGGGTGCTTTCAAAGGTTTCACGAAAGGGCAAAAACTGCTTATTAGTATTGGATTCATGTCCGACAGTACTCAGTATAATCGTGGAGTGACCTTTTTCCCTTCCTATACCACCTATCTTTATGTGAAATGATGGAAAACTTCTGTCGTAGATTCATTCGGGAATTTCATCAATACTCATTCTACCTGAGCACCCGGGTCTGAAAGATTTTCCAGATACTCCAATGCCCCGGGGCCCAGATTAAACAGCAGGTCTGCGATTGACAAGTCTTCCATAAACGGCAACCTGCCTGAAAAAACCTGATGATACCCGGGAAATTTTATTCCGGCACTTTTCCGTGGATGGAATCTGGATCTAAGGTCGGTTATATCCGCCGGCTGCTTTTCATAATCATGCTGTTCACATATTTCAATACTCACGGGAAGAAGCTGAAATATAAGTTTGAGAAAAGCCAGGTTCCAATCATGCAGGGTTTCAGGCTGCCAGAAATAGAGCGGCCTGAAATGATGTTCGTAAAATTCGAAATAGGGTGATTTCCTGTAGGAGGATTCCAGGGAACGTAAGTGAATAATTTGCCAGGGCTCCTCATAGGAAATTTTCACTTTTGAAACAGGAGTTTTGCTCAGTCGCTGATGGATCAGGGGCACGATCAGAGGGAGTTTCCCGTTGGCACCGCAAATAACGGTACGGTTACGGTAGGTTTGCTTGATGAAATGTTCAGCGCAGTCCAGCATGATTTCATCAACAGAGAGCATAGCCCTGAGAATGGAAGCCGGTGGCAGATAAGCGGTCGAAAATAACCGGATCCCTGCAGGTTTACCGCCTGATATGATTTTATCGTCTTTCGTATGCTCCAAGGTCAGGAAGCGGTACGGGAAATCCCTGTGGCCGGATATTTCCGTCAAGGTCAAAATTCAGAGAGGGATCAACGGTTAGCACTGCAGGGTCGCCATAGTCCACTGCGATGGAAGTGGAGTCAATATGATAGTCGTTATCCGTAATATTTTTAAAGCCCGCACTGGCATTTCTCAGGATGGAGGTATAGTGTGCAGGATTGCTTGTCGGGAAGCTGCTTTCTACTTTCAAAATGGTATGATCGAACCTGAAATTAAACAGGCCCGGCGCGGCATTGTTGAATGAATCCAGGGCAAGTTCGGAAACAAGGTCGCCGGTAATTATGCAGTTACCGAAATAGGCGTTAAGCTGGCGGATGTTCAGGTCAAAATAATTATTGAGGAAAATGGCTGGATCCTGCCGGCTGGACTCAGACCAGTAATTTGCAAAAGTACATTGCCGGATATCATAATTTCCGCCGTAAAGGAAAGCGGCATTGTTGTATCCGCAATTGGCAATTACATCATTATAGCACTTTGCAGATGCGCCACGGAATACAATACCTGTTCCGGCCATATTTTTAATGATTGTATTTGTCAGCCGAAGGGTGGTTTCGCCGGGGGCATGGACGGTATCCACCAGTAATCCAATGTTACCGTTTTTAATAATGGCATGATCAATTTCAGAATTCCGGCTACCCGGGCCTATTTCACCGGTACCGTTTACCAGGTTTGAATGTGTGATATTCGATAACCAGATACGATCCCACTGCCCCGGGACGTCTTCAAAATCAAACCCTAACCGGTCGCCCTGAAAAGTTACCGGATCCGTAACGGTACCATTTACCTTCAGGGTTCCGCCGGACAATACAATAATTCCCGAACCGGGATGAAAATGCACATTGCATCCCGCATTTACGGTAAGAGTACAGGCAGAATCCACCAGGGCATATCCATATACGACATGGGGTTTATCATTCGTCCAGATATCATTGCAATTCAGAAAGAACACAGACAACCCGTCGGGACTACTGTGGAAGTGTGCATCCTGTCCCCATGCTACCAGTTTTACATCCTGAAGATTCCCATTGGTGACAAACAGAATAGAATCCGTCACGATCAGTGGAGAGGTCTGACTGTTTGGATTCACGGTGACTTCCGCGAAAATGAAAATACTGTCGTTGGCGCCGATTTCAACGTCTGTAAATTCTTTACCGGGGACACCGTCCACATTCAGCCGGTAAGGAGAGGAGGCGCCTGAGGCCACACGAATGGAGGAAATTTTTACCGGGCTGTTTTCATGGTTGTACACCGTAAAAACCCTGGTGGCACTGCCAACGGTTGTGAAAACCGTATCAAACAATATAGTATCCTCTGAAAATTCCAGTTTTACCCTGGTGTCATTAGTGAATTCATCCTTTTTGCATGCAAAAAGCAATATGAATCCCAGCAGGAGGAGGGGAGGTGAAACCCGGAAAGAAAAAATCATGATGCGCAAAGATAATTTTTCCGGTAAAACGGAGGAAGGAGCCTCCCAATTGAATCTGCGGTTGAATTCTTTCGACTTTTCCTGTCGTAGTCCTCATTGAAAAAACAGGCGTTCCAAAATCCCGATAATGATTGAGGAGAGTGAACGTTGCCGGATGAAACACGTGAAGAGTTCCTGGCTTAGCGCTTGTTATCAGGGAACCTGTAATATGCGATTGTATAACTTGAATGCGTATGAAAATTATACTACTTTACTATAAGATATAATTCATAAAAATATATTATTATGAAATAATAATTATGTTTGAACAGGTAAGAAAAATCCCAAATTTATTTTAACCAATGGGCTGCTGCTGATACATTTGACCCTATACAAAAACCTAAATCTCAAATTCTATGAAAAAGCTTCACCTTACATCTGTAACCACGATGGGGTCTGTATTTTGGATACTATTTACCACCCTATTCCTGAATTACACCGGCACCCGGGCACAATGTCAGGCCGGTTTTCAATATTACCCTGATTCAACGGGTACTGCTGTTTCTTTTTATGATTCATCCGTTTCAGGAACAGGCAATGCCACTGGCTGGAACTGGGATTTTGGTGACGGGGACACGTCCAGCCAGCAAAATCCGGTTCATTCATACAACCAAAGCGGTACCTATCTGGTCTGTCTTTTGGTCTCATTCAGCAACGGTTGTACTTCCACCTATTGTGACTCTGTCTTTATCAGTCCGTTTTTGAATTGCAGGGCGGATTTCACCTGGCAGGTAAATCCGGGGACCTTGCAAGTGAGTTTTCAGGACTTAAGCTGGGGAACGGGAACGGTAAACAGTTGGGACTGGGATTTCGGAGATGGTCAGACCTCTTCTGCCCAACATCCCACTCATACTTACCTCAACCCGGGAATATATCAGGTATGCCTTACTATTGGAACCACGAACGGTTGTTCTGGTTATCTGTGCCAGACCGTTCAGGTATCTGCCTCGCCCGGATGCGACGCGTTATTCAGTTATTCATTCAACAGTGTAAACAATGTGAATTTCCAGAATCTGTCGAATCCGACAACTGTAATATGCACATGGGATTTTGGAGATGGTACGTTAGTCACTTCATTGGGCCTGGTCCCTGTGAGCCACACCTATTTGAACGGAAATTATACCGTATGCCTTAGCATAACGGATACCTCAACTTTATGCACAGATACATACTGTGACAGTATTGTTGTTCAGGGGGGCAGTGGCTGTACCGCCGATTTTCAGTCAACACAAATTATTCCATCCCTGCAGTACAGGTTTGATGATATGAGTACTGCTACGGACTCCATTGTTTCCTGGAGCTGGGATTTTGGAGACGGAGGCACCGATTCTGTACAGTTCCCGGTACATACCTATGCTGCGACAGGTTTTTACTATGTATGTCTCACCATTACCACGGCAGGCGCATGTACAAACAGCATGTGTCAATGGATTCAGGTGGTGTCTCAGAATGGTTGCCAGGCCGCATTCAATTACCAGACCTCCTCAGGAAGCACGCTATTCAACAATACCTCCACGGGTTCCGGAGGACTGCTTACCTGTACCTGGGATTTCGGAGACGGGACCTCGGCAACCAGCTATGGGAACACGAGTGTCATTCATAATTATATTCCCGGAAGCACTTATTATGTATGTCTTACCATCAGTGATTCGACCTGTACGGATACCTGGTGCGATTCGGTCATGACAAACATTAATTCTCCGTGTACTGCAAATTTCAGTTATGTGGATAGCAGCAATCTAGCCGTAAATTTCACGGATCAGTCCTGGGGGAATATTACGTCATGGTCCTGGGATTTTGGCGATGGCATTACTTCGGGTCAGCAACATCCTGCTCATACCTATACGGTAGAAGGGGATTACACCGTATGCCTGACGATCTCCGGACCCCAATGCAGTGATACGCTTTGCCAGTTGGTCAGGGTTTACAATCCCTGCACTCCGTTGTTTTCTGCCTTGCCCGACTCCTCCAATCCTTCTGTTGTGGGAATGATTTTTCAGATAACCGGAACTCTGTGTGGTACCCCGTCGGCAGTATGGTGGGATTTTGGTGACGGCGAATACGATTCAAGCGGAACCCTGAATCCTGTACATGTCTATGATACTACGGGCGACTATACTGCCTGTGCCTGTGTGGTCATCGGTGCAGATACCTTTTGTTTTTGTGACACCGTAAGTGCACTGAGGCTCAATACCGGAATCATAGAAGTGGGATCTCTCGGGACTTTTGCGGTTTATCCAAATCCTTTCAGCGGGCAGTCATTTATCCGTTATGCGTTGCTTTCCTCAGCCGATATCAGGATTACCGTTTATGATCTTACCGGGAGGGAGGTTCAGCTACTGTATTCGGGCAGGGAAGGACAGGGAATTCATGAGATCGTGTGGAATGCTTCCGGGCTCAGGGAAGGACTGTATCTCGTAAAAATAAGCGGGGGAGATTCCTTCCTGATACAAAAAGTTTCATTGTTCCGTTAAGTGTTGTTTTTCTGTTAGTCAAAAGAGTCTCCGGAAGGAGGCTCTTTTTTATTATGAGGGCTCTTTGGCTACACAATTGAGAAACATTTTTTCCTGAAAATGTATCAGAACGTATCCCAAAATCGGGGGAATCAAGCAATTACCGGATACAGCAGTAATCCTTATCCGATATTCTGTCCTTTCCGGTTAGCATGGCAGGAGCGGTGACCTGGAATTCACATTGGATACCACCGATTTTCCAGGCTGTTCATTTAGTCCGTATCTTTGCAGAAAGGGAAGGAGTATTTTTCTTTTTTGCACCTCCTTCTTCTCTTTGTGATTTCTTAATGTTT
The DNA here is from genome assembly GCA_020852075.1 of Bacteroidia bacterium. Classification (GTDB taxonomy): domain Bacteria; phylum Bacteroidota; class Bacteroidia; order AKYH767-A; family 2013-40CM-41-45; genus JADZBN01. Next base: position 7,727 of record JADZBN010000003.1, read on the forward strand.
CAACAATAAATTAAAACAGATCAATATGGAAAGTAAATCAACTGAAACAAAAAGCCCGGGTAAAAGCACGCTTACGGGTAATCCCAATGTTCACCTGATGAGTGATGGAAGGCACAACCAGGACTGGTGGCCAAACAGGTTAAAACTTACTATTCTCCGGCAACATTCCGCCCTTTCCAATCCCATGGAAAAGGATTTCAATTATGCCAGGGAATTCAAAAGCCTCGATCTGAATGCAGTAAAAAAAGATCTTGTAAAAATCATGACAGAATCCCAGGATTGGTGGCCGGCAGATTTTGGTCATTATGGGCCGTTGTTTATCCGGATGGCATGGCATAGTGCGGGAACCTACCGCACGGGTGATGGCCGTGGCGGGGCAGGAGGAGGACTTCAACGCTTTGCCCCTTTGAACAGTTGGCCGGATAATGCAAATCTTGATAAGGCAAGGCGGTTGTTATGGCCGGTTAAGCAGAAGTACGGGAAGAAAATTTCATGGGCAGACCTTCTGGTTCTTACCGGCAATGTTGCTCTTGAATCCATGGGCTTTAAAACTTCCGGATTTGCTGGAGGCAGGGAAGATTCATGGGAAGCTGAAGAAAATGTGTATTGGGGATCGGAATCGAAGTGGCTGGGTGATGATATGCGGTATTCGGGAAAGCGGGATTTGTCCAATCCGCTGGCGGCTGTCCAAATGGGACTGATATATGTAAATCCGGAGGGGCCGGGCGGAAAACCTGATCCGGTAGCGGCTGCTGTGGATATCCGGGAAACCTTTGCACGTATGTCCATGAATGATGAAGAAACCGTGGCTTTGATTGCAGGAGGCCATGCATTTGGAAAAGCCCATGGTGCCGCAAGTGCAACCCATGTTGGATCTGAACCTGAAGCAGCCGGAATTGAAGAACAGGGGTTAGGCTGGAAAAACAAGTTTGGTACAGGAAAGGGTCCTGATACCATTACCGGCGGGCCAGAAGTTACCTGGTCCCAAACACCGACACGGTGGAGCAATCATTTCTTTGAAAACCTTTTCAATCATGAATGGGAGTTGACCAAGAGTCCGGCGGGAGCTTATCAGTGGGTGGCCAAGAACGGGAAGCTGGATATCCCGGATGCATACGATGCGAATAAAAAGCATACACCTAAAATGCTGACGACTGATCTTTCCCTCAGAATGGATCCCGCTTACGAAAAGATATCGCGTCGTTTTTATGAAAATCCGGAACAACTGGCGGAAGCATTTGCCCGTGCCTGGTTTAAACTAACGCACCGTGATATGGGGCCGCGCAGCCGTTATCTTGGACCGGAGGTGCCACGGGAAGAATTTATCTGGCAGGATCCGATACCTGCGGTTAATCATGAGCTGATTCATGAAAAAGATATTGCAGGACTAAAAGAAAAAATCCTCGGATCCGGACTGACTGTTTCCGAACTGGTTTCCACGGCATGGGCTTCTGCATCTTCCTTCCGGAGTTCGGACAAGCGGGGAGGAGCAAACGGAGCGCGTATTCGTCTGGCACCCATGAAAAACTGGGAGGTAAATCAACCCTCACAACTTGCAAAAGTTCTGAGCAGCCTGGAGAAAGTTCAAGCAGGGTTTAATTCTGCCCAATCAGGTGCTAAGAAAGTATCCCTGGCCGACCTGATTGTACTGGGTGGCTGTGCTGCCGTGGAAAGTGCTGCCCGGAAAGCCGGGTATGAGATAAAAGTGCCGTTCACCCCCGGGCGAATGGATGCCTCGGCAGAGCAAACAGATGTTGAATCATTTGCAGTGCTGGAACCGGCGGCGGATGGATTCCGGAATTACCAGAAGCAGAAATTTTCGGTTTCAACCGAAGCGCTGCTTGTTGACAAAGCTCAGTTGCTAAACCTCACTGCTCCTGAAATGACAGTGCTGGTGGGTGGCATGCGTGTACTTAATGCCAACTTCAACGGATCGAAACACGGGGTATTTACCCGGAATCCCGGAGTACTTTCAAATGATTTCTTCGTAAACCTGCTGGATATGCGTTTTGCCTGGGAACCCGTAAACGATTCACAGGAAGAATTTGAGGGCAAAGATCGTAAAAGCGGAAGTACTGCCTGGACAGCAACCCGTGCGGATCTTATTTTTGGATCCAATTCAGAACTCAGGGCTATTGCAGAGGTATATGCAAGTACTGATGGCGGAGAAAAATTTGTGAATGATTTCGCGGCAGCCTGGAGTAAAGTGATGAACCTGGACAGGTTTGATCTTGCCTGATAATTTCATTGGTAATATGTAATTTGATTTCCCCGGCGGAGAGTAGCTGCCGGGGATTTTTTATCCCCGAGATCCGGGCTTCTCAACCATTTGTATTCGTGAACACCTTCAGTTTTTTCTTTAGGAATTCCATTTCTTCTTTTGCCCGGTTCAGGTTTTGTTCCACTTCCTTCAGGAGGTCGCCAGTATTTTTGGTATTCCGGAAGAAGCCCAGGTTATTTTCATATTGGTTGATGGTAGCCTGGAGTTTATTTATTTTTTCTACGATAAAATTCTTTTCTTTTCGTATGAGATGGCCGGAGCCTTCGGATTGTGAAAGCATTTCAACATTGTTCCTGAATTTCAGTAAATGTGCCTGGGAAGAATCCAGTTTCATAGCATCGTATTTACTATCCAGTACTTTTTTATACTTTTCCCATATACGCTCTTTCTCCTTAAACGGCACATGGCTGATGGATTTCCATTCAACGGAAAAATCCCTTAGGGTTTTAACATCCTCCTCCGTGTTGCCGCCCGGCTGGAATGCCTCGATTCGTTGGATCAGTTCTTCCTTCTTCTCAAGATTTTTCAGTTGTTCGGCATCCCGTTCACTGAACCGGTCACGCTTTGCATTGAAAAATGTATCGCAGGCCTCCCGAAACCGTTTCCATAATTTGTTTTCATCCCACTGATCAATTTGCCCTGCTTCTTTCCAGTCTTTCTGAAGCTGGAGGATTTCTTTAGTAGAAGTGTCGAAATTTTCGTGTGCTACAGATGCAATCGCTTCTGTTTTTTCAATAATGGCAATTTTCTTTTCCTTGTTTTCTTTGTATTTCTTTTTCAGCCCGGAAAAGTATTCCCGTTTACTATGGTAAAAGTCATTGAGTGTATTCCGGAATTCTTCCCATACTTTTTCATTTTCCTTTTTTGGCCCGAATCCGGTTTTTTTCCATTTCTCAAAAAGTCCTGTAATGTTATCCGTCCGTTGTTGCCATTGTTTGGATGATTCACAGGGTACCGAGGTAATTTCTCTGGCTTTTTCCAGCAGTGACTTCTTTTCTTCCAGGTTTGCCTGTTCTTCTTTTTGCCGGGACTGATAATACTCCCGCACTTTCTGGTACACCCGGCTGATAAGATCGCGGTAACGGCTCCGCAGTTCGTCAATCGTTTCGGGTGCAGTGGGCCCTAGTTCAGACCATTCCATTCTGTACAGGGAAATCAGTCGTTCCATGCCACGTACCGAATTCATGGATAGGAGAGATTCAATTTTACTGAGCAGTTGGGTTCGTTGTTCAAGGTTACGCTTGAAATCCAGTTCGCGCAGGTCCTTGCTCATCTTCATATTATAATAGAAGTTGTGAACATGCCTGTGATAAACACTCTGGAGATTTTTATACTCCCTGGATGGAACATTTCCGATATCATTCCATCTTGTCTGGAGTTCTTTAAAATCCTGAAAGGCTTTGCTTATGCTGGTTTCCCTGCTGATCAGGGACTGGAGTTCGTTAACAATGTCCTCTTTTGCCCTGAATTTTGCAGTAACTTCTGCTGCCGCAAGTTTTCTGAACTTTGATTCACGGTCACTGAGGATGTGCATCAGTTCTGAGAAACGTGAATCGAGGGGGTCTTTTCTTGCCTCAAAGTTGTCGGCATTTCCGCCTTCATTCAGGAAGGCGTGCAGGGCTGATTCTTTCTGCCGTTCACATTCGTTCAGGTACTCGGTTTTTATATCCTCGGCACGTGAAATTATTTCCGGCGTAAAGTCTGCTTTGGTCAGTTCTTCCAGTTTATGGATCAGTTCTTCCTTCATAATTTCATTGTCGCCTTCTGCATGGGCGAGGCCCCCTCTTGTGTTTTGCTATTTTAGGTACGGCTTTTATTTCACCGGTGGTGAATTTCTCAAAGTTATTGGATAAAATCTGTGGGATCAGACGGTTGTGAGACGGGAAGAAAA
>JADZBN010000004.1 GCA_020852075.1 Bacteroidia bacterium
ACAATTACCGGAATTACGGGAGATTGCCAGAGCAGCCTGACGGGTATCGGAGATAATGAAGGATCTGGAAGGGATTTTTCAGTGGCCTTCAGCCAGGCATCGGGAAATATTGTTCTGTTGCTGAACTCCCCGGTTACCAGGGATAAGTCGGTTAGCATTTTCAATTCCCTTGGAGACAAGGTACAGGACTGTGTTATCTCAACTCAAAAAACCGAATTGGCTTCCGGCAATCTTAGCAACGGAATATATGTTGCGCAACTCAACAGTGATGAAGGGTCATATCGCAAGAAATTTATTTTGCTGAGATAATTTGCCGATGATTGCTTTTTGAAAGCATATACATCACCACAACCCCGATGCACATTCTTACGGTGTAAAAATTGTATGCAATGAGGAATTGTCCCACTCCCGGAACAGAAAGGCTTATGAAGACCCCGGAGAGATATCATGCACTACCGTCCGGGCAGTCAGCCTCCTCCGTTTCCATATTGGCAGGTCGTAAAATAAACATACACCTAAAAGGCCGGCGACGGTAATGTGAAAAATGATTCGAAGAGTCTTCGGGGCTTATCAGGAATAAATCTTATTCTGAACCGGAATGATTTACATTTTTGGTATTGCGCTGTCGTTTTTCCTGGCTATACTCCTGCTCTTTAAGAAAAACAAAAGTGCAGCTGACAAAATATTGTCGGCCTGGATGATTGTGATCGTACTACACCTTTCCTTGTTTTACGGTTTTATTTCGGGATCTGTTTACTCCCATCCCTGGCTCCTCGGGATTCAGTTTCCATTCCCGCTCCTGCACGGGCCTTTGCTGTATTTATATGCCAGGGCACTAACCGGAAAATCCGGCTGGATACATGGTGCACACTTTCTGCATTTTATCCCTGCCCTTTTGTGTTACGTATATCTGATTCCTTTTTTTCTTTTATCCGGTGATGAAAAAATCCGGGTATTCATGAGTAAGGGCAGCGGTTATGAATTGTTTCTGTCTGTGCTATCCCCGGCAATCATGGTTTCAGGAATCGCTTATGTTTTTTTGACAATTGTTTTGCTTCGGCGTCATAAACGGAATATCGTAAATGAATTTTCCGATATTGAAAAGATCAATCTGGATTGGATCAAATACCTTGTCTTTGGCATAGCAGTGATCTGGGTGTTTGTCATTATCGGTAACGACTACTTTATATTTGGAGCTGCAGTGGGTTTTGTAATATTCATGGGATTTTTTGGTATCCGACAGACATCTGTATTTTCTATGTACTATCCTCAACCCCGGGGGCCCGCGAGCCAGGATACGGTGTATCCTTCCATTGAAACATCGGCAACCGCAAATATCTTATCCCGGGGAAACGGGAAAACGGTAGTTCATGAGAAACATCTCACGGAAGAAAATCCTTCTCTTTCCGATGGTTATTCCGAACCGGATTCGGGAAAGACCAAATACTTAAAATCTGTATTGAATGAAGATGAAATTCAGCGTATCCATCATGATCTTTCCCGGCTGATGGAAACGGAGAAACTGTATAAAAATCCCGGTCTGACTTTGGGTGAAACTGCAAAACATCTTGACATTCATCCAAATTATTTGTCACAGGTAATAAATTCGGTTACTAAGAAAAATTTTTATGATTATATCAATTTTCAGAGGGTAGAGGAGTTCAACCGCCTGATCCGTGATGAAAAAAATCAAAAATTTACCTTACTATCTCTTGCATTTGAATGCGGGTTCAATTCAAAAACCGCCTTTAACCGTAATTTCAAAAAAGCAACCGGACTTTCTCCCACTGAATTTCTGAAGCAAATGAACCTGAATTTGGCTCCGGTTCACTAATCCCGGATTTCAGGCAACGGGTCATCCCACACAACATATTAAATATCATGTATTTGGTAATTGCCTTGGGGTGGTGCCATCTTATAATCCGGGGCGACTGAGAATACTCCATACCGTTTTTTTGTCCCGTTCTTTTTAACAAAAACCAAAAAATTAACCTATGAAAAACATCAAATCAATGGTAACTGCCGTAGTACTTGCCGGTATGGCAGGCCCCGTTTCATCACAGAACCCGGATCTTCATGTCAGTACAAAATGGAAAGAATGCTCATTCCAGATAGATCCCTCACTCACTCAGGAGGCATGGCATCAGTTTACGCAAGAAGCCGGTCTGGCAACCTATTTCCGTTCAGTGACCGATGCAAAGCCTATGGGTGCAGGTCGTTTCGAATTATCCATTCTGCAATGGAATACACGTATTGATGAATCGGATGATGCCTGGAACAATACCTTTGTACATCCCGATAAGGAGCATTGGCTGATTGGCGGAAAGCAGTTGCCCTTCCCCGGTTTGACATTGAGGGCGGGTGTATCGGGGAAGGTGGACGTTGCAGCATACTGGAGCAAAAGGCCCGGAGCAAACTACGGAGTCGCCGGAGCCCAGGTGCAATACAATATTATTAATGACACGACAAGAAATTGGGCGCTTTCTGCCCGTGCGGGTGTAAATGCCCTTTATGGACCTGCCGATCTTAACCTCTACACTTGTGGAGTGGATGTACTGGCAAGTAAAACTTTCAACCTGATTACTAACTGGATTTCACTCTCCGCCTATGCGGGCCTTTCATCGAATGCATCCCATGCACACGAAAAAACAGATGCTGTGAACCTGAAGGACGAATACCTGTCTGAATTGCAATACATGGCAGGTGCCATTGCTCAGATCCGGTTTGTACGGATTGGAACTGAATACAACATATCAACCGTAAATACGATCTCCTTCAAACTGGGGGCAACATTCAACTTCTGACACCTCCTCAGGGAGGGGTTTTTGTTCCGCCGGGCTGAAAGGTCTGGCGGTTTTTTTTCGGCGTTCTTATTCCGTAGGTACATGAGATGGATTACTGCTGCGGCTGATTGGCAAAAATGCCTCCGTTACGGATATTTACTGCCGCGGCAATACAGGCAATTTTGTCTGGTTTTGCATGAATAGAAAATGAAGAATGCAGGCAAAACTTTGAAATTCCTGTAATCTTTTGTTTTTTTCATTTCAGATTTCAATCTGACATTCAAATAATCTAACCCCCTTAAAACCCCTATGCTATGAAAAAAACACTAACCCTCTTATTTCTTGTATCCGGACTGGGATTTCTGTCAGCCCGTGCTCAGACCATCCAGACCATTGCCACAGGCCTGTCAGGGCCGGCTGGAATAACAGCTGATCAAAACGGCAACCTGTTTGTAGCAGAATCAGGAAGCGGTGCCAATGACGGAAAGATTACTCTGATTGATCCGTCGGGAACCAGGCACACCATCATTTACGGCCTCCCTTCATTCACCGACACAACTACAGGCGAAACAAGCGGACCCTGGCGTGCTTACATAACTACCGACAGTATTCTGTATGTGATCCAGGGAAAAGGCCCCGATCCTGCGGCGGGTTCTATCCTGGCATTCGGCATTGATACGCTTGTTCCGGGAACGGATTCCCTGACCATGAGCGATACACTTGGAACGGTGAACGTACAGCAATGGGCACTGACTCATGGATTTTCTGACAGCAACATTTACAGTGCGGACATTGACTCGGAAGATAATGTGTATGTGGCCGATGCAGGTGCAAATGCCATCCTAAAGATAGATACTGCATTAACCATTTCGGTATTGGATACGTTCCCCGCAATACCCAATACCATCACTCCCTTCCCTCCGTTTATCGAATATGTACCTACGAAAATCATTGCCAGTCAGAATACATTTTACATTTGCAACCTGACCGGGTTTCCCTTCCTTCCGGGCTTGTCACAGGTAGTAAGTATGGATACGGCAGGCACCATCACACCTATGTACAGCGGACTTTCTCTTGCTGTGGATATGCAGATGGACGACGCAGGAAATCTTTATGTATTACAGTTTGGCCTGTATGATACGACGTTTACCCCGGTAATGGGTTCCGCATCCATCGTCCGGATAGCTCCGGGTGGTGTGATGGATACCCTCGCCACCGGTTTTGGGCCATCTGCAGGATTTGTCCGGGATACATCCGATGGTTTCTATGTAACTGAACTGATGACCGGTAATGTGATTCATATCACGAATACAACAGCCGCGGTTAGCGAATTGCCGCAGGTACTGTCTGGTCTCAGGGCATTTCCAAACCCCTTTGATGACAAGGTCACCGTTTCATTTAATCTTGGAGAAAATGCTCCCGTGGAATATTCCATCCTTGATGCAAATGGGAAAACGGTTGCTACGGTGAACGCCGGATTACGCATGAAAGGTTCCAACAAACTGAGTATTGATATCCCTTCTATTGCAGGTGATAAATTATCTTCCGGATTATACTTCCTGTATATTGTAACAGGCGGAAAAGGGCAAACCCTGCAATTGCTGCGTAAATAGTCATTCAACTAACGGTACATTCGGGTAGTAGTACCCGGAATCCCTTACTGTAAACGTTCAGTGTATTCAGCCCGGTGCCCCATACCGGGCTGAATCATGATTTGTTGTAACCATACGTTGCGGGATTTTCAAATCCTGCAAGGTACAATCATTAGCAACCTGCGGTGTATTTCCCGCCTGGTAAAATCATCTTACATGCAAGGCTGAAGATCAAATATCCGCCGGGTGGGGGCCCATCCTTAGCGAATCATTTCCAAACCTCGCCAGCGAAACGTGAGCAACACATTTAGGCCTCCTAACGTCTCTTAATGAAAAAGAAAATGTCCAGTTAATAGGGGGCGGAGACAGGGTTATCTCTTGGGACTAAAAAGTATAAATAACTCATGAAAATAAAAAACACGATTCCGTTTAAATCCTGTCAACTCTTTAAGTATACCTATTCGTATGAAGTCATTTATTAAACCGTAAGCGCTGACCAAAGAGAGTTTTGTAGCTTTCGCGCAATCTTCGGCATCAAAAGTGGGTTGATGAAAAATATAATCTAACAAG
>JADZBN010000005.1 GCA_020852075.1 Bacteroidia bacterium
TAACTGCAGTGTCGGAGAATTAAAAAAATGGAATCATCTGCACAGCACAAGGCTGCGTATTGGCCAGAGGCTTACCGTGTATGTAACGGCAAAAAAGAAGGTTCCACTTAACGAAACCACCTCGGTTTCTGTTAAGGCCACTTCCTCAGACAGCCTTAAATCACAGAAAAGTACGAAGGATGGCAGCTCAACTGCCGTACCGGTACCCTCCGGAGGACAGGATAATTTAAAAACCGTGTATCATGTGGTACAGCCCGGTGATACCCTGTGGGACATCGCCCAGCAATACGATGGAGTTACGGTCGAACAAATCAAGGAAATTAACCGGCTCCATTCCAATAACCTTAAAGTCGGAACAAAACTGAAAGTGGTGATTGAAGGATAATACCTTTAATTCCCCACACGAAAGCATCAACTGGCGACTGCAGTTGATGCTTTTTTATTACAGACCGAAGTTGTTGCTGCCGGAATCATTCAGGTTTTTGGGGGAGTCCGGAAGCCGGGAGGGTGGGATGTTTTTTACTGCAAAGACCCCCGTATTCTTCCGGTTCAGGTATTCAAATAATCCGGAGGATTATTTTTTCCGGTATGTATCAGGCAGTGGAAATTGAGTATTTTTGAATCTCTAATCAAATGGTCATGAAAAAAATTCTTTATCTACTCAGTGCCTTGCTTTGCTTATCAGGGACTAATGCCTTCTCACAGGGAATTCCCAACAGCGGTTTTGAAGACTGGTCAACATTTACGGGAAATTCCAGCCTGGGAACTTTTACGTATGACCTTCCCAACAACTGGAAAACAACCGACAGCGTCAGTTATGCTTTTGGAATAACCCATAGTGCAGTAAAAGAAACATCCATCGTCCACAGCGGATCTGCCGCAATAAAACTGTCGGGCTGGTCATTCCTCGGCAACGCAGCCCCTGGTGCGGCATCCAACGGGGATATTGATGTAACAACCGTGTCTATCATCAAAGGTACACCGGATACTGTCAGGCATGCAAGGATGCTGGGATATTATCAGTTCAGCCCTGTCGGTGGCGACACCTGTTTTATGTACTGTGCCATGATGAAATATAATACCGTCACCGGATTGCGCGATACCATTGGATTCGGAATGTTTTCTACCACTTCGGCAGCAGGTTCTTATACACCCTTCCAGGCAGATATCAGTTATGCGAGTTCCGCCACTCCCGATTCCATGCTTATATTATTGACTACTTCTCCGTTAAAACTGGGAAGCGGGCATGTGGGAACAACACTATATGTGGATGATCTGTCTTTTGCAGGTGTAGTGGGAGTAGAAGAATTATCCGGCCTGATAAAAAATGTTGATCTGTATCCTTCACCCGCTTCATCAGTATTGAATATCAGGACGGAATTAAGCAGGACGGCCGCACTTACTTACAGGATTTTTGACAGTACCGGAAAATTTGTGTCTTCAGATTTGCTTGAAAACGGAATCACCACCGTGGATATCCGGAATCTTGAAAACGGGAATTATTATCTCCAGTTATACACGGAGAAAAACGAAAGGGTGTATTCTTCATTATTTCCGGTGGTAAAATAATCTCAGGAAAAACTGAATCAGGAAAGCTGCATACCCATGCAGCTTTTTTTATGCCATCATGCCGGAAAATTATTTTGATTCAACAAATTGTTTAAAGTTCTTCATGTAGGTTTCGTCCATGGATTCATAAACCCGTGAAGTGATGAAAAGCAATGATTTATTAATAATTCCGGAACCCTCACAGGTGTAATCAGCTTTTAGAACGGTCTTATTATTTTCCGGAATAAATTGCATTCTGTTGGTTTTCGTCATTCCGCCTGTTGTGATAGAAACAGTAATCAGGTTGTTGTAATTGTATTCCGTAACGGTCTGTGATACGCTGATGACCTTTCCCTTCCGATCGATTTCCATCTTTAATTTACTGCCGGTAACCCCCGGAACAATACTTTCGATTTGAACCGACCTGATTTCAGGTATCCATTTTTTCAGGTTCCCGATATTCATATAATTACTGAACACAACTTCTAACGGCTTGTCAATGGTAATCGTTGAGGAATAGGTAAGTCGTGGCTTCAGCCATCCGATGGCCAGGAAACCAAGGCAAAGAGCCAGTATCAGGAGAATGGTTATTTTCAAAAGTTTTCTCATTTCAGTATTGTTGTCAGTCTGCCAAACCTTTCCAGCCGGTATAAATTATTCCGGAAACCACAGTAAAGTGATCAGCAGTACCATTACGAAAGTAACACATCCATTTTACACAGGAGATTTGACCTGTTGTTGCTTCCATCCGGATTCAGATTCCCTGCCCGGATCACTCACCTGCCCGGTATAACAAATTGGGATAACGCCTGAAATGTATGGACTTTACTGCTTCCAGCATTGTGGACCGCAGTTCATCAATATTTTTTCGTTGTGTTGCAGAGATAAAAACAGCGTCACCCTGAATCCTGGCCAGCCAGGTTTTTTTCAACTCCTCCAGACTGATGTTATCACTGGTTCGCGGCGTAAGATCTTCCGGGTCCTTCTCAATATAATTGTACGCATCCATTTTATTGAAAACCATAATCGTGGGCTTGTCTGCTGCACCCAATTCGGCCAGTGTCTCTTTCACCACCCGGATCTGATCTTCAAAACCCGGATGGGAAATATCCACAACATGAATCAGAATATCTGCATCACGGACTTCATCAAGGGTGGATTTAAAAGATTCGATCAGATCATGGGGAAGTTTCCGGATAAAGCCAACAGTATCGGACAACAGAAACGGAATATTTTCATACACCAGTTTTCGTACTGTAGTATCCAGTGTTGCGAAGAGTTTGTTCTCAGCAAACACATCGCTTTTGCTGAGCAGATTCATCAGTGTGGATTTTCCCACATTGGTATAACCCACCAAAGCCACCCTTACCATGTCGCCACGGCTCTTCCGACGGGTAATGCTTTGCTTTTCGATGTCTTTCAGTTTTGACTTCAGCCTCGATAATTTCTCCCGGATCACCCTTCTGTCGGTTTCGATTTCGGTTTCTCCGGGACCCCGCATCCCTATGCCGCCTCTTTGTTTTTCAAGGTGTGTCCACATCCTGGTCAGCCGTGGCAGCAGGTACCGGTATTGTGCGAGTTCCACCTGAACTTTTGCCTGGGCAGTCCTCGCACGCCTTGCGAAAATATCAAGTATGAGGTGTGTGCGGTCCACCACCCTGCATCCGAAAGCTTTTTCAATATTCCGGATTTGAGATCCACTGAGTTCGTCGTCAAATATGGCGAGGTCAATTTTATTTTCACTGATCCAACCCGCAATTTCATTTAATTTTCCGCTGCCGATAAATGTTCTGGGATCAGGATGTTCAAGCTTTTGTAAAAACCGTTTCCGGGAATTTGCGCCGGCGGTGTCTGCAAGGAATGCAAGTTCGTCAAGATATTCTTTAACCTGCCGTTCATCCTGTCCCGATGTAATCAGTCCGATAAGTACAGCACTTTCGGGTTTCTGGCGGGTGGACACTGGAGAATGGGACACGGTTGTCCTGAAAGACGGTAAAGGTAGGAATAGTTCCTGAAGGGACGAGAAAGAAGGCACCACCCTGATGGAATACTTTATGAGACAGGGTGCATTTCGGCAATACCAACCCGGTGATGGTGCACGCAGTCATTGGTTTCGGATAGCAACAGATCTTTTAAAAACACCTGTGAATTTCCATTATCAGGATGAATTAATGAATGTCATGTTGATGTTTCACAGGGAATGGTATATTTCAATTTTCAGATCTGATAAATCACCGAAGCTTTTTCCACAATTCACCTTTATAACTAATCAGCACGCAGGTTTCAAAAGCGTAATAATGTCTTAATTTTAATTTGTTCTCCATTGAAATCTTATGATGACCGGATATAATTCATTTTCCGGATAATTACCGGAAAACATTTTCGGTTCCCGCACGGTAAATTATACCTGACACAATCACACCAACTGGATAATTTTCATATAAAACAATTCATCATGAACGACGCACTTGAATGGAATTCCGTTGCACCTGACTATGAGAAGGAAGTATTTGATGTTTATAAAAATGATAAAAAGAGGATATTGTGGAAAACAATAAGACAATACGCAGGGAAAAGTCACTCTGCTGTTGATTTTGGCTGCGGTATTGGGAAGGCACTGCCGTTGCTTTCCCCACTGTTCCGTGTGATTATTGCAACCGATATTTCCCGGCGGTGCATTGAGATTGCAAAAGACCGGGGATATCCGAATGTCCGTTTTGTAGAATCGGACCTGACCATGCCTCTTACTAACATCCCTCAGGGGGATTTTCTGCTTTGCTGCAATGTGGCAATTTCGGAGGATAACAAAAAGAATTTCCGTATTCTTTCCAACGCGCTGAAAACTATTAAGAAAAACGGAATTGCCGTTTTTGTAATCCCTTCACTGGAATCCATTTCGTTCGCATCCTGGATGATCATTCACATGCATGGAAGGGAAAATATTCCATTCCCAAAAATTCCAAATGAAGACATCCGCCATCTTGCCCCTGAATTTTATAAAGGTTTCAGAAATGGAATTGTAAATATTGAAGACATTCCCACAAAGCATTACCTGCTTACGGAACTAATTGCATTTTTCAACAAAGGGAAAAATCAGATCCTTGCTATTGAAAGAGTCGAATACGACTGGGAAACCGAGTTAAGAGACCTGCCCCCTAAGAACCTCAAAGTCCCTGATCCCTGGGACTGGATGGTGGTAGTAAAAAGAATAAACTGATCCTCCTTCACATCCAGCCCTTCAGTTTATAATAGGCAATCGCACAGTATTCCCTGTACACAAGAACCTGGTACCTGAGGTGGTTCCAGAACTGGTATCTTACCTGCAGATGATCGCCACCAAGTTCCAGCGGCAGTCTTCTTCCGCCGAGTGTATTTTCCTGAAACAGCAGATTTGCTTCATTGGCACTTTCAAATGCGGGATAACCGCTGATATCATTGAATCCTGCTTTCCGGAAAGATCTGACAGAACGTAACAGGTGTTCAGGAGAACTGATAATGAGTAATGGCGTATTGGCGGGAAGCATTCGGGAGATATTCAGGCACTGGCTGCGGGTATTGGTTCCTTTGGTCTCAAGCAAAATTCTTGAGGAGGCAATTCCCTGTGAAATAAAATACTTTTTTAACCGCCTCACACTGCTCGTGCTGTCCTGTGTATTTCCCGGCAGGGCAATCAGTATTCCGGCAGTTTGGAATGTTTGTGCAGCTTTCAGGGTATAAAATGACCGTATCAGGTTGGATTCACTGGGAAACCCGCTTCCCCCCATCATTACAATAACTGCCGGTGTGGATGTGATTTTTGCCTCAGAAACTCCGAGCGCATAATACATCCGGAATGGAAGGGTGGTAAAGGCCAGCACTATAATCAACAGAAAAATTGTACCGGAGACGAACAGGAGCCACTTTACACTTTTTTTAAAAAAGTTCATTTGTCCGGTTATTCCCGGTTATTGTTGTCTTAAAGTTTCCACGTATTCACTAACGGCAGCAATCTCATCACCGGATAAAACATTTTTATAAGAAGGCATTTTACCTTTGCTTCCTTCACGGACCATCTGCTGTACCAGACCGGCATCAAGTGTGGTATGTGTCAAATCGGGAGCATTCCGGTATCCCTTTTTTCCGTCTGTTCCATGGCAGAAAACGCAATTCGCCAGATACGTTTTGTTCCCCAATACCTTCAGGCTTCCATCATCTCCTGATACCACCACCCGTGCGGGAATAAATGGTTTATTCCTGCTCATTTCTGCAAAGCCATAGGCTCCGATGATCATTATGAGTGACAGTAAGGCAACAAACCGCTTCCTTTTTTTGAAGCCGACAATACCAATGGGAATGGCCAGCAATATCAATGCAAGTTTAATAATATGAAATACTTTAATACCCCCCAGATTGTAATAGAGCAGCAATCCGGTTACCAGAAACGCTACACTGAAAATCATGTCCGGTACCCTGGCAATGGTGGAATATTTGTCGAGCAGGGTTGTATTTGAAAAAAGTAAAACGGTCTTTATCAGATAATTCAACAGGAATAACATCACCGATATCAGGTGGATCTGGGCAAGCAGCGTTGTATTCATAACCGGGTTTTGGTCAAAAATAGGTAATTATTTTTTCTTTTTATGACAGGCCGACCGGTGAAGCCTGCCTGATGTTTCGGTTGATCTGACGGAATACATGATCCTGCATCATTTCTTGTCAGTATTTGTTCCGTTGGCATATTCAGGCATCTGCTTTATTAGTAACTTGTTTTGACCTCATCCGTCTGAACAATCCTGGTAGAATGATAACGCTGCAGTCCTGATGCTGTAAGGATTTCAGGTTCTCTTTAATGGGAAAACAGGTATTGACAAAATGATCTGAGTGTATAATGTCCTGTAACAGTTTTCAGTGGTATGAACCCGGTCTCACCATTCCCGGAACATTGCACTTTGATTTGATATAAATTGTCTATTATACTGAAAATCAATTTATCTACCGGTAAAGAATGGTGTTTGGGGAATAGGGCAGATTTTCTGCCATCTGGTATTCATCGGTCACTTTTCCCTATTTTCGTCAGTCATTAAAATTTACTGATGAAAATCTTTCCATACTGCACCGCCATGCTTTGTATCCTGTTCTGTTTTCCTCTGAAAGCACAGGTCACATTTCCGGTAAACGGACCCACCGATCCGAGGCACATTACCTATGCATTTACGAATGCTGTCATTCAGGTTGACTGGAAAACCAGGCTTGATTCCGCAACGCTTTTGATCCGGGACGGAATCATAACAGATGTTGGCGCGGGCATTGTCGTTCCCTCAGATGCCGTGGTTACCGATCTTGAAGGCAAATACATCTATCCATCACTGATTGATATTTTTTCAGATTATGGATTGCCTGAGATTTCCAGAAACCGCAAACCGGATGACGACGAAGGATCACCGCAGTTTCTTTCCAATACAAAAGGAGCCTATGGCTGGAATCAGGCGATAAGAGCCGAATACGATGCAGGCAGGAATTTCAAAGCAGATCCGAAAACTGCTGCTGAATGGAGGGAACTTGGATTTGGGGCGGTCAACACCGTGAATAAAGACGGTATTGTTCGCGGGACGTCCGTCCTTGCATTGCTTGGAGATGGTAAAGAAAATGACCTGGTCATCACCGGGAAAGCCGCGGCATCCTATTCATTCAACAAAGGAACATCCACTCAGGATTATCCCAATTCTCTTATGGGAGCCATTGCCCTCCTCCGCCAGACCTGGCTGGATGCACAATGGTATAAAAACGGCGGATATAAAAAGGAGTTCAATATAACGCTCGACGCATTCCACAATATGCAGGAACTGCCGCAGATCGTTGATGCAGGAGATCAGCAGA
>JADZBN010000006.1 GCA_020852075.1 Bacteroidia bacterium
GCCCGGTGGATATTAAGTCCGGTGCGTTTCCGCAGGTCATCAAGCAGGGCGGCATAATTTTCGGGCTTTACCATTTCAATGTTTTCATAAATTATCCGCTGCACCATTTCAGTCCTTACCAGCCAGTTACCGTCAAGTGCATAGGTAAATGCGATTAATATTGCATTGATAAGGGCAAGTTCAAAGTAAGTTGCCTTACTCACGGCACATATCAGGCCGATGGCAATTACAATGAACAAATAGGTCATATCCTTGGTGTTAATTCCTTCGGTACGGTACCTCAGCATTGAGAATACTGCGAATAATCCGAATGCCGCGCCCAGCGACATGTCCACCTTGTTCAACAGGTAGGTAATAATGAAAATGATAATGTTAAAAAGGAAAAAGGTAAACAGGTAATCTTTCCTTTTGTAGATCCGGAAATAAATGACCCTTACCAGAACCACCATAGAAAGAATATCTATGAGAAGCCGGAGGAAGAATTTATCCGAGAGTTTATCAAACAGTTCAATAGTTGCAAAATCGTTCATGATGCATTGAGGAGTTTATTCAGATATAATAATGTCGGTTTAAACCGGTTCTTTTTTATTTGGGGGTTGAGGCTGATTACTCCCAGGCAAGACTTGCTGATGGATCGTGCCTGTACCGAATATTTTCTCATCAATCCGATGAAAGGGCTCTTTTCTGTTGCCGAGCCTCTTTTTACCTCGGCAATGACAAGTCCGTCATACAATACCTCGACCTTGTCATTCTTAAACGTTAGCCGGGTATCTATCGTAAGCCTTTCCTGGGATGTTTTATTGACAAATGTCATTCTCATGTAATTGACCCATAATTTCGGCTGCAGCGATTGCGGATCCACATTTGAAATACTACGGACAAATTCCTCCGGTTTACCTTCAATCGCTTTCACAAGTTCGGGCCCCTTAATCCGGTCTTTAATCGTGCGCCCTTTGTTATTTTTGAATTTTATCTCAAAAAAATTCAGGTCCGATTCCACATATCTTCTGCTGCGGAATTTATACCGGTTTAACTTCCCGTTATGATGGCCGATGTACAGCTTAAACTGGTCTGTATCGAAATACAATGTTTCATAATGGTTGTATCTCCTTGTTCCCAATTCCAGCGCAAAATAATTCTTTTGCATCTCTCCAAGAATTGCAGGAAGAAGCGCTTCGCGAAACATGAATTTGGTATCCACACGGTTCTGAAGTTTGACGTTGTCCATCTGCTTCAGGGAAATGGGGTCAAATCCGGAAAGAATGGGATCAAGATCAATCATTATCAATAATATTCCAGCTCAAATTTACGCACTTCCATCACTTTCCCCTGCGGATCCACGGTGCGTTTTTCGATCCGGTTACCCTTTTTATCGTACAGGTTATAGGATTTCTGTGTCAGGTTATTCTTGCTGTCAAAAGTCAGTTCTGTAGTGCAATTCCCGTTGGCATCATAGGTATATAATTCCTTTTCGATAAAGGTACCGTCAGGATCAAACCTGTCTTCCTCGGTTTTATCACCCATGGCATTATACTTCATCACCTTTTTCCGTTTCAGTTTGCCATCCGTACCGTATTCCAGTTCTTCGGTCTTATCGCCGTTTTTATTATAGGTGTATGATTCATGCATTTTAACCTTACCCTCTTTATCATAATCAATGATTTCGAGGAGGTTTACATCCGGATCGTATTTTTCGTATCTGACCGAACGATTGACTTCTTTGCCGTCCAGTACGGGAGTACTTTCCTTTATACTTTTGATTTTTGTTTTCCTGATATCTTTTTTACTCTGGGCAAAAAGGATACCCGGAATTGCAATAAAAAGTGAAACACACAGGGCTGTGCCGGAAATTTTCATATCTATGGATGATTATTGGTTATTGTCTAAGATAACAATATCAGGCGCCACTACGTCCTGACCATTTTTTGTGATTTCAACTTCAACAAATTTGGGGATGTCCGGGAGTGCAGAATTCACCGTGCCATTGTATGCACCGGTTGAATCCTTGGAATATGCGAAAATTTTGTATTTACCTTTCTGCAGGTGTTTAAAGGAGAAACTTCCGTCGTACGAAGTTCTGAAATCGTCATCATAGGTTGCGTGGTCGGCCCCATAGATAATATACACCCGCTCATCCACCGCAGGATAGACATCCTGTATTGCCTGAAAGGATGCATCAAAATCATGAACCACAACCTTACCTGTTATGGAAGAGGTACCGCCTTCTCCTGCATCTTTTTTACAGCCATAACCCGATGCCATCAGAATCAAACCTGAAATCAGCCAATAATTATATTTATTCCCTTTCATCTTCAATGTGTTAGATAATAAAACCCGGTAAAGATGGTAATTTTTTACCCTCCTGAACCTGATTTTTTGATAAAGAACTAACATTTTACGGCCGTCAATTAAAAAGGTTGTTGGCCGCCCATACAATTTACGGGCCAGAATAAGCATTTGAAGGAATACACCTGCCCGGGAATTCTGCAGGCGTAATGACCTACAGTCGTATCAGAAAGCCGATAAATTCATTAAAAAACCAATTCTATTTTCTCACTACCTTTATCATCCGGTTTGTCCATGAAAAAAATAAATATCTCATCAGCCTTTGATGAATATGATTCGGAATCTGATTTGACGCCTTCGGATCGTCAATTGCTGAAAGAGGCGCGCCTTAGCGCCGTCCAGGCATATGCACCGTATTCCAGGTTTCAGGTTGGCGCGGCAGTCCTGCTTGAAAACGGGATTCTGGTAAAAGGGAATAATCAGGAAAATGCTTCCTACCCATTAGGGTTATGCGCCGAAAGGGTGGCTTTGTTCGCGGCGGGATCCAATTATCCGGAGGCTAACATCAAGGCCATTGCCATTACGGCACAATCCAGTCAATTCAGTATCCTTCAACCCATCACTCCCTGCGGTGCATGCCGACAGGCAATTTCCGAATACGAGCATCGGTATCAACATCCGATCCGTATTATTATGGCGGGAGAATCTGGTAAAATCCTTGTCACCTATTCGGTTTCAAATTTGTTGCCCTACCAGTTCACGGGAGATGATTTAAAAAGCAAAACATGATGAAAACATCCGGAGAAGAGTACCTCCTCGAAACCATAAAAAGCTTCCGGGGAATGAAATCCAATGCAGAAAAAGCTATAGAACAGATTTCTGATAATGCGTTACATTTTTCCCCTGATCCTTTGTCCAACAGTGTCGGTATTATTATCCAGCATGTTGCGGGAAATCTCAAATCACGTTTCAGGGATTTTTTAACCACAGACGGTGAAAAACCGGACCGGCACCGGGATGAGGAGTTCATTGAAAAAAATCTGAACCGCAATGAACTGATGGCTTTATGGAACTATGGTTGGAATGTATTGTTTACAGCCCTTAACAGTCTGAATGAAGCTGATCTATTGCATACGGTTACGATCCGGAAGGAGCCCCATTCTGTAATTCGTGCCCTGCAGAGGCAACTGGTTCATTCTTCCTACCATTGCGGTCAGA
>JADZBN010000007.1 GCA_020852075.1 Bacteroidia bacterium
AGTCAGGCCAGGGCGAAGCGGGCCACTGAAACCGGCAGGTTTAAAAGAGAAATTGTTCCGGTTACTATTCCCAGGAAAAAGGGAGATCCCCTTATTTTTGACAGGGATGAATTTATAAAACCAGATACTACCCCTGAAGGGCTGGCAAAACTCCGCCCTGCATTTCGCAACGGCGGAACTGTGACTGCCGGGAATTCTTCCGGATTGAATGACGGTGCAGCAGCGTTGTTGTTAGCATCCGGAGAGGCAGTGAAAAAATTCAATTTATTTCCTATGGCCAGGATCGTTTCTTCGGCGGTAGTCGGGGTAGAACCACGGATTATGGGAATTGGCCCCGTGGAAGCATCCAATAAAGCATTGCATAAAGCCGGAATTTCGTTTCATGATATTGACATAATCGAGCTGAATGAAGCGTTCGCTGCACAGTCTCTCGCCTGCATCCGTGCCTGGGGCCTCAGGGATGATGATCCGAGGATTAATCCAAACGGAGGCGCCATTGCCCTTGGTCATCCATTGGGTATGAGTGGCGCAAGGATTCTCGGTACAGCAGCATTCGAACTGAATGAAAAAAATAAAAAACATGCATTGATAACCATGTGTGTCGGAGTCGGGCAGGGGTTTGCCATGGTTATCGAAAAAACCTGAACGCATTTTAACAATCTCAACCATGATTTATTCATTTGATGGCTTTACTCCGGTGGTGCATGAATCGTCTTTTATTCATCCCCAGGCGGCTGTGACAGGTAATGTAATTATCGGGAAGAATGTGTACATCGGCCCGGGTGCGGCAATCCGGGGCGACTGGGGAGGGATAATTATTAACGATGGATGTAATGTTCAGGAAAATTGTACCATACACATGTTTCCGGGTACCACGGTGATACTTCATGAAAATGCCCACATCGGCCATGGCGCCATTATTCATGGCGCAACAGTCGGAGAAAATGTTCTGGTAGGTATGAATGCCGTGCTGATGGATCATGCAGTTGTGGGAAAGGAATGTATTATTGGTGCACTGACATTTGTACCGGAAGGAATGAAAATACCGGACCGTAAAATTGTGGTCGGGAACCCCGGCAGGATCCATAAGGATGTGAGTGATGAAATGATCCTGTGGAAAACCCGTGGAACTGAATTGTACCAGCAATTACCTGCCCGGTTATATGCAACACTTTCGCCTTGTGAACCGCTTCGTGAAGTTCCGGATAATCGTCCGGAGCAGGAGGAAATGTACAGAACCTGGAAATCGGGGAAATAATACCCTCCTGAGGCCTTTTGTTGTAAATTTGAAATGTTACCCGGAGTAACAGGTTGTAAGAAAAAAAACCTGGTTATTTTGAATTAATAATTAAGAATTTCCTCCATGGCCTTTGCCACCTTTTCTGTATTGGGGATCATGGTAAACTCAAGGATGGAATTAAGCGGAATGGCGGGAAGATTTTCCGATCCGATAATCCGGACAGGCCCGTCAAGATATTCAAAACAGGCATTGGAGATCTGGCCTGCAAGAGCCTGAGAAAATGAATTTCCTGCAGGCTCTTCCGTTACAACAAGGCAGCGACCGTGCTTTTTAACCGAACTGTAAACACGTTTTTCATCTAAAGGTATCAGTGTGCGCAGGTCAATTATTTCCACCTTTCCGGGGAATTTTTTTGCAGCACTTTTTGCCCAGTAAACCCCCATTCCGTAAGTAATCACAGAAAGAGTAGGTTCACTTCCGGCTTCAGCTTCCAGTATCATCCCCGCTTTGCCAAAAGGAAGGATGTATTCTTCATCGGGCTCAATGCATTTTGCATCTTCGGTTCCTTTGATTTTAGACCAGTATAATCCTTTGTGTTCAAGCATGACACAGGGATTTGGATCATAATACGCTGCTTTCATCAGGCCTTTAAGGTCAGCACCGTTGGAGGGATATGCAATTTTAATTCCCCGGATATTTGTAAGAACACTTTCCACACTGGAGGAATGATAGGGCCCGCCGCTTCCGTAAGCTCCAATTGGAACGCGAATGATGGCACTAACAGGCCATTTGCCGTTACTCAGGTAATAGCTCCTGCTTACTTCGGTAAACAACTGATTAAGTCCCGGCCAGATATAATCTGCAAATTGTACTTCAACCACAGGTCTTAATCCTGCTGCACTCATTCCAACCGTACTACCGATGATAAAGGCTTCCTGTATCGGGGTATTAAAGACTCTTTCATCTCCGAATTTTTGTGCTAAGGTTGCTGCTTCCCGGAAAACCCCGCCCAGCCTGCCTCCGACATCCTGACCATAGAAAACACATTCTTTGTGTTTTGTCATCAATTCCTGAATCGCAAACAGTGCACAATCCACCATCAGTGTTTTTTCTTTTCCTTTTCCTTCACGGTTGCCCCTTTCTTCTGTGACGGGTGTGGGCGCATAATCGTACAGGTACAAATCTTCCGGCCGGGGATCATCGGCACGCAGGGCTTTTTCAAAATCGGTCCGGACCAGTACCGTAGCCTGATCACGGATTACATCAAGTTCTTTTTCACTGAAACCAAATTCCAGTAAGTCGCGGCGGAATCGCGGCATGGGATCCCGCTTTTTATGTTCTTCAAGATCGTCACGGTACCACTCACGGCGAACTCCTGAAGTATGGTGCGCCAGCAACGGAACTTTGGCATGTATCAAATAAGGTTTCCGCTCTCTGCGGATAATCTCCAGTACTTCCCGTATGGTTGTGTAGGATGCAAAAAAATCAGCCCCGTCAATACTCCGTACTTCAAGGCCTTTAAAACCTTTTGCATATTCCGCTGCATCCATCGCACGGATCTCCTTTGCATTGGCCGAAATATCCCAGTCATTATCCTGGACGAAATACAATACGGGCATTTTTTTTAAAACGGCCATCTGAAATGCTTCAGAAACTTCACCTTCCGTAATAGATCCGTCTCCCAGGGAACAAATCACTACCGGGTTGCCGGATGCATCCGGATTGTCTAATCCTGAAAGTTCCCTGTACCTGACTCCCATGGCAATCCCCGTGGTGGGGATGGCCTGCATACCTGTTGCCGAACTCTGATGAGGTATTTTCGGCATATCATCTCTTTTCAGGGAAGGGTGACAATAATAGGTCCTGCCACCTGAAAACGGATCCTCCTTTTTGGCAAGCAACTGAAGCATGAGTTCATAGGGTTGCATTCCGATTCCAAGAAGAATACTGTCGTCACGGTAATAGGCGGAAAGAAAATCCTGGGGTTGCAACTGAAGCCCCAGTGCCAATTGCACCGCCTCATGCCCGCGGGAAGTAGCATGAACATATTTTTGGGTAATCTGGGATTTTTCTTCAAACAGATCCGACATGGCACGTGCCGTGCACATTAACCTGAAAGCGTCGAGAAGTATTCCGCGGTCAATGGCAGACCCTGCTTTTTTCTGCTTTTCAGTGATCATAGAGCAAACCTAAGAGATTCACGATTAAGGATCAAATGCAATGAATATACAAAGCCCATTCAGGCAACACCTTCCTTAAGCCTTTCAGCATTTTCAGCGACCTGAAGGGCCTCAATCATTTCCCCGATATCTCCATTAATGAAATTCTGAAGATTATGCATGGTTAAGCCGATACGATGATCTGTTATTCTGCTTTGCGGATAATTATAGGTACGGATCTTGGCTGACCGGTCACCGGTGGAAACCATTGTTTTTCTCTTTTTCGCTCTTTCCTCCATTCTCTTGTTGTACTCCACCTCATAAATCCTGGTACGTAATACAGAAAGGGCTTTCTCATAATTTTTAATCTGCGATTTCTCATCCTGGCACTGGGCGACAATGCCTGTGGGGATATGTGTCAGGCGGACTGCCGAATAGGTGGTGTTTACCGATTGGCCACCGGGTCCTGACGAACAAAACAGGTCCTTCCGTATTTCATTGGGCTTAATTTCCACATCAAATTCATCGGCTTCCGGCAGCACAACTACCGTTGCAGCCGATGTGTGAACCCTTCCCTGGGTTTCGGTCTGGGGCACCCTTTGTACCCGGTGGCCGCCGGATTCATATTTCAGGGTGCCATAGGCCCCGTCACCTTTTACATTGAATATTACTTCTTTAAATCCTCCCATAGTACCTTCTGTAAAATCCACCACCTCAATTTTAAAACCTTTCCCTTCGCTGAATTTATTATACATCCTGAATAGTTCTCCGGCAAAAAGACTTGCTTCATCGCCTCCCGTACCAGCCCTGATTTCCATGATGGCATCTTTGGTATCCTCCGGATCAGACGGAATCAGCAGGTATTTTATTTCTTCCTCCAGGGCCTGGCTTTTTACCTCCAGGTCGTCCAGTTCCAACTTTGCCATGTCCCGGAATTCGTCATCTTTTTCAATAGAAACCACTTTCCTGGCGTGTTCCAGGTTGCTCATTACATTTCTGTACTCGTGGTATTTCCCAACAATTATTTTCAAAGATTTATAATCCCGGTTCAGTTGGGCAAAGCGTTTCATGTCGTTCATCACATCCGGGCTGCTGAGCAGTTTCTCAACGTCTTGGAAACGTAATTGGATGGCCTGAAGTTTTTCAAGTAACATATTCAGATTCTGATTTTATTATATTCCTGAATATTCCAGGGTATTTTCTCCGGTATGGATGGTGAGTTTTGGTGTGGAAGAAGCTTCA
>JADZBN010000008.1 GCA_020852075.1 Bacteroidia bacterium
AAAGGAGAGTTGCTAAACAGTCAGCCCTTCCTGGATATTGAGTGGCGGATGGGAAACACCAGAAAGGTTCTTCAGACACAACTTTCCGGAGAATATAATTTTGAAAATATCCTGGCTGCCATTTGTGTCGGGACATTCTTCGGTGTTGATCCTGCCGGAATTGAACGGGCCATCGCATCGTATGTACCCGATAACAGCAGGTCACAGGTTATTCACAAGTCCGGTAATATGATTCTGCTTGATGCATACAATGCCAATCCAACCAGTATGGAAGCGGCTTTGAAAAATTTCAATGCACTGGCACAACCTCACAAATTGGTTTTTCTCGGTGATATGGCTGAACTCGGTACGGAGAGCCAGGCAGAGCACCGGCGCATTCTGGAAATCATCCGCGCTGGAAATTATGAATTGGTGGTATTGGTAGGACCTGAATTCGGATCCGCAATGAAGGAATCAGACGGTGTACATTTTGCGGATGCGGAAACAGCCGCTGCCTGGGTGCAAACTAAAAACTTCCGGAATAAAACTATCCTGATCAAAGGTTCCAGGGCCGCCAGGATGGAGATAATTCTTGAAGCGTTGAAGTAGTCAGGCTTTCCGGAATAATTTCCTTAACAGTCGGGGACGTTTATGTTCTTCATCATAATATCCGTATCCGTAATAACCGTAACTGTATCCGTAGCTGTATCTTCCCTGGCCGGCACCCGCATCATTTAATAGAATACACAGGTTTTTTACTTTCCCCTGCGAATAATATTCGTTAATCGTTTTTATATATTCTTTCCTGGAATAATTTTCCCTCAATATGAACACATTCACATCTGCATGGCTCATCAGCAGCATCGCATCGCTGACGATCCCGACTGGAGGAGTATCAATGATAATATAATCGTAACTTTTCCGGAGTTCCTCCAGCAGCAGGTGTGTTTCCTTTTTTGCAAGAAGTTCTGCCGGATTGGGAGGAACCGGTCCGGAAGGTATGATGTCAAGACCTTCTACCCCTGTTTTTCGGATGATTTCCTGAAGGGTAGCTTTTCCGATAAGGTAATTACTAACGCCCACATCGTTCGTGACACCGAGATCCTGTACCAGTTGTGGCTTACGAAGGTCCATGCCTACGATAATGACCTTGTAATGCTGAAGGGAAAGAACGGCAGCCAGATTAATGGTGGAAAAGGATTTTCCTTCGCCGCCGACCGACGAGGTAATCAGAACGATCTTGTGCGGTTCGCCCAGTCCGAAAAACATCAGGTTGGCTCTGATGGAACGGAATGCTTCGGAAATAGATGATTTGGGTTTGTTGGCAACAACCAGCCTTTCTCCTGACTGGAGGTGCCCGACAACACCGATTACCGGAATATTCGTAAGTTTTTCAACCTCCTCTTTATTGCTGACGGTATTTTTTAAATAACTCATTATAAGTATCAGAATTACCGGACAGATTAAGGCCAGCATGATGGTAATAATCAGTACCGCCTTGGTATTGGGAATGACCGGCTTGTCATTTACACTGGCATCGTCCAGTACCTTGTTGTCAGAAACCGCCGTGGCTTTTGCAATTCCCGTTTCGGCTTTTTTCTGAAGGAGGTACATGTAGATATTTTCATTTACACTGAAATTTCTCTGGATACCCAGCATTTCCCGTTCCAGGTTGGGAATTTTCCGGATGGTATTTTCATATTTTGCCAGTTCGGTCTTGATTCCGTTTAGAGTAACCCGGGTGCTGTTACGGATATTGGTGATGTTTTCAATTAGTGCCTTTCGGATTTCTGCAATTTGTTCATCAATCACACGGATCGCGGGGCTTTGGTCACTGCTGCCGACGCGAAGGCTGCTCCTCCGGTTTTGGAGTTGCTTCAGTTTCGTGATCAACTCCACCAGCAGCGGATCAGGAGTTCCCAGTGAGGAAGGGGCAAGATCGTCCAGGTTCCTGTTATTGGTTACATAATCGTAAAGGTAATCCAGGGTCTTGAGTTCAATTTCTGTTTTTACGCGGTCGGCATCAACGGCGGTAACACGTTCCAGATAGGCTTTGCTTTCTTCGCTCAGGTCAACGGTTCCCTTTTCCTCCTTGAAACGCTGGAGTTCGAGCTCGGTGGAGTTCAGTGTTTTGCTGATTTCTTCAAGCTGCTCATCCACAAATTTCAAGGTAAGTGCTGCGACGGATGATTTGTCCTTCACATCCCGGTTGAGGTAGACCTGGCCGAGGGTATTCAGAAAATCTTCGGCGCGTGCCTTAATTTTATCCTGGACAGTAATTTCAATAATGGTTGCGTCTTTGTTCTGCGGTTCAGCCTTCATCTTCTCCTGATAAAAGGCAATCATTTTATTCAGGCTGTTCACTGTGAAAATAAACTCCTCCTGTCCGTAAGAAACTGCAAGTGGATTTTTGTCAACTACCAGTGTGAATTGCGGAGTCTTAATTTCTTCCCCGAAACGCTGTATTCCTGAATAACTGTAATCATCCAGGTACTGGTTGCCGGCACTGATTTCGAGCCTGAACCGGGAGGAATCTAACAGGGTAAGATGAAACTCCTCATCATATATTCCGTCTGAAATCCTGATCGGTGTGACAACGAACGGCTGTGTTTTGTACACTGGAATTTTAAACAGGGAGGAAGCCTCGAAATAACTTATTTCAAGGTGCAATTCATGAATGGTTTCTTCCAGGACAGACCTGGATTTCAGGATTCCGATTTCTGTGGCAATATTTTTTGTATTCCCGAACAGGTCACCCGTCAGGAAATCCTCAATATTCTTGCTTGTGTTTTTTGAATCTTTAACAAGCACACTGGTTCTTGCTTCATATACAGGAAGCGTGAACCGGATATAAAGAAATGCGCCGGTAAAAAACAGCAGTACGGAAATCAGGAAGTAATGCCAGTGCGCACGCAGATTCTGAAAGAGCAGGCGAAGGTCAATTTCATCTTCATTTTTTTTCTGTGGCAATCCGGTACTTCGCATGTTATTTGTTCAGCGTTACGATAAGCGTGATGACAACTACCGCGGTTGTGATCATGGAGGTGAACAGGGTCACCCCCGGGCCCGCGGCCTGAAAAGCTCGTTGCCTTACGGGTTCCACATAGATAATGTCATCAGGGTGCAGGTAATAGGTTTCCGAAGACAGGCTGGAAGCTTTTGTCAGATCCACTGTAAAATCTTTCCGCTGGTTATTTTCATCACGGATTATGCGGAGGTTGGTCCGGTTGGCAAACTGGGTAAGATCTCCGGCAAGTCCAAGCACTTCCGGCAGGGTAGCCTTCTCATTGAGTATCGGATAGGTACCCGGCTTGTTTACCTCACCAAGAACGGTTACTTTAAAATTAAGCTTTTTCAGAGTGACGATTGGATCATCAATGTATTTACGGAATTTTTCTTCGAGTAACTGAACCGATTCGGAAATGGTAAGACCACTAAGTTTCACAACGCCAACCAGCGGCAGTTGAATACAACCTTCCTCGTTTACCACAAATCCCCTTTCATAGGCAGACCGGTTGTCTGACAAGGGTTTGTCCATCGGTGCAGCCAGGTAGGGGTATGCTTCGGTTTGAATCGTAAAAATGTTAATGGAAAGAATGTCACCCGGAAATATCTTCAGCCGGAATTTACCCGCCTCATCAAGAGCTGGCATTTTTCCCTGGAAATAAATCAGCTTCTTCTGGGGTATGCAGGATGTAACCCCTGCAAGTATCAGAGAAAACAAAAAAAGGATGTTGGGTGACATCTTCATGTGCAAATAAAAACAGCGGTCATTATTTCCCAAGAATCGCCCTTGAAATCACGATTTTCTGAACTTCCGATGTGCCTTCGTAAATCTGGGTAATCTTTGCATCCCGCATCAGACGTTCTACATGAAAATCTTTCACGTATCCATAGCCTCCGTGAATTTGTACCGCTTCAACGGTAGTGTCCATGGCCACCTGGGAAGCATATAATTTGGCGATGGATGAGGCCTGGCTGTACTCCTGGTTCTGGTCTTTTAACCAGGCTGCTTTAAGGCACAGCAGCCGTGCTGATTCGATCTGGGTTGCCATGTCGGCAAGTTTAAACTGGATGGCCTGGTGTTCGGAGATGGGCTTACCAAAAGCTTTCCGCTCCCTGCTGTAGTTCAACGCCAGTTCATAGGCGCCCGAAGCAATGCCCAGCGCCTGGGATGCAATTCCAATTCTGCCGCCCATGAGGGTTTTCATCGCGAACCGGAATCCAAATCCATCGTCTCCGATTCGGTTGGATTTTGGAACCTTTACATCGGTAAACATGAGGGAATGCGTATCACTGCCCCTGATGCCGAGTTTGTTCTCCTTAGGTCCAACCGTAAATCCCGGCATTCCCCTTTCAACAATTAGTGTATTGATGCCCTTATGTCCCTTGTGGGCATCGGTTTGCGCCATTACCAGATACACACTGGCCGTTGAACCATTCGTGATCCAGTTCTTTGTACCGTTCAGCACATAGTGATCGCCGGCATCCGTTGCGGTGGTATGTTGGGAAGTGGCATCCGAACCCGCTTCCGGTTCTGACAGGCAAAACGCCCCGAGGATATTGCCCTTCGCAAGAGGAATCAGGTATTTCTGTTTCTGTTCTTCTGTTCCATATTCTTCCAGCCCCCAGCAAACCAACGAATTATTTACCGACATAATTACGGCTGCAGATGCATCCACTTTGGAAATTTCCTCCATGGCAAGGACATACGAAATGGTATCCATTCCTCCGCCTCCGTAAGTTGGATCCACCATCATACCCAGAAATCCCAGACTTCCCATTTCCCGTACCTGATCCACCGGAAATTTCTGGTTTTCATCCCTTTCTATCACACCCGGCTTCAATTCATTCTGTGCAAAATCCCTGGCGGCCTTTTGGATCATCAGGTGTTCCTCACTCAATTCAAAATTCATAGCTGTCGTTCTTGAAGTTGTTGAAAATATTCAACCGTTCATGGGCCAACGGTATTGAATTCATAACTTTATTTGCGCGGACAAACCTACACGATTTGTACCGGATTGCCAAAGAAAATCAGGAGGCTTGACTGCATTTCCTGAGATGTAAATATCTGGTTATCTGCATGAAACATCAGCCTTGTTGGCTTTTATTTTCCTTCCTTATCATACACTGTGGCAATTCATTTTCACAGGAATCCTGCCTGCGCCAATATCCCGGCTTAGTACCCGGATCCGCCCGGATCGTTTCATCCTTTTTTTCAGATCGTGAGGGATTCATCTCTCTGCTGGACGACAGGACCGGGAAATCGCCATCGTGTGCTGCAGGATTTACCCTGTCAGGTGATACCCTGTGGACCCGCACCCTGTCCACGCTGCCTGCGGATGAGCAAATATCAAATGCTGTTTCCTCCGGCAATGGTCTGCTGTATATGTGTGGATTTTCGGAAGTGCAGCATGCTTTCCGGAGTTTCGTCCGTTGCATCAATTTTTCCGGCAGGATACTCAGCGAAAAATACCGGGAAAGCACCGGCGAATCACTGAAATATTCCAGGATCACCAGAAATGCAGAAACCGGAATACTCGCAGCGGGGATATTGAAATCAGGACCCGGTCAGCATAAAAATTATTTGTCGGGTGAGTGTTTTGACAGCCTGATGCAATCACGCTGGATCAAAACGTGCAGGGTCAGGTTGTGTGAACTGAATGATGCCGCAGTATTGCCGGACGGCGGTTTTCTTCTTACTGGATATATGCTGGATTTTGGAGATACCTCCGGTTCTATGTTTGTTATGAAATGGAGCAGCAGCGGCGATTCCCTCTGGACACGGAAGTACTTCGGCGACGGATGGGCCACGGGATTCAATATCATTCTCCGTGATAATTACATACTGATTGCAGGAGCTACTTCGTTATCCTCAATGGCTTCTTCACGGCTTGTCCTGGTCAGGCTGGACCTGGAGGGCAAGGTGGAAGATTTCAATTCCCTTGTTACAGGATTTCAAAATGAAAAAATTACGGATGCCATTCCCGCCGGCCCTGATACCTTACTGCTTTGTATCAGGCAATCGGGTAATCTGCGGCTGATACTTTGCAATGATACGGGGAATATATTCCGGAACCGGAATTTTTCAGATGATCCGTTTACCGCTGAATCTGTTACCGTTACACCTGCAGGCGGGTTTCTTATATCAGGATCCTCACAATCCACTGGTACTGCACAGCCCGCCCTTCTGTTTACCGACCATGAGGGAATGGTCAGTGAAGCCATGACCCGGATAATGAATCGTGGGATCCGTTTTTATCCGAATCCTTCGGGAGGGAACTCAGAAGTACAGCCTTTTGAACTGATAAATTTCCGTATCGCTGATTTCACGGGAAGGAATGTGTATATAGAGTCTCATGCAACCGGATGCATTGATACCGGATTCCTGCTGCCCGGATCTTACCGCGTATCAGCACTCAGCAAAAACGGGATACCGCTGCACGGAATGTTACTCGTCGCGCCATGAAAGAAGACCTGTACAAAGTAATCGGAATGATGTCCGGAACCTCCCTGGACGGACTGGATATCGTATATTGTGAATTCAGGTACCGTGGAGCATGGGAATTCCGGATACTTCATGCTGTTACCGTTCCGTATTCCCGGAGATGGAAAGACATTCTGTCGGGCTGGCATCACCGGCAGGCCGAAGAGCAGGTTCGTCTGAATGTTGAATACGGTCATTTTTTAGGCCGGCAATGCAACGCTTTTATCCGGCGGCACGGGATACGACCCGGCCTGATTGCTTCCCACGGACATACGGTGTTTCATCAGCCGGAAAAGGGATTTACCTTTCAGGCCGGAAGCGGCGCAGCCATTGCAGCGGAGACCGGAGTGGATGTGGTGTGCGATTTCCGGTCTGTGGATATTGCGCAGGGCGGACAGGGCGCACCCCTGGTACCTGCGGGAGAGCCGGTGCTGTTCCCCGGGTATTCTTCTTACCTGAATCTGGGAGGAATTGCAAATATTACTATCAGCAACAGAAAGGAATTGTATGCGTTCGATGTCTGCGCCTGTAATATGGTACTCAACATGCTTGCCCGGCGGGAGGGATTGCCATTTGACAAGTCAGGAAAACTTGCAGCAGGAGGGAAAATTATTCCGTCTTTGCTGAAAGAGTTGAACGGGATAAAATACCTGGCGCAAAAACCTCCCAAATCACTCGGCAGGGAACAGGTTGAAAAATATTACCGTGGTTTACTGAGCAGCAGGAACCACAAAAAGACCCCCGGTTTACTCGCTACTGCCAGCGAGCACATAGCCATACAAATCGGCAAGGCAGCCGGTCCAGGAGATATGCTGGTGACCGGAGGTGGTGCTCATAATGCTTTCCTGGTAAGCCGTATCCGGAGTTGTTCGAAAGCAAATGTGGTGGTACCGGGTAAAGACATCGTCAATTTCAAAGAGGCGCTGATATTTGCATTCCTTGGGGTCCTGCGGATACGGGGTGAAATGAACTGCCTGAAATCCGTTACAGGGGCCAGAAAGGATTCCTGCGGCGGCTCCATTTACAAGGGCTGATCAGGAAGGGGCAAAAAAAAAGCAATCTGTGTGATTGCTTTTTCATATTACTTTCTCAGGAATCAGAAATCATCTTCCTCTTCAAAATCATTCATTGGAGTTGAATCGTCGTCAAAGCCCTTGATGTCTTCATCCATATTCATGTCCATGGAATCATTCGTGTCAGCGTCATTCGGACTGATGGAAGTAATTTCAATGATTTCAGTTTCCCGTATTACTGATGCAGGCTCCTTCACCTGAACCGGACGGATCCGTTTTTCCTTTTTTGGTTCAGCTTTTTTTACCACCGGTTTTTTTGCAACAGTGGTTTTCTTCGCTGCGGGTTTTGGTGTTGCCTTCTTTGCTGAAGGCTTCTTCGTTACTTTTTTTGCAGCACTTTTTTTACCTGCCGGCTTCGCTTTTTTGGCGGCGGGTTTTTTAGCCTTGGTTTTTTTTGCAGGGCTCTTTTTGGCGGATGATTTTTTCCTGGCTGCCGGCTTTTTCGCCTTGGCTTTTTTTGAAGGTTTCTTTTTTGTTGCCATGATAGGTTGTAGGATTGGAGTGGTGAGTTTGTGTTACAATATTATTGTGCGGATATCAAAATTACAATATCAAATCAGATACTTCCAAAAAAAATCTTTGGCTTCAATACCCGGAATTCATGCTTCCGCCATGTCAACGTCCCGCCTGCTACCAACCCTGCTGGCATGTCCTGAAACCATTCAATTATCAGTGATTTGGGCATTTATCCCAATTATAGTAGGTTTGTTCCCCCATTTAATTCCGGAAATGAGAGAACAAACAACAGTTTCAGACCCGGTTACTTTCCCGGATCTGATCCGAAAGTATGAAGAAAAGCGCCCTGAGATTGTATTTGAATGGAAGGACGCCGAAACTGAAGCAGAAGGCTGGCTGGTGATTAACTCCTTACGAGGCGGCTCCGCCGGCGGAGGAACCCGTATGAGGAAAGGCCTTGATAAACGGGAGGTGGAATCGCTTGCAAAAACCATGGAAATTAAGTTTACCGTGAGTGGCCCACCGATCGGTGGTGCCAAATCAGGGATAAACTTTGATCCGGCTGATCCGAGAAAAGAAGAAGTGCTGGAACGCTGGTTCAAAGCCGTAATGCCTCTGTTGAAGGGATATTACGGAACCGGCGGCGACCTGAACGTGGACGAAATTCATGAGGTGATTCCCATTACTGCCCGCTTTGGCCTCAGGCATCCCCAGGAAGGGACGGTTGTTGCCCATTTCAATGCTTCGGAGAAAGTGAAGACTGAGATCATCGGACAGTTACAGGCCGGGGTGAAAAAAAGACTGGACAATCCGGAGTTTAGTCCCGATATCACGCGGAATATCACCGTGGCTGACATGATTACCGGCTATGGTGTCGCACAATCCGTCTTTCATTATTACCGGCTTCGTGACCAGGAAGTACAGGGGAAAAAGGCCATTATTCAGGGATGGGGGAACGTGGGTGCCGCTGCAGGGTATTATTTGTCTGAAATGGGTGCAAAAATCTGCGGTATTATTGACCGGCATGGCGGACTGATCCAAAATGAGGGATTCAAAAAAAGCCAGGTGAGGGAGTTCTATGTAAACAGGCAGGGGAACCAGTTGAACGATCCGGAACTGATACCCTTTGAAAAAATAAAAAAGGATTTATGGCAGGTGCCGGCAGAAATTTTTATTCCCGCCGCCGCCAGCAGGCTGGTGCATCGTGAACACCTTGAAAAACTGATAGAAGGAGGGCTTGAACTGATTGCCTGCGGCGCAAACGTGCCCTTTGCTGATACCGAAATTTTTTACGGACCTACTGCTGCGTATGCCGATAATACGGTAAGTGTCATTCCTGATTTTATATCAAATTGCGGAATGGCAAGGGTCTTCCGTTACCTGATGAATATTAATACCCCGATAACGGATGATGCGATTTTTAATGATGTATCCCAATGCATTGGCGGAGCACTGAAAGAAATATTTGTGCATCATCCGGAAAACACCAGGATCAGCCAGACGGCTCTGGAAATGGCCATCAGGAAGCTGATCTGACAGACGGTTAACCGGAGATTTTTCACCGGTATGCCACGATGCCGGGTGATGTTTTTGATTTTATTTTTTCTGAAATCAGGAGAAATTTCAAGCGCTGCTGTTGATTCTGATCATTGTGGTATTACCATGTCTTTACCATTACATTCCACTTGTTGATTCGTACCTTTGGTCCTGAATCACA
>JADZBN010000009.1 GCA_020852075.1 Bacteroidia bacterium
AGTCTTCGCGTGTGAGGCGCTTGTGATTCCTTGTCAGCTCTTTGAGGGATTCATAGGGGTTCGGGTAGTTTTCCCGGCGTAAGATGGTTTGAATTGCCTCAGCAATAACCGCCCAGTTATTTTCCAGATCCAATCGAATCGCTTCCACGTTTACCAGGAGTTTGTCAAGCCCTCGCAGAAGTGAAAGCAGTGCAATATGAATGTGTGCAAACGGCACTCCCACGTTTCTCATAACCGTTGAATCGGTAAGGTCCCGCTGCAATCTTGAAATGGGTAATTTTGATGACATGTGTTCCAGTATTGCATTTGCCATACCAAGGTTGCCTTCAGAGTTTTCAAAATCTATGGGGTTAATTTTATGCGGCATGGCAGAAGAACCAATTTCATGTTCCTTGGTCTGCTGCTTGAAATAATCCAATGAAATATAGGTCCAGAGATCCCTGTTCAGATCAATGAGGATATTATTGATTCTTTTCATCGCATCGAACATAGCGCACAAGTTGTCATAATGTTCAATCTGGGTTGTAAACTGCTGCCGGACAAGTCCCAATCGTTCCTGTGTAAAATTATCCGCGAATTTCTTCCAG
Organism: Bacteroidia bacterium; assembly: GCA_020852075.1. Lineage (GTDB taxonomy): Bacteria > Bacteroidota > Bacteroidia > AKYH767-A > 2013-40CM-41-45 > JADZBN01. The sequence goes on from JADZBN010000009.1 coordinate 588, forward strand.
TCAATTTCAGGGTATGCAACGTGGTGTGCATTAAAATTTCCGGTTGCACCTCCAAACTTGCATGAAAACGGAATTGACGTAAGCCGGGCGTACTGGCTATTTAACCTTTCCACAAAAACCATTATTTCCTTTCCAAGCCGGGTTGGGGAGGCGGGCTGACCGTGGGTACGGGAAAGCATGGCAATATCCAGCCATTCAGATGCCTTTTTCTCCAGAGCCGCAATTACACCCTTTAGTCCTGGAGTGTAAACATCATTCAATGCCGCCTTAATCGAAAGAGGAAGAGCTGTATTGTTTATGTCCTGTGAGGTCAGGCCGAAATGCACAAATTCACGGATGTCCCGCAAGGCCAGGCCATCAAGTTTTTCTTTCAGAAAATATTCAAGTGCTTTGACATCATGGTTTGTTATCGCTTCACATTCCTTGATGCGAAAGGCATCCTGCGTATTGAATTTCCGGTACACATCCTTCAACTTTTCGGGTGGGAAACCTTTTACTTTTTCCATCCCCGGAAGACCTATTTCTGAAAGTGCAAGCAGGTATTCCACTTCTACCATCAACCTGAATTTCATCAGGGCTGATTCAGAAAAATAATCCGAAAGAACCGCGGTATATTTCCAATACCTGCCATCAACGGGCGATACCGCTGTAAGTGCCTGTAATTCCATCATTTACTAAAAAGAGGTACGAAGGTACGAAATGGATGGCGAGTGGTAAAGTCCCAACAACAGAGCACTCAGGTTTAACAGGCGGGTGGGCAGAAAATTGCTAGCATCCCGATTTGCAAACGAATTGGATAGCAACAGGAATGCGTTGTATCCAAACAGGAAAAGTGCAGGAAACTTTTTCCATGAAAATAGTTTTTATAGTTTTGCGCGCCGAAAATGCATGATACCCACGACCCAAATAATCCAGCGAATCAAGCAGGGAGCCATTGAACTTTATTACAGGCATGGAATCCGCAGCATTACGATGGATGATATTTCCGGTCATCTTGGAATTTCAAAAAAAACGCTTTACCAGAATTTTAAAAATAAGAGTACCCTGGTGAGGGTATTGATGGAGGAAGAAATAGAGAGCCAATGTCGTGATATAGATCATATCCACAGGGAATCAGAAAATCCTGTTGATGAACTCATGCTGTCCATGAAATACATGGCATCAAAACTGGGTCAGATGAACCCTAATCTGTTTTATGATTTGCAAAAATACTACCCTGCTTCCTGGATGCTCTTCCGAAAGTTCAAGGAAACCCAACTGATTTCCTTTATTGAGGAAAATCTTAAAAAGGGGATCCGTCATGAATTATACAGGAAAGATCTGCCAATTAAAATACTTGCCAGGCTCCGGCTGCAGGAAATTGACTGTGGTTTTGATCCTTCCATCTATCCGCCAGGGCAATTTCATATTCAGGAGGTACATCTGGCATTACTGGACCATTTTCTTCACGGGATTGTAACCCTCAAGGGGCACAGGCTCATCAACAAATACAAACAAATCACAGAAAGTGAATAGTTTATACAATATTTATTTACCGTATTCGACAATACCCATATGAGAAAAATTTCATCCATACTAATTCTGATGATTCTGCCATTTGCAGGTCGTACCCAGTCAAGGGATTCATCCTATTCATTCTCCCTGAAGCAGGCTATTGATTTCGCACTCATCCATCAGATGGATGTGGTAAACGCAACGCTGGATACAAAAATTTCGGATGCTCAGGTAAACGAAGTAATCGGAATAGGCCTGCCTCAGGTGAATGGCAGTTTTGACGTCAAGGACTTTGTAGCATTACCTACCTCACTGATTCCCGGTGAGTTCGTAGGACAACCACCGGGCACCTATCTCCCTCTTAAATTTGGAACCCGTTACAATGCCACGGCTGGTTTGAGTGCCAGCCAGATACTTTTTGATCCATCGTACCTGGTAGGTGTGCAGGCATCAAAGACGATCCGTGAGTTATCCAGGAAAAACCTGAACCGGACTAAGATAGAAACAGCTGTGGCGGTTATGAAAGCATACTACAATTACCTTGTCCTCACAGAAATGTCAAGGGTGGTTGATGCCAATCTTGTAAGGGTTAAGAAGATGCTTGATGATACCCGTGTATTGTATGCCAATGGTTTTGTGGAAAAACTGGATGTTGACCGTGGACAGGTGAACTACAACAATGTTTTATCGGAAAAAGAAAAATTCAATAATACACTTTCCGTTTCCATGACGGCATTGAAATTCCAAATGGGAATGGCAGCAAATGCAAGTCTTAGTCTAACGGATACCCTGGCTGCAGACAAAATTGCCATGGATCAGTTGCAGGCTGACCCGTCCAAAAGGATTGAGTATTCCATATTAAAAACCCAGTATCAGCTTCAGCAATATAATCTGAAACGGTACCGTGTAGGCTTTTATCCCAGCCTGATTGCCTATGGCGACTTAAGTACCTCAGCCCAACGGGATAAGTTTGACATTTTCGATCCTGATGAGGGATGGTATCCTACCGGTATAATCGGGGCTACACTGAACATTCCGATTTTTGACGGCAGGCAAAAGCATTACAAGATCCAACAGGAAAAGCGTGCTCTCGAGAAAATCCAAAATCAAATTTCAAATTTTGAAAATGCGGTTGCTCTGGAATCACAATCAGCAAGGACCTCCCTGGAGGACGCTTCCCATGATTTTACCATACAGCAGTCAAACCTGACCCTTTCCAATGAAGTATATAAAACCGCCAAATTAAAATATGATCAGGGTGTTGGAAGTAATCTTGAAGTCCTCAATGCAGAAACCAGCCTGAAGGAAGCTCAGGCGAACTATTACAATGCTATGTATTCAGTTATTGTAGCGAAGATTGATTATGACAAAGCCCTTGGCAATATCATCTATTAGCCTGTATCCTCTATATAAATAACACACCCACACTATGAAAATATTTTTTGTTGTTATCACTGCTCTTGCATTTGTATACTCCTGCTCACAGGATGCTGAAAGCGGTGACAAGAAGACCCAGCTTGAGAAACTGAAAAAAGAACAGTCCGAGCTCAAAGAAAAAATAGCTACCCTGGAAGCGGAACTGTCAGCCGGAGACAGCTTAGGTGCGAAATCCAAACTTGTGGCAATTACTGAAATGACTCCACGGCCGTTTATGCATTACATTGAAGTGCAGGCAAAGGTAAAAGGAGATGAGGATGTTGTACTCAGTGCCGAAAGCATGGGATCTGTGACAGCGGTTGATGTGAGAGCGGGCGACAGGGTTACCAAAGGGCAGGTACTGGCAACCATAGATGACCGGATAATTCGTCAGCAGATCGGCACGATCCAATCCCAACTTGACCTTGCCACACAGCTATTTGAAAAGCAGAAAAACCTGTGGGATCAGAAAATCGGAAGTGAAGTTCAGTTTTTACAGGCTAAAACCAATAAGGAATCTCTTGAAAAACAGATGGGCGCATTATCAGACCAGCTTGATATGACCAGAATTAAAGCACCCTTTAACGGGACGGTGGATGAGGTGATGATTAAAACAGGCCAGTCGGTGGCTCCGGGTGTTGCTGCCATCAGGCTTGTAAACCTGGGAGAATTGAAAGTAGTGGCAGAAATTGCCGAATCGTTTATATCAAAAGTACACAAAGGCGATAAGGTAGTAGTGGAATTTCCCGATTTGGGAAAGGTAATCAATACACATCTTGATTATTCCGGCCAGGCAATAAACACACTGAACAGAACATTTAATGTTGAAGTCCGGCTGAGCCCATCAGCGGGTACCTTTCATCCGAATATGATGGCTATTCTGAAAATACTGGATTATGAATCCCCTAAAGCATTTTCAATACCGGAAAATTCAATCCAGAAATCAAAAGACGGACAGTTTGTTTATGTGGTAAGCCTTGACAACGGAAAAACAGTGGCTCACCGGAAGGAAATCAGCACCGGTATTATATATAACGGAATTACGGAAGTTACTTCCGGCCTGGATTCCGGAGACAAGGTGATTACGACCGGGTTTCAGAATGTAATTGATGGAGATGTCATTAAATTCTGATGGTTCATAACACCATAAATTTATCATTCTCCACCCCATACCGATACACTACTTATGCAAGGACATCATAAAGAATTCAGGCCATCGTCCTGGTCTATTGAAAACAGAACAGCTGTTTTCATACTCACCCTCATCCTGGTAATAATGGGCATATCGGCTTATAAGAGCCTGCCTAAAGAGAATTTCCCTGACATCTCCCTTCCGAATATTTATGTCAGCGTGGTTTATCCCGGAACTTCCCCGAAGGACATGGAGAACCTCATCGTCAGACCCATTGAGAAGGAATGCAAAAATATTGCGGGGGTTAAAAAGATTAAAAGTAATTCTCTGCAGGACTATTGCAATATTATTGTCGAATTCAATTCTGACGTAAAGATCGAAGATGCAAAACAAAAAGTTAAAGATGCTGTAGATAAGAGCAAAAAGGATCTTCCCAGTGATCTGAAGAATGACCCTGAAATCATAGATATTAATTTTTCTGATCTTCCTATAATGCAGGTTAACATCAGCGGTGATTATGACCTGGCCAAGCTGAAATTATACGCTGATGATGCCAAGGATCGCCTGGAGAGCATGAAAGAAGTAAAGAAGGTTGACATAATTGGCGCGCTGGAACGGGAAATTCAGATCAATGTTGATATGATCAAGATGCAGGCGGCAAGAATTTCCATGGGTGACATTGCACGGGCCATCCAGTCAGAAAATATTACTATTCCCGGGGGGACAGTCAGGATGGACGGACTCAGGCGTTCATTGAGTGTAACGGGTGAGTATAAAAATGCAGAGCAGATTGGAAATACGATAATCAATTCCATTGATGGAAGCCCGGTTTACCTGAAAAATATTGCTGATGTCAGGGACAGTTTTCATGAACAGGAGAGCTATGCAAGGCTGGATCATAAAAATGTAATCACACTGAATATTGTTAAACGGAAAGGTGAAAATCTGATTGAAGCTTCCGATAAGATTGTTGCGCTTATGACCGATCTTCAGGAGCATTCATGGCCAAAGGATGTCAAGGTTACACTCACGGGTGATCAGAGTGAAATGACGCGGGTTACACTACATGATCTCATAAATACAATAATCATTGGTTTTATTCTTGTATTCCTGATTCTGATGTTTTTTATGGGAACCACGAATGCGTTTTTCGTCGCACTGTCGGTTCCGTTGTCCATGTGTCTTGCCTTCATGGTGATGCCGGCAATCGGTTTTACCCTGAACATGATTGTATTATTCTCCTTCCTTCTGGCTCTTGGCATTGTTGTAGATGATGCCATTGTGGTAATTGAGAACACTCACAGAATATTTGCTAACGGAAAGAAAAACATTACCGAGGCAGCAAAATTAGCAGCCGGGGAGGTCTTCCTGCCAGTACTTTCCGGCACACTTACCACACTGGCGCCCTTCTTTCCGTTGCTTTTCTGGAAAGGTATAATTGGAAAGTTTATGTTCTTTTTACCCGTTACGCTGATAGTTACGCTGACAGCATCATTGATTGTCGCTTACATCATCAATCCCGTTTTTGCGGCTCAATTTATGAAACCTCACAAACCGGGTGAAAACCGTGGTAACAAAAATCTGAAGCGTTCACTGGTCTTTTTTGGGATAGCGATTCTACTGGGATACCTGATTGATTTCGGAACCGGTAATTTTGGTGTTACAGTTCTGCTGCTTTATCTGATAAATCATTTCTGGCTACGTCATGTTATCCGCCGGTTTCAGGAAAATCAATGGCCCGCCTTTCAGCAATGGTATAGAAAAATCCTTGTATGGTGCCTGCACCGTCCGTATAAAATGATGGTGGGGATTTTCGGTCTGTTTATACTTTCGATCGTCATGCTTATGGTAAGGAACGGAGGGATGAGCTTTTTCCCAACCGCCGATCCCAATTTCATATATGTTTACACCAGCCTGCCTGTTGGTACTGACCAGGCATATACTGATTCCATAACACAAGTTGTTGAAAGTCGTGTTTACAAGGCGATTGACTGGCCAAATCCTCTGGTTAAATCGGTAATCAGTAATGTCACGGTAAATGTAACGGATCCGCAAGATGAAGATCAGGGAAATTATCCAAACAAGAGTAAGGTCTCGGTCGCCTTTGTGGAGTATGGCAAGAGAAACGGTAAATCAACCGTTGCTTATCTGGATAAAATCCGGAAGGCAATAAAGGGAATTCCGGGTGCTGAAATCACCGTCGCACAGGAACAGGGTGGACCGCCCGTTGGAAAGCCCGTTAACATTGAAGTCCGCGGAGACAATTACGAAGATCTTGTTACAACCAGCAAGTCCCTGAAGCGTTATCTGGATTCCCTGAAAATCGAGGGAGTGGAAGAACTGCGTTCCGACCTTCAGGATCAGAAGCCACAGATCGTATTTGATATAGACCGGGAAAGAGCAAACAGGGAGGGAATATCTACTTATACCATCGGGAATGAAATCTACCTTGGAGTACTGGGAACAGACATTTCAAAATTCAGGGATGCAAATGATGATTATAATATTGTAATAAAATACCAGGATGACCAGCGGTACAATATAGATATGCTGAGAAACCTGAAAATCCTTTACAGGGATATGAGCATGGGTGGATTGGTCCGGAATGTTCCTCTGTCCAGTTTTGCGGATGTAAAATATTCCGATACCTATGGTGTTATCAAAAGAAAAAACCAGAAGCGTTTGGTCACTATATCATCCAATATACTGACCGGGTATGCCGAAAGTGCAGTTGTAGGCGAGGTGCAGAAGGCATTGAAAAGCTATCCTGCAGTGTCGGGAGTAGAAATTGAAATGACCGGTGCCCAGGAGGATCAGGCAGAAACACAAGCCTTCCTCGGTTGGGCCATGATGACTTCCCTCCTGCTGATCATCCTGATACTGGTAATCCAATTCAATTCGATAAGCAAGCCATTGATCATCCTTTCTGAGATTTTGTTCAGTATTATCGGGGTCTTTTTAGGATTCTCCTTCTGGAAAATGGAATTTTCGATGGTTATGAGCGGGGTGGGAATCATCGCTCTGGCCGGAATTGTTGTCAGGAACGGAATACTGCTTGTTGAATTCACGGACGTCCTCCGGTCTAAAGGCGTTCCGGTATTTGATGCTATCGTAGAGGCAGGAAAAACCAGGATGACACCGGTAATACTAACCGCCTTTGCGACCATGTTTGGGCTTGTACCTCTGGCGGTAGGATTGAATATTGACTTTTCCACATTGTTTAATGAGTTTAATCCGCACATATACTTCGGTGGTGACAATACGGCATTCTGGGGGCCCCTTTCCTGGACCATGATTTTCGGCCTGGGCTTTGCAACATTCCTGACACTGATTATGGTGCCTGTCATGTATCTGATTTCTGAACGGATTAAAAACCGGGTTCGCAGGTGGAAAAAGCAGGCAGTGGATACAGGAGTAGAGCCCAAACGACTTGAAGACCTGATTGAAGGTGAAATCTGACAGTGTTTCAGGCAGACTTCATCATTTCAATGAGAGGATCAGCGTGCGGATGGCTTTTCACATGCACCATCATCAGACAGATCGGGTCCGGCAGATAAAGGCAGTGATTGACAACTGATTCTTTTACTTTTCAGGATACTTGCCCGGTTCTTACAGCAAGGAACCATTATCTTTGTATCCATATTTTATCACCGGCTATCCATTGAAGAATAGTCATTAAAGGTGTTCTATTTACGTACCATGAAGCCTCTGAATATTTCCCTTGTTTCCTACCTCAACAGTAAGCCGTTTCTTTTTGGATTGCAACACGGGCCGGAAGCGCAGAAATTCAATGTAAGAATTGATCCTCCTTCCGTCTGCGCAGAGAAACTGATTGACGGAACCGTAGATACGGGGCTTGTTCCCGTTGCCATCCTTCCGGAGTTAAAGTCATACCAGATCATTTCCGATTATTGCATTTCGGCTGACGGTGAGGTCTCTTCTGTTTTAATGCTGAGTGAAACACCCCTGCATCAAATTAAACGGGTTCAACTGGATTACCAGTCGAGAACCTCAGTTCAGCTTGTCCAAATTCTGTCGAAAGAATTCTGGAAAATTCATCCTGACTGGATTTCTTCAACTGAAGGATATGAGCAGGAAATCAGGGGAAATACAGCAGGAGTAGTTATCGGTGACCGGGCTTTAGAAATGAAAAAAAACTTTCCCTATGTGTATGATCTTTCTTCAGAATGGAAAAAAATGACCGGCCGGCCTTTCGTTTTTGCTTGTTGGGTTGTTGTCAATAAAATTTCTGAAGAATTGAGGGATTCCCTGAATCGTTCACTTGGAATTGGCCTGAAACGAATTCCGGAAGTATTGAAAGAATACGGAACGGGGCCTCTGACCTATGAAAACGCCGAACAATACCTTGAGCATTTTATTTCCTTTGAACTTGATGAAAGAAAACGGCAGTCAATGGATCTTTTTTTAAAGTACCTATAAGATACGCCGGAGTACTAAAGAAAAAAGGCAGGTATGTTACCTGCCTTTTTTATGGAGATGAAACCCATCAGTTCGTGATCATGAACCGCTGGGTTTTATTGTAATTATCATTTGAGATTGTAATAAAGTAAATCCCCGCGTTATTCCCGGTAAGATCCAATTGAATAATATGCCCGTTGGGATTATGCACAATGCGCTCCATTATGGATCTTCCCGTCAAATCTGTTACAGTCAATTTCACATGTTCACCAATATTCTGCATGTAAAACATATCCACATTGATAATACCGGAAGACGGATTCGGATACAGATTAAAGCGGAAATCATCGGGTGAATCTCCCAGACCATTTACAGATTCACAGGCTGTAGAGGTCAGTAAGGTCGGATAAAAAAGACTCATTGCATTTGCCATTCTTGTAGCCTGGCCAACAGTAAACATATTCAGGCAATTATCGTCACTGTAATCCATATAATTCATATACATATAACCGTTACCGGAACTGCCTGTACAAGCATCGTAAGCAGGCCAGGACCTGCAGCCATACGTTTCTGATGACTGATTGGGAGTATCCGTAACATAATCAGATCCTGTACATCCGCCGCCGTCGTCTCCCCAGATATGTTTCAGGTTAAAGCAATGTCCGATTTCATGAGTGCTTGTTCGTCCCATATTATAGGGTGGGCTGACTAAACCGGTTCGGCCGAAAGCATCATAATTAATAACCACTCCATAGGTATTAGTATGAGCGCTTGACGGGAATTCGCCATAACCGAGAATTCCTCCCGAAAGTTTACATACCCAAATATTAAAATAACGGTTCACGTCCCAGGCATCCATACCACCGGAACTGTATGTCTTTACATCATCATTGGTTGAAAAGGATGTTACGGTAGTCATTCTCCTTTCGATTCCGGTTGTTGGATTTCCAAAAGGATCGGTCTGTGCAAGGCAAAAACGGAAATTTGTGGCTGAAGCAGCAGGCCGGAAAGCAGCAGGCGTACTCGTGGTGTCTGCATTCTGCCTTGCAAAATCTTCATTCAGTACGTCAATCTGGCTTTGAATCTGTGCATCGGAAATATTTTGTCCATTTGTCTTATATACTACATGTACAACTACGGGCAAAACAGAAATGAAGGATGATGAACGGTTGAGTGCGTTTTGTGACATAGCCTGCTGAAGCATTTGTTCATCGGACTGCCAGATTTGCAACAATGCCGGATTTTCAGCAGACAAATGCTGCATGTGTTCCATCGTGGAACAACGAACAGGTCCATTGACTGGATCCGAGGCACTACCATTCCGGGCTATTGCCACTGACAGGGTCAATAACAGGCATTTAATGATTTTCATTGGGAGTTTGAATAGTGAGAGAAGTCGCAGTCACAAAGGTACCAGTTTTTTTGGATTTCTTATAAAATAGTTTGGAGCGTGATACCTTGCAGAAATACGAGGCCGTCATCAAATTGGTTCCAACATTTTGAAAAAATCCAATTTCCGCCATTTTTTGACATCACCGGGTGACCATGATGGCAGTGTAATCCCGGAAACGGATATCCTCACCAGCCGGAGGGTCGGAAAGCCGGCCGCCGCAGTCATTTTTCTCACCTGATGGTATTTGCCTTCCGTAAGTTGCAAATAAATCCAGGAAGTAGGAATGGATTTTCGGTACCTCACAGGCGGTACTCTGTCTGGTAAATTATCAGGACGGTCCGTTCTTTCAACAATGGCAGGCCGGGTCATTATTTCTGATTTTTTGATCCGGACCGGAATTCCTGTTGCTAATTTTTTTACGGCTTCATCGGAAATTTCACCTTCAACCTGAACCAGGTATTTTCTGGGGTGGCCTTGCAAGGGATCCAGCAACTTATTATTCAGGCTTACATCATTTGTAAGAATAAGGAGGCCTTCACTCTCCGCATCCAGTCGGCCAACGGGGTACACATCGATCGGAAATTTAAAATCCAGGTCTGCCAGCGATTGTCTGGAACCCTCGCGGCGGAACTGAGACAACATGCCGTACGGTTTGTTCACGGAATAATAGAAATGCATCTCCGAAAATTAATGAATTATACATTTTGTTGAAAATGAACTTCGAATGAATTCAATCCTTCTGAAGGGGAATAGAATAATAGTTGCAGTTATCTTTGGAGCGTTGATGAAACGAAGGCGTCATATTGCAATTATTCTTTTGGTCGCCATAACATGGACTGTTTTTCCAAAACTGATGATTCATGAATTATTTCATCATGGAGAAACCTGCGATAACCCTGAGGTAAATACGACAGAGCCCAATCTGGGTCTGCCACACAACCATTGCCAGATTTTTCAATGGCAGGGGATCATATTTGATTCTTTTTTACCTGGTCATACCATAATTCCTTCCACCCTGGACTTTTTCTATTTTGAATTACAATCCACTATTGAAGTGGTATTGTATTCGGGTTCCAGTTTTCAAAGAGGGCCTCCGTTCCTGGCTTAATCAATCAATAATTACCTGATTTTTTATTTAAATCCGGCATTTCAACCAGGGATATCAGAGTTGTGGGTTGTTGCATTGTTCATCTGTAAATCATTCATCCTGTAAATGAAAAAATATAAAATTGTAAAACTTCTATTGTGTACATTTTTTCTTTCCTCTGCAAAATCACCTGGTCAGGAATTATCAGGACATATTAAAGATAAAAATACGGGAGAATCATTACCTGGTTCAATAGTTTATTTTCCTGATCTGAAGACAGGAAGCATAGCCGATTCTGCCGGAAACTACAAAATTGTCAATCTGCCCGAAGGAGAATTTGTACTCCAGGTGAAAATGTTAGGGTATTCTACCATATCAAGAGCGGTAAATCTTCTCACTACCAAATTACTCAATTTTGAACTTGAACCATCTTCGGTTGAAAAACCGGAGGTTATCATTTCAGGAAGTGTTTTTACTACGGATTCAAAAAGGACCAGTACACCGGTTACCCAAATGGATATATCCCCTATCCGGTTATCAGGATCGGGAAGCCTTATTGGGGCTCTCGCAGCACAACCAGGAATTAATGAGGTAAGTACGGGTGCAGGTATTTCCAAACCAGTTATCAGAGGTCTGAGTTCCAACCGGGTTGTGGTCGTTGATGAGGGTATCAGGCAGGAAGATCAACAGTGGGGCGATGAACATGGAATTGAGATAGATCCGTTTTCTGCTGACAAAATAGAAATTTTGAAAGGTCCGGCAAGTCTGCTCTATGGTTCAGACGCACTTGGAGGAGTCATTAACATATTGGAGCCGATTCCTCCACCCCCCAGTGTAATTCAGGGGGAGATTGTTACAGGAATCTCAACCAACAACCGAATGGGAACCGCCTCAGGCATGCTGGAAGGCAATAGAAATGGCCTCATCTGGAGGGGCAGGGTCACTTACAGGAATGCAGCATCTTTCAGAACACCTGTGGAACGGGTATTCAATTCAGGATTTCATAACTTTAGTAATGAACTTACAATAGGGCTTAACCGGACCTGGGGTTTTAGCCATCTCCATTACAGTCGCTTTGATTCATGGTTTGGAATTACCGAGGGTAATCGTGATACTGTATCAGGAAAATTACTGGATACCAGTGGCAATATTCCCGCGGAATCGGAGTTAAACACAAGAAATCTTGTATTGCCCTATCAGCATATAATACATAACAAAATTTCATCCATCAGCAATTTCATTATTGGGAGAAGTCAACTGAAGGTGAATTGGGGCTGGCAAGGAGACAACAGAAGGGAATACAAACAATTCAAAGATAAGCCAGGATTATGGATGAGTTTGAATACACTGACCTATGATATCAAGTATTACCCAGCATCACATTATGGAATTGCAACTGCTTTTGGCATCTCCGGAATGCATCAGGATAACAAAAACCTG
>JADZBN010000010.1 GCA_020852075.1 Bacteroidia bacterium
CACTCCGTCTGTACCTTTAGAGAACACAGTTTTATTCATCTGATTTCTGTGATGTGTATTCTTTTGGAAGGAGTCATGTGACGGGATAATAAGGGAGAAATTTAAAACTAAATTGGGAACTTACACTTCTCTGAACCTGTCATCCGCCATTGCTGCCCGAATACCGGAACCCGAAATATTGCCGGAATTATTGAAGATATATCTGAAAATTTTATAATTTTTTTTACCTTCATTGACGATTTCTATTACTGCGACTAAAAATCACTGTGTATGAAGTACAGATTCAACCGGATACTCATCATTGATGACAGTTCCACCGATCGCTATATTCTAAAAAGAACCTTGTCGGCCGGTTCTTTTTCCGAAGAATATATGGAAGCATCCACAGGAGTGGAAGCGCTGGACAAACTCACACTGCGAAACGGATCCATTCTTCCCAATCTGATCTTCCTGGATGTAAATATGCCGGTACTCAACGGATTTGAGTTCCTGGATGCACTACATAAAATTCATGTGCAACTGAACAAGCAGATTCCGGTTATTATTATGTGTTCCATCCGGGATGACCATGATAAGGCCCGTGCCGCAACCTATGAAAATGTGATTGCCTACCTGATTAAACCCGTTCTGATGGAAGACCTGGAAAAATTATTCGACGGAAATCACTTTTCCCAAACCGCATAATGCACGCACCGGATCCTGATGCATTGCCCGGGATTCATCTGTGGAATTACAGAAGCATACCGGAGGATTTACGGTTTTGAAATGCGCGGGCTCCACCCCGATTAATAGAGCCGCAATGGCTGTCAGGCATGGAACGAGAACCCATCGCAAAAGACCGCCTTCAAAGTATTATATCAATTCGGAAAAAGTTTATTTCACTACCAGGGAATCAATACTCGTCATGGGATGCGGCGACCCGCGATGGCAGGTCACACAGGTAATGTGATCGAAGCCGTGTTCACCCATTTTGTCCATAAATTTCCTGTTGATTGCATCCGTCATCTTCATCATTTTTCTGGCGGTAACTTTTTCAGGTTTGGCATCGGAGGCAAAATTTACTTCAGTAAAGGAAGCGCCCTCCTTTCCTTCATGACAATACATACATTTAACACCAAGGCTTTTGGTAAACTCATGCATCTTCGCGTGAAGTTCTTCTCCTGTTGTGTTTTTGGGTAAGACTTTCAGATTGGTGGCTTTTTCAGGCCAGTGCCATTTCTCCTGTCCAAGTGCTGAAAAAATAATGAAGGCCATAAAGACAGTCAGCAGGCTGATGGTGTATTTCGGGGTTTTCATACTCAGGATGTATTATGTTATAAATGTAATTAGAAGAATGTAAAATACAAAAAATGGAAATAGAAAAGGCAGGAAACTTCCTGCCTTAAGTATAGGTTCATCAGTTCCTCTCAGGGCCGGGCGGATATCAGAAACATCTGGGAATTATTTTCAATAAGACTGTAATCCGCAGATTCGACTAAGTCATCACCCGTTACATCATCCACGTAATACGCAAAAATAAAAAGTTGAGATGAGTTTTCCACCTGGCTGTAATCACCCGATTCAATTACTCCATCCTGAGTTACATCCCCGCTGTAAATGCAATACGCCCCCCCTATATTTTTCATGTTATTGCCGTAGGCTTTATTTGCAGCTGTGGTAAAATCATACGAAATATTGCTGCTGCTGAAGGTTACAGGAAAGGCACTCCAGGTTTCCAGTGAATTACGGTGTTTGAAAACAATGTAATACGACAGGCCCAGCACGGTGGATGGGAATGCAAAACTTCCCATTCCGTCAGTCATCAAAACATTCCTGTCTGTATAGGCAATGGAATTAGGTGCAGCGACATTGGCAAGTGCAACCGTTACCGTATCGCATAAGGCTATGTGGCCGCCCGGATCTGCAACAGCAACCATCTGACCGCCTCCGAGGTAGAATCCCTGAATAAATGCTTTCAGATTCAGGACTGCGGCTGGTGCGGAAATCGTAAGTACTGCACCCGAAGTGGTCTGACCATCAGGGTTGGTGACCGTAACCGTCTGTAAGCCCTGACTGGCACCATTGGTATTCAGGGTAAGTGTTATTTGTGTCGGGTTGTCAAATTGCACACCGGTAACCGTTACCCCTCCGCTTACGCTCACTCCAAGCCGGTCGGGGAAACCGGTTCCTGGATCAAAAAAACCGGAAGAGTTTACCTGGGTTCCTGTAATTACAACCGACACCGATCCCAATCCGCTGCTGACAGTGGAGGGAGTTGCGCTGGTGACATCCGCCGGCGGCGGAGCCATAAGTTTTATGGCGCGTACCATCCATGAATTATTTGCATTGCAGTATTCCTGAAACGCCCATACATCCTGATCATTTTGCGGATCCACAGTAAGCTGGGAGTAATCACCCCATCGCTGGGGAGTGCTTGACTGAACATTGTAATTACTCGAGGAAGTCTGTGCAACCACCGGTGCGTCTGTAATACCTGAAACATCCGTATTGAGATGGCCCGAAACGGATATCTGGGCATGGCTGTTCGTTCCTGCGCTGCTGCAGCCCAGAAACATGTGACCCTGCCCGTTGGCTGCTACGGAACCAAACCAGTAACCCAAAGGATTACTGGAAGCGGGATCATATAAGGTTCCGGATTGCAATAAAGCAGGGGTGGTGGTAAGATTGCCTACCTCATACCACCGGACACCATTTCTGTTTCCGGAAGAACTCGATACCCCCGAAGAATTTACCTCATTTGTATGTGCAGTCCACAGGGAAGACACACCTGTCAGTTTGTTTTTCTTGATCATGGCAGCATACAAACGATCGTCTATGGCATCAAGAGCTTTGGTAGAACCCTGTGCAGGTTGATTCTGGGGATAAACAGTAGTGGGCACGGTAATGTTCAGGTTGGCTGAAAGAACCGGTGTACCTCCGGGGTCTGAAATCCGTTTCATAACCAGTTTTCCATAGGAGGCATTATCCACTCCAATCAGGTATCCTTCGGTGGCAGCCGGGTCATCATTGTCCACACCCTGCGGGGTATAAATACCTGCCCCGGAAGAGGTGCAAAGTTGCCTGAAGACTGTTACTACCAGGCTCCCGCTAAGCAAAGCCGACTTCCTGATAATGAATGCCGAAGTGCCGATGTAGGTGGCTCCGCCCGCAAACATATTGACGCCGATATACAGGGCATTGGCATCCAGTCCGAAAGTATCGTAATCAGCCAGGGCACCGGTATCAGCATTGGGTACTGTGCCTACCTGGTCCTGGGTAAACTGAAAGAAAGTAAAACTGGACTGGCTGGTAATTACTGAACCTGAACTAACCGCGATCATAACCCTGTTGGGAGTAGAGACATTGATCATGGTCACAAACCATCTGCCTGATAAACGATCGTAGCGTACATGGGGATCGCTGCTTGTACTTCCGTCTCTGACAGAATTGAAAAAAGTATTTGTAGTTACATCGAGCGGCCCAAGAACCCCTTGTTTGCTGAATACCCGGATTCTGCCATTTGAGGCAACCAAAATTTGAGAGGGACCTGCCGCCCCATTGGAGTCGGGTGGGATATATCCCGAGGACCCCAGGTCGTTTGAATCAAAACCGGTGCTCACTGTATAGGTGGTGGCGGGAATGGCAAAGCGTCCGATTACCTGGTTGGGATCGGGAGCGGGCCACCGGCTTACCCGTGGAGAAAGTTTGTTGCGTTTGGGCCGTCGCACCTTATTTTCTTCTCCTTCTTCGGTCTTTGTTTCCATGATTTTATTCGGATCAAAGACGAAAGGATGGGCCGCTTCACGTGCCATGATTTGGGATACGGTTTCCTGAATCCCCGGATTTCCCAGCCAGGGTTTTCCGATGGTGATACCGTTCGCATTGGCCAGTTGTGCATATCCCTGCCAGGAGAACAGGAGAAAGGCACACAGGATGAGGATTCGTTTCTGATACATAGATGTCGTTAACAGGGGTTGTATGCAGTAAGAGTCCTTCCGGGTTATGTTTCAGAAGGATTCAGTATAAACTGATAAGTAAAGGAGGTGTGAATAGGGTTTTTGGTGATAATTATGGGGTATCCAAAGATATAGTAATTAGGACGCAAAACCGCATACCGCCTGTGGTTTTAATGAGGCGGGGTCTTAAAATTCATATTTAAAATAAAGTCTATATCCCTTTGCAGGCCTTGAGCAGCAGGGTATTCCTGGCTTACCGGTGATAAACACAATGGAAAGAAAACAACCAGTTCTGTGTTGGCAGGAAGGTAGAGAAAAACAGAAATGAAGGTAAATTCTGAATAGGTAAGACAGGCAGTCCGCTTAAATACCTTTTTGAGATTCGATCCACTGATTTACCTGATCTTCCAGGACAGACAGGGGGAGGCACCCATTTTCCAGGATGGCATCATGGAATTTTGCCATATTGAATTTCTTCCCAAGCGCTTTTTCAGCTTTTGCACGAAGTTCAAGAATTTTCATCTGTCCTATTTTGTAGGATAAAGCCTGACCGGGAATAGCCATATATCTTTCAATTTCTGCCGTAATAGCCTCTTTGCTTTCCCCTTCATTGTCCAGGGAAAACTGGATGGCCTGATCCCGGGTCCAGCCTTTCAGATGAATTCCCACATCCACAACCAGGCGGATAGCACGGTGCATTTCTTCACTGAGTGCGGCGAAATGCTGGTAGGGATTTTTATACAAACCCAGGGCCGTCCCCAGGGATTCTGTGTAAAGCGCCCAGCCTTCACCGAAGGCGCCATACCATATATACCGCCGGAAACTGGGCAATGAGTCGTTTTCCTGCTGCAGGGAAATCTGGTAATGATGGCCCGGAATGGCCTCATGAAGGAAGAGGTCTTCCATTCCAAATGTATTGAACTTCCTTGGGTCGGGAATCGGGACATAAAACACCCCGGGACGGGAACCATCGGCTGTGCCCTGGATGTATTCAGCACTTGCACTGGCTTCCCGGAATTTTTCCGTTTCCCGGATTTCAAATTTCGTTTTTGGTTTTACATCAAAAAGCGTATTCAATGCAGGCTCCATGGCAGCATAAATATTCCTGAATGAATCCAGCACAGCTTCGGCTGAGGTGAAAGGGAAAAATTGTTTGTCGGTATTCAGGAAAGTGAAAAATTCCTTCTGACTTCCTTTAAACCCGGTGCTGAGCATTATTTTTTCCATTTCATCCCGTAACCGTTTCACCTCGTTCTGCCCGGTTTCGAATATTTCATCAGGAGTCAGATCCGTAGTAGTCCAGAATTTTGCGAGGTACCTGTAATAATCACGGCCCCCGGGAATATCACTGATACCGGCGGTTTCCCTGCATGCCTTTATGTAGTCATTTTTAATGAAGTCGTATAATTTTTTGTAAGATGGAATGATTTCGTTTTTTATGGCATCACGATACCCGGCGGTCAGCCTTTTCCGGTCCGGTTCATTTACACTATCGGGGAAATTCTCAATGGGTTTGTAGAAGAGGCTTTTTGTGACATCATCCGTAATCATAGCCTGCATTTGCGGAAGTACTCGATCCATCAGAATTCTTGGAGGAACTATTTTTTCCGCCATACCTTTCTTCATGTTTGAAATGGCGGTATCACACCATGCATAAAAGCCGTGCACACGCATCAGCCAGTTGTCATAATCTTTGGTATTCCTGAATGGCTGAATACTTTTTCCGGAGCCCAACTGACCGAAGGTCAACGGCATACCCCAGAACTGGTTTACCGGCATCAGGTTGTCTTTAAATTGTAATCCTTCCAGTCCTAGTTCAAGATCCCAGTGCAGCACCTCATAACTTATCTTTTCCTGCTCGCTGAGTTGATCAGGAGAATAATTTCTCAGCGAATCCAGAAATGTGGAATAAAAATTTTTCAGGGTATCACGGTACTCTGTGCTTATATCCACAGGGAGTTTGTCATTATACCTGTAATCACCATTGGTCGTTGCCTCAAGAGGGAACAGACGCATTCGCTCGTTATAATACGTGTCGAGCACTTTCGAAAATGTGATCATCTCGTTATTGTTGGTTGCTGATTCTGGTGTACTGCTGCATGAAAACAGAAATTGTGATAGAATGAGCAGTGAAATAATAAATACCTTGCTTTTCATATTAGGATGTAATACTGAGGATAAATGTGAATATAAATTTACTACAAATTGTTTTGACAAATGATGATATTGTCCGGTAATAAAAACACTATTGGCCGAATCATCATGTTCTGCTCATTTTGATTATAATACTTTAACAAATTTTTCTGGTTTCTGCAGAGTGAAAGACGGGTGAGTTCTTATCCGGGCAATGTAATTCTGTGGTTTTTCATGGATCGGTACTCAAGGCCGGATATTAATGCAGAAATTAACAGGCATTTATGAAATAATTTTTTGGATTTTCTAATAAAACCTGAGCAAACCATTAGATCCGATAGGCTGATGTCAAAAATTTTCCCGGGAAATATCAGATGAATACAGGAATTTCCGGACATTCTCTTGTTTTCATGGATCAGGAAATCAGGTTTTATTTTGTAAATTAATTATGAACAAAATAGAGGCTTGTTGCATTGGTATTTAAATGAGTTGTAAGTAACTTTGCGTCATGGCAAGACCCAAACAAAATAAGGCTCTCCTGAAAGGATGGGCGGATCTCCTGGAATCATTCATCGAGATCAACAGAAAACTTGATGCAGTAATCAGAAATCAGAAGAAGAACAGATCCGGCCGCGGCCCCGGCCGTCCGCCAGGTTCAAAGAATGTTAAACCTGGCCGCATTGCAGGCAGACCTAAATTACGCCGTGGCCCGGGACGTCCTCCGGGTTCAAAAAATAAAAGGCGTTCAAAAGCCGGAAGACCGCGTAAAACCAGAAATTGAACAAGACAGCCCCCCTGGTACTACGATGGATTTACAATGACAAACCGGTTATGTCCGGGGAAAATGTCATTTGGTTTCTGATCGTGTACAGCAGTAAATTTTTATCGTGAAATGAAGAAGGTTATCGGAAGAAAGCCGGATTGGCCCGGGAGGTTGTTTTTTACCGTCCTGTTACTTAGTGGTGTGAGTTTATCACTGCGTGCGGACAATCCCGATTCTGAAGGAAGCCGTGTACACTGGATGCGACTGGATGAAGCCCTTGCAAAGAACGAAAAGGAGCCCCGGCCCATCATCATTGACTTTTATACTGACTGGTGCGGCTGGTGTAAGAAAATGATGAAAACAACCTATGCCAATGAAAACCTGTCAGGATATATCAATAATTATTTTTATCCCGTAAAATTTAACGCCGAGGGAAAGGATACAGTGGAATTTCTCGGTAAGAAATACCTCCCTGTCTCGGATAAGCCACGAATACCGCATGAGCTGGCGGTTCACCTTCTGAATAACAAGCTGGTATATCCCACCACGCTTTTTCTCAATGGGTACAACCGCGAAAAGAATCAGTTCGCCCTGAATATGATTGCCGGCGGATATCTGGAAGAAAGCAAACTGGAGCCCCTGCTGATTTTTTCTCTTGAAAATGCTTTCCGGAACAGCACCTACGAAGACTGGCAACAAAATTATCAGGAGGCGTTTTTCGATACTTCACTTGACAGGAAACTGGATTCCTTGAAATGGCTCAGTCCTGTGGAAGCATTCTCACGGAGGCAGGATACGACGCGAATGAAAATAGTGTTCATTCATACTTCCTGGTGCAACTCCTGTAAGGTCATGATGAGAACCTCATTTATCAGCCCATTGGTATTCCCCTATCTGAAAGCACATTTTGATCTTGTGGATTTTGATGCAGACACAAAGGATACCATTTCTTACAAGGGGAAAATCTATCCGGGCGGAACTGTATCCGGGCAACCTTTTCATCCTTTGATTCATGAATTGTGTAAAAAAGGTCCTATGATTCCAGGCATAGTTATAATGGATAAATATGATAACATTGCGGACATGATTCCTTTTTACCTGCCTCCCGATCTTCTGAACCGAGTCCTGGTGTACTATGGTGACGGTATAAACAAAACCAGGTCCTGGCAGGAGTACAGTGCAGGCTTTAAATGATTAGTGACACTAATTACCGGAGTATTATATCCACGTATTCTAATTTCAGGTGTTTGATAAAACCAAATATTATAATAATGAAACAACTCATCTCCTTCCTTGCATTTCTGATTCCTGGTACTACCATGATTACAGCGCAGCCCTGCATGCCTAATACCTCTTCACTGGTATTTGACGGATTGTCTTCTTATGTAAGCTTCAGTACGGAAAACGGACTTAATCCGACAGATGCCATTACCGTTGAAGCCTGGATAAAAGCCGATGCATGGGGCCAGTTTTATTGGGAGAACTCGATCGTTTGTAACAGTGGATGGAGTCTTGGAGAGGAAGGATATGTATTGCGGGCGGGCGGAACGGGTGAACTTTCTTTTGCTATTGCGGGCATGGATACCAGCGGTACGCCGGTAAGCTGGGTGGATGTTATAAGCGGAGATTCTGCCCTTACCCTGAATACCTGGACACATGTTGCCGGAACATTTGACGGAAACCAGTTAGCCATTTTCATTGACGGGAACCTGGCCGGTACCGTCCCCTTTCCCGGAACCATTGTACCGTCAGTGGATTATTTATTTAAAATAGGAAAGCTTGCAGATGACAATCAACCAGAAGACCGATTTTTCAGCGGGATGATTGATGAGGTACGCATATATAACAGGGCACTTTCCCAGGCGGAAATTCAGTCCGGGATGAACCATCAAATTGATACGGCTTCTGCAGCAGGACTCGTAGGTTACTGGCGGATGAATGAGGATACTGGCACTGCAGTGGGTGACCTGGGTTTGGGAATGAATACCGGCTTAGCACTCAACACAAATTGGACAGACACGGTTCCCTTTTCTGATACACTGCCGGTTCCGATTATCACCTGGAACGGCAATGAACTCGTTTCCACGCCTGGCATGCAATACCAGTGGTTTTTCAATGGGGATTCTGTACCCGGTGAAATTTTTCAGACCTATATACCCCTTCTGAATGGATTGTACACGGTATCTGTTGCAGACTCCAATGGATGTATATCAGCTTCACTGCCTTATATTTTTACCACGGCAGGTCTGAATGAAAATTCCGGGAATGGGCGCCTGATGCTATGGCCGGTTCCATCCGGACAAAGAGTTTACATAAATGGAACCGGAAACATGCAGCATCAGGAACTTACCGTAATCAATTCAATGGGCATGGTTGTTTTCAAAGCAAATGTATCCGGGTTGGAAGTATCTGGAGAAAATCGTGTATTAAATGTATCAGGTTGGGCAAGGGGTGTTTACCTGGTACAGGTTTCAGGATCCTCTGAATTGAAAACAACAAGACTCGTTGTGCAGTAACAGATGTTTAAATCTGGAGACCAACCACCAGAACATCGTCCACCTGTTCAAATTTTCCTTTCCAGTTTTCAAAATAGGCTTCAAGGGTTTGCTGCTGCTGGTACATAGTACTTTCATGAATGGACAGCACCAGATCCTTGAATTTTTTAGTCATTATCTTTTTCCCGTCAGGCCCGCCAAACTGATCGGCATATCCGTCCGAAAACAGGTATAACCGGTCCCCCGGCTGAAGGTTTATGGATTGTATTGAAAAGTTGCGGTCTTCGTCCTGATTAAATCCACCGATAGGCAGCTTGTCGGGTTTTATCGAATCCGCCTGGTATTTCCGGATCATGTATAACGGACGGTTCGCTCCGGCAAATTCTACCAGCATTTTACCGAAGTCAAAACAACATAGCGCAATGTCCATACCGCCGTGTGATGCGGTTTCTTTTTGACGGAGGGCATCCACAATTCCATCGTTGAGTTTTTTCAGTATCGTGTCCGGTCCACCAATGTCCTTTTGACCGGTAATCTGGTGAAGGAGGGAACTTCCGACCATACTCATGAAGGCACCGGCAACGCCGTGTCCTGTACAATCCGCAACCGCCAGGTAGATTTTATCATTTACCTGTTCAAAAAAATAAAAATCTCCGCTGACAATATCTTTTGGCTTGTAAAGGACAAAAGCGTCCGTAAAGTGTTTTTTAAGGCTTTCCGTTTTTGGCAGAATGGCGTACTGAATATTTCTTGCGTAATTCAGACTGTCAATAATTTCCTCATTCTGCTGTGAAATACTGATGTTTTTTCTTTCCAGTTCCCATTTTTGCATCATTACCTGATAGGACCTTTCACTGACTTTTTCGGAAAGCTTTTTATTTTCATCCCGGAAACGTTTATTTGCCCAACGGAAATACACCCAGCCGCCAATAAGCACAAACAGGTTAGTAAAAATGAGAAACCAGGTAATGGTGTCACCAAACAGTACCGGTTCGGGTCCGGTCTGACGAAGCAGGCAAACAGTACTGATCAGATTCAAGTTGTGGATGTATGGAAATGAGGATGCAGAACCTGCTGAATGGATAAGTTCACGAAAATAGTATTTATGGTGTAAGTTTCACATTTTTTCCTGTACAGGCCCTATAGTGAAGCCCTTGGTTGGTTCCAGGATAGCCCGGCCGGAGGGGACAACAGGTATGATTTCCTCGCGGGAGCCACAATTTCAGGAGTTAAAATGAATTTTTATTTTTGAACGGAATCTGTAATGGGCATGCAAACCGAAGACAGCATTTATGGTTTATTACATAAAATGGAGGAGGACAGGATTATTCTCAGTTTTAAAGGTCAAATCACACCCGAACTACTTGCTTCTGTTTACAGGATCATGGAGGTCAGGATGAACCATGAGAAGGAAGAGCCCCGACGGAAAAAAAAATTCTACCATATCCTGGTGGAATGCCTGCAAAATGTCTATCATCACATGGGCAGCCTGAAGGAAGAAACCCGGGAAAGGGATAATGCGGCTATCTTTATGATTGGTTACGGTAAGGGCGCAAGTTATAGAATCATTACCGGCAATTTCATCCAGAATAAAAATGTGGAAATCCTGAAATCACGTATCGAACATATTAACAGCCTCTCACCTGAAGCATTGCGTCAGTATTATGTGGAGCAGCTTGCCGGGACAGAACTTTCGGAAAAAGGCGGTGCCGGCCTGGGACTGATTGACATGGCACGGAAGTCAGGCCAGAAACTGGAATACAGTTTTCATGAGGTTTCATCCACCCTTTCCTTTTTTAGTTTATCCGTTACCATATATTAAAACACCCCTGCATGGACCCACTGGTTATTGAAGAGAGCATTAAAACCCCGTCTGTTTCTTTTGATCCCTCCTCCGGAGTCCTTGTCATTAAGGGCAAGTCCATACCGGAAAACTCCCTTGAATTTTACCGGCCTGTTTTTGAATGGCTGGATAACTATTCACATACTCCGGCCTCTTCCACGGAAATTCAGGTCCGGCTCGATTATTTTAATACGAGCTCCTCAAAATGTATGCTGGATATTTTCAGAAAACTGGAAGCAGTCCATAGCGGTGGCACCGGAAAGGTAAAAGTTTGCTGGTACTATGAATCGGAAGACGAGGATATGATGGAAGCGGGCGAAGATTATAAGGCCCTGGTAAAAATCCCGTTTGAACTCATTAGCATTTAGTCAGGGTTTGTCTGTTTTTTTTCGCCTTGTTGATACGGATGAAATGATTCTTCTCAGAGCATCCGTTCTCAGGGTGATATAAAGCAGGAAGGTCATCAGCCATACCATACACAGGTTTACCACAAATGTGTCAGTAGTTTTTCCGAAAAGATTTTTTACTGGTGCGAAAAAAATACTTCGTATCCACTGTTGCCCCGGTTGTATTTTGTAAACGGGTTCATATCTCTGGATAATATGATTATTGTAAACCGATATCCGTTCGGTTGTATTGCTGTTTCTCACCATTTCATCAAGGCTCTCATTCTGATATTCCTGTTTCAGTATATTGAATGAATCCAGTTGTTGTTGGCCGGAAGTGAGAGCATTAATCTTACGTTCCTTTTTATCACTGGCTTCAGCATACATCCTGATGTAATATTCCTTAACTGAATTAAGAAAATCCCTGGCCAGATCTGTTTGAGGAAGGGTCATCCGGTCCATCATTTGGGCAATGGAATGACTGTTAAAGGAAGACGGCAACACCAGCGCCGGATCATTCAGCTCATTTTTTACCAATACCAAAACATCCCTTACGGAGTCTGGCGGATGTCCCTCTGTGAGGAGACGGCTGGCTTTGTCAATGCGCTCCCGCATTACCGGCAACCACCAGTCCTTACGGTAGGTCGCCTGACTCATAACCGCATCCATGGGGAAGAATAACTTTTCAAACGGATTATCCCGGAATTGTGCGACTGATAATGCTTCAAAGGCCCAACGTGAGGCCATGATATCGCCGATAAACGGTACCTCACCCTGACGGGTTATGACGGGATTGAGTTTTTCAAAACGTACAATTACCCCGCTCAGCAGGATTTGCGGAATTATCAGAAAGGGTATGAGGATGTAAATGGTAACCACGGAATCAAGAGCGGAGGAAATATTCAGTCCAAGGAGATTGGCAAAGCAGGAGATGGAAAACAATACCAGGAAGTAGGTTCCCCACATATCATGGATGCCCAGAATTAGATTCCCGATCAGGATAAAGGACATTGCCTGAATGGCAGAGAGGAAAAACATCAGGGTGATTTTTGCAAAGAGATAGCTGTTCCGGCTAAGGTGTAGGAATTTTTCCCTCTGAAGGATTTTTCTGTCCCGGATGATTTCTTCCGCACTTACCGAAAGCCCGAGAAACAGGGATACAATCACGCAGATAAAAAGCCAGGCAGGAATATTCGGGTTGTCACTGAAGATGTACTTTTCTCCCGGGCGTGAATACCTGAGGATACATGCAAGTATTCCCGACAACAGAGGAGCTTCCAGCAGGTTTATCATCAGATATTGCCGGTTACTCAGTTTACTCATGAAGTCCCTGCTGAAAAATGTCCGGAACTGTTTAAGGATACCGGCTTTTTTTACGTGAGGAACCTCATGGGTCTGGCCGTCTTCTGTCGAGGACTCCTTAGTGGCGTTATTTATAAAAATGCGGTTCCATTCTTCCGGCGTGATCCTTCTGTTTTTTGTCTGATTCCCGAATTCATCTACTTCTTTCAGTTCAATGATATTGAACAATTGTTCGGGATTAATGTTTCCGCATGCCGGGCATTCCCCCTGATCGGCATCCGCATAGCCGATCTGCTTCCTGAAATAAATGAGTGAATCGGGTGCATTTCCGAAATACACAGGATAACCGCCCGTATCAAGTATCAGAAGCCGGTCAAACAACCTGAAGATATCCGAAGAGGGCTGATGGATAACTACGAAAACCAGTTTGCCTGTCAGGGCAAGTTGCTTCAGCAGATCCATAACATTTTCCGCATCCCGGCTGGACAATCCCGAAGTGGGTTCATCAACAAACAGGATGGAAGGCTCCCGGATCAGTTCCAGGGCGATGTTCAGGCGCTTCCTCTGTCCTCCGCTGATGGTTTTATTGAGTGGATTTCCTACCCGGAGGTCTCTGGTTTCCGTAAGACCCAGTGATTCCAGTGTGTCCATCACCTTCCTGGATATCTGCAGATCATCAAGATCACCGTAAACCAGCCTTGTATTATAAAAAAGGTTCTGGAATACAGTCAGCTCTTCGATCAGCAAATCATCCTGCGGTATATTGCCAATCAGGCCGTCAGATTTTTCATGATTTTCATACAGGTCAGTCCCATTAATAAAAATGTTGCCTGATGAAGGACGGGCTGTGCCATTCAGAACATTCAGCAGGGTGGATTTCCCTGCGCCACTGCTTCCCATGACGCCGATCATTTGCCCGGAACCTGCACGGAAGGTCAGACTGTGCAACCCCTTCTTCCCGTTTTTGAAGGTGAATTCAAGTTCCCGGGTTTCAAAACGGATATCCGTTTTTTCGCCGCCTTCCATAAAACAGCGAAGGATATCACTGAAATATAACGGTTGTATTTTTTGCCCCCTTAATACGGCTCCCTGCGCAAAAACCGTTACCACACCGGCCAAAACCGGTTGCCCGTTGACTGTAAGGGACTCCCTGCCCGAATACCTGAGGAAAAATATTCCTGCCCTCCGGATATATACAAATACCAGTTGTCCGTCGGTATCTGCATGCCTGAGAAATTTCGCACGACCTGATGAGCTTACAAGCTGACTGCCTGCAACAAGAACCTGATCCGAGTCTAATTTCTCCGTCTGTAAAACAGTTTCGGCCAGTGCCAGGCAAATGGTGTGATCTTCAGGGCCGATGGTAAAAACGGAAGAAACGGTATCAAGAAATTCCCGCTCAGGCGCAGTCATTTCTTCATCGGAACTGTTCATGAATTGCACCAGTCGCATGAACACAATGTACTTTTGCCGCGTATTGAGTTCCTTATTGATTTCCGTACATATCCTGAGCGCCTTTACCGAACTGACGGCAATCTTTTTTCGCGTTCTTGCCGGATCATCTACGCCCTGCAGCGCGGCAAGTTGTCCGTCAAATACATCCAGGTATTCTGCAACCCGATGCAGGCTGATTTGCTGCTTCAGAAATTGTTCCACCAGCACACGGCTTTTCATTGTGAGCCGTTCCAGGCTGGCGCCAATGGCAAAAAGTTGTAATAAGGCCCGTAAAATCCGTTCACTCATACCGGTTCAGGATTTCTTTTTTTGTTTCGGGAAAGTACAAATTAATCTTTATCCCTGACCCGGATGACAAAACCGGTTCGATTACGTAATGTGACAAAGCACGTTGGCATGCAGTACCTGAAATGAGGTCAGTTGCCCGGAGGATAAAAAAGCCCAGACTAAAGTCAGGGCTGTATCCTGGTAAATGTGCTTAACCTATGAGGTTGGTACGCACCTTAGCGACTGCGACGGATAACTGTTCGAGTTTATCCCTTGTCAGGTCTGCAGGGGAGGTAAGGGTGTCATACGATTTTTTCAGTTCTTCCACCCCGGCCAGAAGCTTGGCAGTTTCGGGATTTTTCTTCAATTCAGTGAGCAGGCTGATCAGATTTTCAACATATAGCTTTTGATTGTAAATCTTTTCAAAAACAGGTTCGTTTGCCGGTGTCCTATTCAGGTTTTTCATAAGTTCAAGGCTCAGGTATTGCACCTCTATAATGGCACCTGCAAGAACGTGTGTGGCATCCAGCAGCCGGTTGTTGTTTCGAAGATAGCTGTCTGTTTCTGAATAAGCCCGGTCAATCATTTTTACCAGTGAATCCCTGTTCCCTGAATTTTCCTGGAAGCTTTCCGTAAAGGCATCAAAGGTTTCCTGTACATTCAGCCTTTCAGCCACCTTCCGGGTTGTTGCATAGTAACTCAGGAGATCCTGATTTTGGCCGTAGAAGGCAGCGTATGCCATATCAATACCATACACTCCGTAATTGATGGCTTTTTTAAAGGTAGTATTATAACGGCTCTCGTTAGTGGTTGGATTCAGCAAATCTTTATTAAAGGGAACATTATTCTGGTAAATCGCGCTGATGATCTCCATGGGAGAAGGCAGATTGGCGATGGTATAGAAAAATTTAAAATCAATCAGCTCCTTGGTTTTTGCGGACATGGTATCCTGTATCATTCGTGTGGTATCCGTAACCTGTTCGTTATTTTCCTGAGATGAATTCGAACAGGAGGTGGTTGTCAGCACAGCAGGAACCAGCGCAATCAGAAAATATTTTTTCATGAGGGAATATTTGTTGCAAAAATAGAAA
Organism: Bacteroidia bacterium; assembly: GCA_020852075.1. Taxonomy (GTDB): domain Bacteria; phylum Bacteroidota; class Bacteroidia; order AKYH767-A; family 2013-40CM-41-45; genus JADZBN01. The sequence goes on from JADZBN010000010.1 coordinate 15,671, forward strand.
GGAAACCCAGATTTCAAAGCATTCGGGCGGAGGCAGCCATTTCACCGGCACGCCTGAATCATGGAAATGTTCTACATTAGTCCGTTACCATAATGGCAAAAAAATACAAAAAAATACCCCCGGCACCCCCGGCCACATATCCTGGCCTGGCAAGCGGTGGCATGCTGTTGCTGATTTTCTGCGTTTCATTATTGGCATATTCAGCCTGTTTTGGGTTTACCATCACCAATTGGGATGAAAAACGATACCTCCTGGAAACCCCTATGATCCGGGAACTGAGTTGGGAAAACATCCGGCTTATTTTTACCAGTAAAGTACTGAACAGCTACAATCCCCTGGTACTATTGTCGTTTGCCGCAGACAATGCATTGCACGGTACGGAATACGGCTGGTTTCATGGTGAAAATGTGGTATTGCACGGCTTGAATAGTATGCTGGTATTCCTGTGCGTACGCAAATTCAGGATCTCTGTCTTTTATTCAGGTATTATTGCCCTGCTTTTCTCCGTTCATCCAATGCATGTGGAGTCGGTTGCCTGGATTGCCAGCCGGAAGGACGTTCTCTTTACCTTTTTCTTTCTGCTTTCCTGGATGATGTATATCACGTACCTGAATAAAAACAGCATAACATGGTACCTTGCAGGCATCCTGTTCTTTGCATTGTCTTTGTTGTCCAAAGCCCAGGCTGTAACCCTGCCGCTGGTACTTCTGCTAACAGATTATTTATTGAACGGCAGGCTGAATGTCAGGAATCTGCTTGACAAAATTCCCTGGTTTTTGCTGGCAGCAGGTGCCGGATACATGGCGATCAGCGGGAGCACATTTGTTGCGGATAAATATGCAGCACCATTGACTCTTTGGGAGAAATCCATTTACTCCGTGATTGCCACAGGCATGTATCTGGCAAAGGCAGTGATCCCATTCTCCCAGTCTGCCATATATGCATTTATAAAATCGGGGACCACTGCCTGGTATACCTGGATGATTATTTCCTCTGTCCTGGTAGCCGCGCTGGTATTTTCAATAATCAGGTATGGCAGGAAAAACAGGCTGATACCATTCGGGGTACTCTTTTTCTTTGTCAATATATTTCTGACACTCCATATCGTTGCAGTAAACAGTTCATTAATCTATGAACGGTTTTCATACATCAGCTACCTTGGATTGTTCATGGCCGGTACCGGCATGATTTCCGGCATGAAGAATTCACAAATTGCCGGAAAGGCCGTGCTGGTGTCCCTGACAGTAATCTTTGGAATTCTCACCTGGCAGAGAACCCTGGTATGGAAAAACAGTGAAACATTATGGACAGATGTCATCAAAAAGAATCCGGAAGCACAGGTGGCTTATAATAACAGGGGGGAATATTACAATAACAGGAACGAACTGGATAAGGCATTTGCTGACTTTAATTCCTCCATCCGGGTACGCCCCCGCCAGCCCAGCGCTTTTAATAACCGCTCGGTAATTTATTTTAAGAGGGGTGAAATGGCAAAGGCCCTGGATGATAACGAAACAGCCCTCAGCCTGGAGCCCGATTATCCTGAAGCGATTGCCAATCGTGGAATTATTTATTTCAATATGAATCAGTTTGATTCAGCAATATATTATTACGACAAAGCCCTGATCAAATTACCCAATTACCCTTCTGCCTGGCTAAACCTGGGCTCCGCCTGGTTAAAGAAGGGGAATCCGGCAAAAGCCATTGAAAGTTACCGTAAGGCATTGGAATATTTGCCCGGTTATACCGATGCCTGGAAATATATGGGCATAGCCTATGTACAACTTGACAGTCTTGCAGAAGCGACAAATTGTATCAGCGAGGCAAAGAAATCCGGAGCAGGACAGGAGGTAATACGGGCAATCAGTAATGAATATCTTGGAATGGGAAATGCTGCATACAAAAATGGTTCAACGGATAAGGCGATGGAATATTATCAGAAAGCAGCAGGTATTGATCCGGCAAATGCAGAAGCGTATTATGATCTTGGGGGAATATATCTTATGAAAAGAGATATAAAAAAGGCAAGGGAATACTGGAGGAAAACCCTGCAACTGGAACCTGGCCATGCTGCAGCAACCGGCTGGCTCAATAAGACAGGCGGATTATAGCCGATGAGATGTTCAGCGAATATCCCTGCATAATTGTACCTTTGCACCCTATGCTCAAACCTTCATTTGACGAAATATATATGGAACTGGCCATGAACCTGGCCAAACGTTCCCATTGTGTGAAAATCCAGGTTGGGGCTGTCCTCACCAAGGACACCCGGATTGTTTCCCTGGGATACAACGGGCCACCGGCCGGTACCCATAACTGTGATGAGGAGTGGCCGGATACAGGTTGTCCGCGTGACAGTAAAGGATCCTGCTCGCTGGCCTTGCATGCAGAACAGAATGCCATCCTCTATGCCTCCCGAAATGGCGTTCCGGTGGACGGAAGCACTTTATATGTAACGCTTTCACCCTGTCTTGCATGCGCAAGAATCATTTTTACCATGGGTATCCGTAAGGTCTGGTTCCTTCATTCCTACGCCGCCTATAAGGGCCTGGCTGCAGATGAAGGAGTGGAATTCCTGAAAAGATTCGGTATCGAGGTACAGCAATACCAACCTGAAACGGAAACCGCCGCCGGATAAAAGATGAAAAGTTCCTAAAGGGACTGAATTTTCGGTCCGTCCGGTAAAATTTACAAAACATTTTTCCCCGAATTCAGTTAAATGCAAGTACAGCCCTTTCCATTCCTGTGAAACGTTTAAAATACTGGTTACCCTTTATCATTTCGGTCAGTCTGGTCCTTGGAATGTATGTCGGGATGCGTCTGAGTGAACCGTTTAAAAATACCCGTTCTTTTTTTTCTTTCCGGACAGGCCAGTTCAGCAAAATCAATGATGTCATCAATTATATCAATAATGAATATGTTGATACGGTAAATCAGAAATCACTGGTCGAGAAAACCATCAGTGACATGCTTCATGAACTGGATCCTCATTCGGCGTATATCCCGGCGGATGAATTACAGGCAATGAACGAACCATTGGAAGGAAACTTCGACGGTATTGGGATTGAGTTTCATATACAGGACGATACCATAATGGTGGTTTCGGCAGTATCCGGCGGGCCTTCTGAACAACTTGGTATCCGGTCAGGCGACAGAATCATAAAAGTAGAGGGGAAAAATGTAGCTCATGTTGATATTACCAATACCCAGGTAATGCAACTGCTCCGTGGCCCCAGTAAAACAAGTGTGAAGGTTACAGTATTCAGAAGATCAACAGGGCAAACCCTTGACTTTACCATTGTCAGGGGAAAAATTCCCATCTACAGTGTGGATGTGGCCTATATGATTAATAAGGAAACAGGATTCATAAAGATCAGTCATTTTGCCGAAAATACGTATTCAGAATACATTGACGCATTTATGAAACTGAAGGAGCAGGGCCTCCAGAACCTTGTTCTTGACCTCCGTGGAAACCCGGGAGGGTACCTGAAGACAGCCATTCAGATTGCCGACGAATTTCTGCCTGACAGGAAACTCATTGTTTATACCGAAGGAAGATCACGGGCACGCGAATCATTTTATACTACGGATCACAGAGGGTATTTTGAAACCGGACCATTGGTCGTTTTGATTGATGAAGGCAGCGCCTCCGCCAGCGAAATCGTTGCCGGTGCCCTGCAGGACTGGGACAGGGCCACTATTGTCGGCAGAAGGTCATTCGGCAAAGGCCTGGTACAGGAGCAAAGTGAATTTCCTGATGGCTCTGCCATTCGGCTCACTGTGGCAAGATACTATACTCCCACCGGCAGGTGTATTCAAAAGGCATATTCGGAGGGATACGACGAGTATTCCAATGAATTGTTTGAACGGATGAAAAGGGGCGAACTCCTGAGTTCAGACAGTATTCATTTTTCGGATTCACTGAAATATAAAACACCCGGTGGAAAAATCGTGTATGGCGGAGGCGGAATCATGCCGGATGTATTCGTACCGCTTGACACAGCAGGCAGTTCGGACTTTTATGCCGTTGTCAACGGCCAGGGACTGATTTCACAATTCGCATACAACTATCTGGATGAACACAGACAGGGATTTGACAAGTATGATTCCTTTGGCACATTTAATACATCCTTTAATGTTACCGGTGATAGGTATCATCAGTTCCTTGATTTTGTAAAAAAGAATAATGTGGCAAGTGATGCAAAGGGGGCGCAGGTTTCAGAGAAACTGATCAAACTCCAGTTGAAGGCGCTGATAGCCCGGCAGATTTGGAAAAATGACGGATTTTATCCCGTATTGTTATCGGATGATCCCACCCTGAAAAAGGCGCTCGAACTCCTTGAAAAGAAAGAGGTTGCTGCGCATGGGAGCTGATTACAGTTGATACTGTTCAGATCAGGAAATCTCTTTCGTTCCCCATTTCGATTTCGTTTTGTAATTTTGATGCACGAAAAGACCTGCAGCAGATATCGGGTACAATAGAACCTGATTGTTGATTCAGGCATTGCCTCGCGGCCTTTTCCAACATTGTTTCTCTAACCTTTAAACCCCAACATGTATGGCCTTCGAACTTCCCAAACTCCCGTATCCATTTGCGGCTCTTGAGCCCAGTATTGATGCACGTACCATGGAAATCCACCATGGAAAACACCATCAGGGATATGTTACCAATCTGAACAATGCGATTTCCGGAACTGATGCCGGGAATTTAAGCATAGAAGACATTTGCAAACAAATTTCCAGGTATCCTGTAGCTGTCCGGAATAACGGCGGCGGACATTTCAACCATTCCCTTTTCTGGACCGTCATGAAACCCGGTGGCAGTCCTCTTTCCGGTACATTGAAGGAGGCCATTACATCAGCCTTCGGCACCGTTGATGAGTTCAGGAATAAATTCGCTGCTGCCGGAGCATCACGGTTCGGAAGCGGATGGGCATGGCTGGTGGTGGGCCAGGATAAGAAACTTGCGGTCGGATCCACTCCCAACCAGGACAATCCGCTGATGGATATTGCTGAAATAAAAGGAATCCCTGTTCTCGGACTTGATGTCTGGGAACACGCCTATTACCTGAATTATCAGAATCGCAGGCCCGATTATATTTCCGCCTGGTGGAATGTTGTCCACTGGGACGAAGTGGCCAGGCGTTTTGCAGCAGCGATGAAATAACATTTTCGTGATAAAATACCGGGTAATGCCCGGTATTTTTTTGGAATAAAATCTTCCCGGAAAGCAATCCCTTTTCTGATTTTTACGTATGCGATAATAACTATGTCTGCACTGACCGTGGACTGCTGCAGGCCAATTCTTCAGTCAGCCGGGTTATCTCCAATATAGAGACCCGAGTTTCGTTGATACTATTTTCCGGATTTTGATGAAATCAGGGTTGTCTTCAGTTCTCATACAGGTGGCAAAAGGCGTTGCTTTGTTCATCCTGGGTTTGGTATTGCTGGGATTACTCATCAGTTTCTTTTATGAAAAAGAGGTTAAAAGGATGATGGTTGAAAAGTTGAATGCCAGCCTGGATACAAAAGTGGAGGTAAAGGAATTTGATTTTTCTGTCTTCAGACATTTCCCTTATGCCTCACTTGACATGCAGGATGTTCTGGTGTGGGGTACCGAAGGCAGTGCAGCGGGAGATACCTTACTTTTTACTCATCATTTTTCATTGCTTTTTAATGTTTTTGGGATTTTTAAAAAGGATGTTTCAGTACGCAGGGTGGTGTTAACCGGAGGGGCCCTCCATATAAGGATGTTGCCGGGAGAAAACAATAATTATCATATCTGGAAAAAACCTGCTGATTCTGCTGCCTCTTCTTCTCTGGATATTCAGGACATCCGTGTACGGAATATGAGGATGGATTATAGCGATCCTGAAAACGGTCAATTCTTTGCCTGGACAACATCGGATGCAGAGCTGGCGGGAAAATTTTCTGACCAGCTTTACAACCTTATGGTGGAGGCCGACCTGTTTATTGACCACCTTAAAATCGGAGACGTGGACTATATTCCCGGTAAAAAAATTACCGTTGATTCAGGCCTTGAGATCAACAATACAGGAAAAGTTTACAACTTCCATAATAGCCGTGTTACCATTGAGGACCTTTCTTTTGATGTAGGAGGGGATATCCGGATGCCATCCGGCAGGACACTCCTGAATCTTTCTGTGAAGGCGCATGAGGCAGACCTGAAGGATTTTATCTCGCTTCTTCCGGCCAGGTATGTTGAATATTTCAGGAAATTTGATTGTGAAGGAAAATGCCTCTTTGAATCAACCATCCGAGGAAATACATCAGCACCTGCTTTCGACATTGCCTTTTCCGTCCAGCAGGGAAAGGTAACTCCTGAGAATAGCCCTGTTTCGCTGAATCAGATTCAGTTGGACGGAACTTTCAGATTGGATTCATCCGGAAAGAATATTTTATCCGTACCGGCAATGAAGGCAAGCCTTGGCAATCACCCTATTTCCGGAGGATTCAGCATTGAAAACTTCAGACAGCCCTATCTGGATATGCACGCCAGGGCAGAAATTGACCTGTCACAGGCAAAAAGTTTTGTGGCCCCGGACACGCTGGAAAGCCTGTCTGGGCTCCTTCGTCTGGATTTTTCCTTCGCCGGAAGAATCGGTGGTTCTCAGAATGGTCATTCCCTGTTATCAGATGCAGTGAAGGCCTCCGGGAATGCCGGTATTTCCAACCTTTCATTTTCATTGAAAAAAAATCCTCTTGTTTTTCAAAAAATCAACGGAATTTTTTCACTTGAGAATAACAATATACTGGTGAATACATTATCTGGAAATATATCTTCAACTGATTTCCAGGTATCGGGATTATTCCACAATGCCCTGAATTTTATTTTTATTCCGGGACAGCCCGGAACCATCACCGGAAAATTTACCTCCTCAAAGCTTGATCTGGATGAATTGCTTTCTGACAAATCATCACAGGAGAATGATACATCCTATATCATGAAGTTCAATCCACGGCTCGTGGCAGACCTGGATGCATCCATCGGTAAAATTGTTTTCAGAAAATTCAGCGCCTCCAGGGTTCAGGGAAAGATAAGCCTGAACCAGCAGGTAATCAGCGGAAGCGGACTGACGTTTTCCTCCATGAATGGAATGGTGTATATGGATGCTTCCATCAATGCTTCCCGTAAAGACAGTATTTTCATGAGCTGCAATGCCCGGTTCAACAGGATAGATATTACACGACTCTTTCACGACCTGGAAAATTTCGACCAGGAAACGATGACCGACAAAAATGTAAAAGGGAATGTTACTGCAGATGTTCAGTTTGCATCCGTATGGACCAAATCATTCTCAATAGACCCGGGGAAAACACGTGCAACGGCAGATATCTCCATTGAAGACGGTGAGTTGATCAATTTTACCCCCATACTTGCACTCTCAAAATATATTAAAGTCCCTGACCTGAACCACATCCGTTTCTCCAACCTCAGGAATCAGATTTCCATTTCCGACCGGAAGATTTACATACCTTCTATGGAGATCAAGTCTTCTGCATTAAACCTTACAGCCAGTGGGGTACACGATTTTGACAATAGGGTTGATTATCACCTGAAACTGTTGCTTTCTGATGTTCTTGGCAAAAAGATGAAAGACAATAAATCGGAATTCGGGGAGATTGAAGACGATGGACTTGGCAGAAGCCAGTTGTTTCTTACTATGCGGGGGCCGGTGGATAATCCGAAATTTGCACCCGATACCCGTGCAATGGGAAACAAAATTAAAACAGACATTGCTTCCGAAAAGCAAAATCTGAAGGCCATTCTGAAAGATGAATTTGGGTTGTTTAAAAAGGACACCATTCAGATTAAGAAAAAGAAAAAAGATGAAATGCAGATTGATTGGGAAAATGATGAACATTGATTTTCCCATATTTATGAAAAACTGCCATCTTTGCCTTGACAGGGAAGACAATTTAACAACAGGTTACCCGTTTTTTATGAAAAGAACACAATTGGCGTGAATATTTATACCCAAAAACAACGCTGGAAAATATTATTGCTGGTAGCCGCGCTCCTGATAGGGGCCGCATCCCTTTGGTATACCAATAAACTGGTCAATAAACTTGCGGAAGAGGAACATAAAAAAATTGAACTTTGGGCAGAGGCCACCAAACGCCTGGCTGACATATCCGAGGAAAATTCAGACATAAATTTTTTATCCAGTGTAATAGGAAATAATACCACGATTCCCGTTATCTGGACGGATGAGCATTTCAATGTTATTTCTTATCGGAACCTGGATTCCATCAAGGCGAAAAAACCCGGTTACCTTGAGGAACAGGTCAGGACAATGCAGGAGGAACATAACCCGATCAATATACATATAGGACAATCACTTACCCAGTATATTTTATATAAGGATTCGAACCTGCTGGTCCGTCTGCGTTACTATCCGTATTTCCAGCTCGCGGTGATTGCCCTGTTCCTTTTTGTATCCTATCTCGCATTCAGTACTTCCAGGAAGGCGGAACAAAACCAGGTATGGGTTGGAATGGCTAAAGAAACGGCTCACCAGCTCGGAACACCCTTGTCATCCCTGGTCGCCTGGCTGGAACTATTGAAACTGAAGGGAATTAACGGTGAGTATGCAACTGAAATTGAAAAGGATATTCAGCGCCTTCAAACCATAACCGACAGATTTTCCAAGATCGGTTCGGCACCTGCCCTGACACGGGAAAACCTGTATGATGTCCTGATGCATTCCGTCAGGTATATTGGTACCAGAACCTCCGACAAGGTTAGCTTCCAGCTCAGGCAACCATCCAATACCGTTTTTGTTCCGTTGAATATTCCACTTTTTGAATGGGTTATTGAAAACCTTCTCAAGAATGCGCTGGATGCCATGGGGGGATCCGGAACCATAAACATAAAGATTACGGATCAGCAACAATTTGTATATATTGACATTTCCGATACGGGTAAAGGAATATCCAAACAGGCATATAAAACCATTTTTAAGCCCGGATACACCACCAAAAGCCGGGGCTGGGGACTCGGATTGTCACTCAGTAAACGGATTATTGAGGAGTATCATGACGGACAGATATTTGTAAAAAACTCCGAAATGGGAAAGGGTACTACCTTCCGTATCGTTTTGAAGAAGTAAAACAGGCAAGGTGCTGAAACCATCTTTTTCCGGGTACTTGTATCTTTGCCCACGGGAAATGATGGACGGATAAAATATGGCCGGAATTTATATTCATATTCCATATTGCAGGCAGGCCTGCCACTACTGTGATTTTCATTTTTCCACTACCAGGAATTCCATACCGGAAATGGTACTGGCACTGGAAGGAGAACTCAGGATCCGTTCCGGCTACCTGAATGGACAACAAGTACATTCCGTTTATTTTGGTGGAGGAACCCCGAGTATTCTGGAACCGGAGGCGATTACCCACATGCTTTCAGTTATCCATGAATTGTTCGATATTCACCCTGATGCTGAAATCACCCTTGAAGCGAACCCGGACGACCTTACATTATCTTATCTTACTTTCCTCAGGGAATCCGGAATCAACCGGCTGAGTATCGGAGTTCAGAGTTTTTCCGATAAAGACCTGTTGGTTATGAACCGGGTACACACTGCCGAACAGGCATTACAATCCATTGAGAATGCTGTAAAGGCAGGATTTCAAAACCTCACCATTGATTTGATTTATGGCACTCCGGGAATGAGTGATTCGCAATGGAACAAAAACCTGGATATCGCATTTTCAATCGGTCTGAATCACCTGTCCTGTTATTCCCTTACTGTCGAACCCCGAACCGCTCTTGCATCATTTATCAGCACAGGAAAGATGAAAGATGTGGATGACGGTCAGGCCACAAGACAATTCCTGATATTAATGGACCGGGCTGCCGGTGCAGGTTTTATACACTATGAAATTTCCAATTTCGGGAAGGAAGGTTTTTTTTCCCGGCACAATACATCCTATTGGTCGGGCAGTCATTATCTCGGAATCGGACCCTCAGCCCATTCATTTGACGGCTTGAGCAGGCAATGGAATGTTTCCAGCAATCCCGAATACATCCGGTCGCTAAAAGCCGGAAAAGTTCCTTTTGTAAGGGAAGAACTCACCCGTCGCGACCGTTACAACGAATACATCCTGACTTCCCTGAGAATGCATACGGGAATTAATGGGGAAGAAATTCTTGAAAAATTTGGAGACACAAAAAGAAAAGATTTTCTTCAGGCTGTTTCTCCATTCCTGATAAGCGGAGAGATATTTGAATTTGAAGGAAGGTATATTCTTACCAGGAAAGGTAAACTGATGGCCGACAGGATTACATCGGAATTATTCCTCTGGTGAGGGAGTATCTGAATCCTTCTGCCCGGAACCGGATATTTCCCGGTCTCCGCACCCTTCAACAACGATTACGATTTCCCCCTTAACAGTTGCAGATGAAAAATGCCTGATACTTTCATCCAGCGTACCTCTGAAATTTTCTTCATACATCTTGGATAATTCCCTTGAAATGCCGGCATGGCGGTCACCACCCAGGTATTCGCGCAATTGTTCAAGGGTTTTCATCAGCCGGTGTGGAGATTCATACAGTATGAAGGTCCGTTTTTCTGCAGCAAGTGCCTTAAGCCGTGTAACCCTCCCTTTCTTATGGGGGAGAAAACCCTCAAAACAGAACCTGTCGGCTGCCAGTCCCGAATTCACAAGGGCTGGAACAAAAGCGGTAGGGCCAGGCAGAGTCTCGACGGAGATTCCTGCTTCCAGACATTTCTTTACGATTAAAAAGCCGGGATCGGAAATTCCCGGGGTGCCAGCGTCGGTTACCAGGGCGGTACTATTGCAGGAAGTTATTCGCCGGACCAGGCTGTCAGCTACCTTGTGTTCGTTGTGCTGGTGGTAGGGGAGAACCGTTTTTTGAATATCAAGGTGCCGTAGCAGGATGCCGCTGGTTCGGGTATCTTCGGCCAGAATCAGGTCTGCTTCCCGAAGCACCCGGATGGACCTGAGAGTGATATCTTCCAGGTTACCAATGGGTGTGGGTACCAGGAAAAGTTTAGGCATGCGATCCGAACCGTCGTTCCACAAATTCCATAAAGAGTCCCGTGGTGGAATTGTTCAAGTCCCAGTTCAATACCGGAACCAGCGCTGTGTCAATGATCCTGCGGGCCGAATCAAGTGAGCCGCAATTATTAATTTGATGAATCACCTCCAGGTAGCGGATGCTGTTGCCACCGAATAAATGATTTATGAAAAGAAATTTATCGTTGATTCCAATGGACACTTCCAGGTCGGTGATGGGTTTTTTCTTCAGGGTTTCAGCCACTCTTTTACTGTCAGGCTGAAGGTTCGCCATCTTCCCTGCCAGGGTTTCAGGAGAATCGAATTTCCCTGCAATGGATGGATGATCGCTGAACATTTCTCCAACTTCTGCAACTTTTTTCCGGGGAGTTGCAATATCAGATTCAGTATTCACCGGTTGCAGGGCACTTTCACCTGAAGGATGAAGGCTGACCGGATCCGGTGAAATCTTTTCGTGTACTGTTGAAAAATCCGCCTGCGCAGTGCTATATGCCTGATTCGCTTCATGAACGGCCCGGGTACCTTCAGGTGCCGAAGGAGGTGCAGTCTGGCTGCCTGAGGAATCTTTTTCCTGTCTGGTAGCAATGGCAGATTCAAGTTCCTGGACATGCATCAGCGCATTCTGGTATTGAAGCTGTAGTGAAATTTCATAGAGCTTTTTCAACTGAACCAGGAAGTCATCTACTTCTGCATACGGGATGGCAGATCCCTGAGCAGACATAGCCCTTTGCATTTCATTCAGTTTCTCAATTACCGCTTTTATCTGAGTAAGATATTTCTGTGAATTCATAGCAATTCCATGTAACGGTGAAATTGAAAACTTGTTGTGTTATTTTTGGAAATAAATCAAATCTTGACGGTTTGAACGGAATCAGGTAGGTTTGCCCTGCCGGTAAAGGTATTAAGAAATGTTTTTAGAAAATTTAAAGACCCAGGGCAGGCGACACGGCCATATTGAGGTAATTTGTGGTTCTATGTTTTCCGGCAAGACGGAAGAACTTATACGGAGGCTGAAGCGGGCCAGGATTGCCAACCAAAAGGTTGAAATTTTTAAACCCCGGATGGATAACCGGTTTCATGCTGAAAATGTAGTTTCTCATGATGCCAATGCCATCGCTTCCACGGCTGTGGATACGTCTTCTGCCTTATTGATCCTTGCAAATACCGTAGATGTGGTGGGAGTGGATGAGGCACAGTTTTTTGATGATGGATTACCGGAAGTATGTCAGGATCTTGCAAATGCAGGTGTCAGGGTAATCGTTGCCGGCCTTGACATGGATTTTCAGGGGGAGCCGTTCGGACCCCTGCCGAAGTTGATGGCTATTGCCGAATATGTAACCAAGGTGCATGCAATCTGTATCCGCTGCGGGAATCTTGCCAATTACAGCTACCGGACGGTTGCGGATAATACCCGGATTCTGGTTGGTGAAAAGGAAAGTTACATTCCTTTATGCCGTACTTGTTATAATGAAGAAAGTGGTAAAAACTGATGTGTCCCTCCAGGATAGGTACTGATTATACAATTCAGAAAATTGCAGACATTATCAGCGGAAAACTGACCTGCAAGGCTCCTGGTCAGGTTCTGATTGATGAACTTCTGACGGATAGCAGAAAGGTTACACATCCTGATACCGCACTTTTTTTTGCCATTTTCGGAGAAAGACATAATGGGCATTCATTCATCTCTGAATTATTCCGGAATGGAGTGAGAAATTTTGTCATTTCCGAATTCAGAGAAGAATGGGAAAATTTCAATGCAAATTTTATCCGGGTTGATGATGCACTGGAGGCATTACAGGAAGTCGGTGGTTACCACAGAAGCCGGTTTACAATTCCGGTAGTGGGTATTACCGGAAGTAATGGAAAAACCATTGTCAAAGAATGGTTGTACCAGTTACTTCAGTCGGACAGAAACATTGTCCGGAGTCCGAAAAGTTATAACTCCCAGGTGGGAGTGCCACTTTCCCTGTGGCTGATAAGGGACAATCATCAGCTTGCTCTTATTGAAGCAGGTATTTCCCAGCCGGGGGAAATGCTGAAACTCGAAAAAATTATCCGCCCGACTATCGGGATACTTACCAATATTGGATCTGCTCACGATGAGAATTTCCACAGTGTTTCGGAAAAGTTATCGGAGAAGCTCAGATTATTCCGGCAGGTGTCATCTCTTATTTACTGCAGGGATCAGCAGATCATTCAGGATGCGGTTGACGCGTTGAAGAAAGAAAATCCTTCTGTTGTGCTTTTTGCATGGTCGCGAAAATCAAAGGCAGACCTGCAGGTGGGACGTATTACCCGCTCATCCGATGAAACTGAAATACAGGCCGTATATCACAATCGGTTTATCAGGATCCGGATTCCCTTTACAGATGATGCATCGGTTGAAAATGCCATTCATTGCTGGGCATTTATGCTGTCTGTTGATGTGGAACAGGATTATATTGAGAAGCACATGACATTTCTCAGCCCGGTTGCAATGAGGCTGGAACTTAAAAACGGAATTAATCATTGTTCGGTAATTAACGACACGTACAACAGCGATATAGGGTCCCTTACCATTGCACTGGATTTTTTGAACCAGCAGAAGCAACATGAAAAACGGACAGTAATCCTCTCCGATATACTTCAGAGCGGAAGGGACGAAGAAAACCTTTATCGTGAGGTATCAAACCTCCTGATCGCAAAAAATATCAGCCGTATCATTGGTATAGGGGAAGCCCTGACCAGGCAAAAGGATGTGTTTCCCCATTCTTCAAAATTTTATCCTGATACAGAACATTTTCTCAGGGAGTTTACTCCCGGAAATTTCTCGAACGAGACCATATTGTTGAAAGGCGCAAGGCCCTTTGGGTTTGAAAAAATATCAAAGGTCCTTCAGCAAAAGGCCCATGAAACAGTTCTCGAGATCAACCTGAATGCCCTGGTTCATAACCTGAATTATTACAGGTCAAGGCTCCGTCCCGATACCCGGATTATGGCGATGGTAAAGGCGGCGTCTTACGGCAGCGGCAGTCAGGAAATAGCCAGCGTACTGCAATTCCACAGAGTGGATTACCTTGCCGTGGCGTATTCTGATGAGGGAGTGGAACTGAGAAGGGCGGGCATAACATTGCCCATCATGGTGATGAACCCGGAATTGCAGGGACTTGATGCCATGTTGAGAGAAAAACTGGAACCTGAAATTTATAATTTCAGGTTGCTGGGCCAGCTTCATGATATGCTGAACCGGTATGATGGAGAACCATTTCCTGTGCATATTGAAATTGATACAGGTATGCACCGCCTGGGTTTTGACGAATCAGAGATGAATGAACTCATCGTCCGGCTTGGAAACAATAAAAAAATCAGGGTGCAATCGGTCTTTTCACATCTTTCTGCAAGCGATGAAGCAGAACACGATGGATTCACCCGGTTGCAGATTGAACGGTTTACACAAATGTCGGGACAGATATGTAATGCATTTGATTATCCGGTTCTCAGGCACCTGCTTAATTCGGCGGGAATTCTCAGATTCTCCGAGGCTCAGTTCGATATGGTTCGGCTGGGTATCGGAATGTATGGCATTGCCGCTACCTCTCATGAACAACAGCAGTTGCAGCAAGTGGCTACCCTGCGCTCCGCAATTTCACAGATTAAAAATGTTCCGGCCAATGAAACGGTAGGTTACAGCAGGAGGGGTGTATTAAAACGGGATAGTGTCATTGCAACCGTGGCCGTTGGTTATGCCGATGGGGTAAACCGGAAAATGAGCAATGGTACAGGAAATTTGATGGTAAACGGGATACTGGCGCCTGTTGTTGGAAATGTGTGTATGGATATGACGATGATAGATATTACCGACATTCCTGCAAAGGAAGGAGACGAGGTAATCGTATTTGGACCGGATTATCCTGTTACGGAGATTGCCAGGTCTCTCGGCACCATCCCCTATGAAATTCTCTCAAATGTAAACCAGCGTGTCAAGAGAATTTACTTTTATGAATGAGACAAAAGATGTATCGCCCCTTTCAGAAAAATCTTGGCATCTTGTTGAAGTTCTTTGCCTTTTGCCCCCTTTTTACATAAGAGACAAAGGAAAGGTTGATTTCAAAGGCACTGGCCGAACCCGCAAGCGTGCTTAACTGGGAAACATTGAAATCATAACTGAGCCCCAAACCGAAGGAGTTGTATTCCACACGGGCGGATGCTATGACAGCATCATTCCAGCGGTAAAAACCTCCAAGGTAGAAATAAGCCTCTTTTTTATAATTCGTGTACCGTGATTTAAACTGTACCTTGTTTTTCACATAACCGCCAAAAACAATTTCCTTCTGTTTCCCCTGAAGGTTTACAAGAAGTTTGGGATCAATCCAGGATGATTTTTCAGCATCAAGACCAATTTCTCCGGAGGCGGTAAAAGTGTAACGGGATCTGAGGGGCGCGTCTGCTTCGGTAAAGAAACTGATGTTTGGACTGCCGATGTGGGAATAGCCTCCGCCTATGGCTAAAGAATTATTACCGTCAGGAACATAATAATACAGAAGTCCCGCATTGAAATCCAGGTATGCGAACTGGTGAAGCTGAATGGATTCAAAGGAAGGCAGGGCAGGGTCAAAGGTGTCACCGTTCCATTGTGAATCCCATGTGGCTTTGGAAAGGTCAAGCGATTGCTGATTCAGTCCGGTCTGGAAACCGATGGAAAGGAAATGATCCCCGATGTCATCAAGTGCTGTAACATAGGAAAGGGACGCTTCAATAATGGTAGATGTTAGCCCCGTCTCTCCCGCCTTATCCTGATACACAAGAAGGCCTGCGCCAAAATAATTGTTTCCGAGCATTCCTTTGGCGATCGGGCCATCCAGGGAAACATGGATCGTCCGGTAGCCTTTTCCAAATCCGGACCATTGGGAACGGTAATTATTGGAAATCCGGAATTTCCCGTCAAACACGCCGGTATATGCAGGATTAAGTTGCAAGGGCGTGCCATAAAACTGACTGAAATGTGCATCCTGCCCCAATCCGGAAAATGGTTGGAGGCTGATACAGGCAAGAAGTATAAATAAAAATTTTCTCATGGAAAATTTCAAAATCACACCGTTAACGTACTAATGTAATATTCCCCGTTTTCGTAAGCGTCTTTCCGTCATTGTAATTAATCGTCAGGACATATACGAAAACCGCAGGGTCAAGTTCTTTTCCTTTATACGTCCCATCCCATCCTGTGAGAGGGTCTGTTGTTTCAAATACCTTTTCACCCCAACGGTCATATACGGAAAACCTTACCCCATACAGATTGTTGCCTCGCACGAACAGGTAATCATTGTGGCCGTCTTTATTGGGGGAAAATGTATTGGGTATAAAATAATCATTGTCATGAAGGATAGTAACCGTTACCTGCCTTGTTCCGGTACAGCCGCTTCCGTCGGTTATCTGTACCGTGTAGGTGGTGGTTTCATCCGGTGTGGCAACCGGTGAAGGTCCAGCCGTAGTGTCAAGTCCCGTAGCAGGACTCCAGGAATAACTGATACCTCCCGTAGCCAGAAGCTGGTAAGAATTCCCGAAATACATGGAAGTATCCTGGCTTACCGTGGCAGATGGTACACTCTCCACATGAACAAGAGAATATTGCGTCAGCGTATCCTGTCCATACTGGTTGTGTACAATCAGTGTGACATCATAATATCCATCCTGGGGGTAACAAATACCTGCCGGATTTTGCTGTGAGGAGGTGTCCGGTGAGGCTCCGGGGAAAAACCACTCCCAGGATGTGGGGCTTTGGGTGGAGAGATCAAAGAAACTGATACATGTGTTGGAACAGATATCCGGCGTGGATGTATTGAAGCCGGCAACCGGCAAGGGACATGAATTGATGTTCATGTAACCGGGCAGCGTCAGCGTGTCCGAACCGTACTGGTTGGAAACGATGAGCGTTACCGGATAGGATCCGGGTGTGAAATAGCAGATGCCGGTTGGATTCGGGCTGGTGGAGGTGGCAGGAAGGCCTCCGGGGAAATTCCAGACCCAGGAGGTGGCACCGTTCAGGCTTTGATCCGTGAAATTAACGCAGGAACGTTCACAAACGGATGTACTGTCTGCACTGAAATCAGCAACAGGCGGAAGACAGGGATTTACTGTTATGTAATTTGATTTTACCAGTGTGTCAGTACCACTCGCATTTACTACCACCAGTTGAACACGGTAAGTTCCCGGGCTGGTGTAACAAATGTTTGCCGGGTTCGGATCATTGGAAGTTGATGGAGTTCCCCCGATAAAACTCCAACTGTATGCCAGAGGTGCATTCTGACTCAAATCAGAAAATAAAATGCAATCTCCAACACCTAGAACGGAATCACTTACTGAAAAACCGGCAACAGGTGGCAGGCCTCCCGTAAGACGAATGCTGTCAACCGCAAAGGAAGGACTGATACCCACACCGCCATTA
Source organism: Bacteroidia bacterium (assembly GCA_020852075.1). Classification (GTDB taxonomy): domain Bacteria; phylum Bacteroidota; class Bacteroidia; order AKYH767-A; family 2013-40CM-41-45; genus JADZBN01. Next base: position 33,162 of record JADZBN010000010.1, read on the forward strand.
TTATTCACCCAACGGAACCCGATTTTAACGGACGGATTATTGTCAGCAGAGGGGGGGAGCGGGATGGAACGGGCGGTCCATATTCCTACCCCACTGCCACATGAGGTACTGGTTCTTGGAGGATCTGTGAGATTGATCCACGAAGTTCCGTCCCAGTATTCTACGTATGTATTGTCCTGGTTC
>JADZBN010000011.1 GCA_020852075.1 Bacteroidia bacterium
ATATCCGCCAATTCCACCGATGTCAAAAACATGCCTTCCACCCGGAGAATAGTAAAAATCAAATGAGGCTTCTCCATGATAGGTATTATAGGATAGTTTTAGGCTGTCATATACTTCCGGATTAACACCTGAATTTTTATGGATCTTTCTTGTTCCGGCAGATCCTGTCCCCTCCGCATTGAATCCTTTTCTGGGATTCAGCCTGTAATCGGTTTTTTCAATGTGAACGGTAAAACCATAACTGGTCATACTAATGTCGGCGTAGGAGGGTAATACCGTAATATTTTCAAGGCCTGCAGTTGATTGAAGGTCACTTTCCTTTTCCGTCACAAATGCCTTGATATAGGTATTCCCGTCAAAATTATATTGTACTCCCAGGTTCTTAAGTACATCGGTATACAGGGTATCTTTTTTATACAAGTTCAGATTAGCATCAATGCCAAATGGTGTATTAAAAAGGTATGGATAGTATCCGTGGATTTTCAGATCCTGGGTCCGGACGGGCAATTGTTTCCAGTTGAGTTCAATCACCTCACCCCGTTTCAGACCGTTTTGAATTTTCAGATGTGCATCACCGGTAACATTGAGTTTTCCGGTCTTTCCTTCATCAGGCAACAGGCCAATGACTCCGTCAAACTGTGAGGCTTTCCGGTTCTCTAAAAACAATTCAAGCTTTGTATCCTTTTCCGAAAATAACACACGATAAGGTCTGATTTCCCTGACAAATGGCAGTTCCCGGATCCTGTTACTGATTTTTGATATCAACGCTTCATTATACATATCGCCCGGCCAGATCCCCGTGTAATTATAGATGTAACCCGGGGCAATAGTCGCATTACCCTTGATACTTACGCTGTCAATCTGAACAAACTTTCCTTTTTCCAGATTCATTTTTGCGGATACCATTCCATCTTCTATCCGCATGTCATGCAGCCCGACCGATGCAAAGGGATAACCATTGTTTTCGCAATTTGTGAGAATGGTTTCTTTGAGTTGCTGAACTTGTTTATAATTAAAGGTTTTTTTTCTGAATAATTTCTGTCTCAGTTTTGTTCCCGGAAGGTATGCATCTTCCACATTTCCTTTTTCCAGAGTAGCCCATGCGTAGTATCTCCCGGAATGAAGTAATGCGGTGACATCGGAACTTCGAAAATCAATACTGTCGAAACTGCTTTCAGGGTAGCCGCTTATTTGAAGCCTGCTTACAGTTTCGGCGAGTGACTGAACCAATGAAACGGAATCTTTGAAAGACTCCGGCGCAGGGAGGAGCTTTTTAATGTTTTTCCATTCCTGACGCGAAATACTGTCAGCAGGGATAATGGTAAGTCTATGTGCCTTACGCGGCGTTTGAGAAACAACAACGGAAGGTAAAACAACACAGAGAGTGGTAAGTGAAATACACAACCGCAGGCGAAAATTTTTCCGGAACCTAAGGAAGGAAACCGTAATGTCCGGGGCGGCATGAAATGTCATGAATCGGCAAATTAACGGTTCATGCGTTGTAATAAATCATCAGGGTAAGGAATATATCAACGTCACAAACGCCAGTCTATTTCAGGAAGTCCGAGATTTCTCATAATTTCATTGGTTTTGGAAAAATGCCTGCACCCGAAAAAGCCACGATCTGCCGAAAATGGCGAAGGATGAGACGCGGTCAGGATATAATGCCTGCCCGAATCAATGAGCGGTTCCTTTGCCTGGGCGTATTTTCCCCAAAGAAGGAATACAAGATGCGCTTTGTCAGTGGATAATTTTCTAATGACCGCATCTGTAAATTCCTCCCATCCTCTTGCCTGATGGGAGCCTGCCTGATCAGCCCTCACGGTAAGCGTTGCATTGAGCAGAAGGACTCCCTGATTCGCCCACTTTTCAAGGTTTCCCGTGGCAGGAATGGGAATAGCCAGGTCATCACGGAGTTCTTTGAACATATTCATGAGGGAAGGTGGGGGTTTTATCCCGTCTGGGACGGAAAAACAAAGTCCGTGAGCCTGACCCGGGCCGTGGTACGGATCCTGACCAAGTAATACCACCCTGACCTTGTGAAACGGGGTATGATCAAATGCTGAGAATATTTTGTTTCCGGCAGGATACACCTTCCTTCCAGCCAGTTTCTCGGAAACCAGAAATTCCTTTAACTTGCTGAAATAGGGTGAATCAAATTCGGTTTTAAGGTTAATTCTCCAGGATTCTTCTATTTTTGGATTTATTACAGCCATTTCATGAAATGCAATAATATGAATTCCCCGTTGTCCGAATCAGCTACAAACAATGGGCCTCAAATTTTTGTTAATATGTTGAAAACTTGTACTTTGTGAATTCAGATGAAAAGGTACTTTTGCAAGGCCTAATTGAAAATTATCAAACATTCTTTCTGAAATCTCGTTATTCTTATAACAACAGCATTGGTAATCATGAAAAACATTCTTCGCGCAATTGCACTTCTGGCGGTCATCACGTTTCTGTTTGCTTCCTGCAAATCTCATGAGAAATGTCCGGCCTATGGCGAGATGAGCAAACCGAAAGTTCATCATACGATTCAGGGTTAACCTGATTTTTCACAACAATCTTTCAGCGGATGCAATAGTGTCCGCTTTTCTTGTATAATGGTACCTCATGCCACTTTACAGCCTTATGCACTCAGGTAATTAAACCGTATAGTTTGCCTGAGGTCGGGATGAAGGCTTAAAGCCACGGGGCAGGTTCTGGCAGCATTTTCCAGTATGGATTTTTCCTTATCAGAATAGGTAATGGAAGGCATGTCAAATTCAATTTGTATTTCTGATACCCGCCTTGGGCCGGAGGCCATGATTTTTGTAATCCGGATTTTCGTGCCTTCCATGTTAATGCCATGTGTCCGCGCAGCAATCCCCATAATTGTCAGCATACAACTCCCAAGGGATGCCGACATAAGGTCTGTGGGTGAAAACGATTCTCCCTTACCCTGGTTGTCGGGTGGAGCATCGGTAGTAATCAGGGTATCCGAACGCAGGTGCCTGGCCTGGGTGCGGAGTTCTCCCTTGTAAACGGTATGAATGGTTTCCATCGGTGGTAAAATTACCCAATCCCGGCAAATCCCCGAAGCCCTTTTTGTTCAGAGTTCCTCCATCCTTCACGACAGTCTTTGGCAGATTTGATTACTTTTGTTGTACTATGCAACGGCTGCTGTTCCTGATTTTGGGAGTATGTTTTTCTTTGCCTGCCATGGCGCAGGACAGTCTGAATACCGGAAATGGAGATGTGACAATCCTGTATCGTAATGAAGCAGAAGGGGGCATTAACCTACATTCAAATGGTTTTGGAATTACATTTAAAAGAGGATGGCACATCACAGGCTATAAAAAGCGGATGCTGGATATTGACATTGTTTCCCTGCGGCATCCCAAGCAATACAAACAACCCAATCCCTACTACCCAGACTCTAGGCCTTTCTTTTTTGGGAAACTGAATTTTGTTTATATTATCAGAGGGGGGTATGGAAGGCAAAATGTCCTGTTCAGCAAGGCCGAAAGGAGTGGAGTGGAAGTCCGGTACAATTATTACCTCGGTGCGGACCTGGGCCTGACAAAACCGGTGTACCTGGATGTATTATTGGATGATCCGTACGATTCGCTGCTTAAAGTGATTGATACGAGAAAGTACGATCCAACAGACCCTGTTCAGCAATCGGTTGAAAATATATATGGACCGGGGCCCTATTTCCGGGGATTTGATGAACTAAAAATATACCCGGGAGTATATGCCAAGTTTGCGCTGTCATTTGAATATTCGGGATGGCAACAAAAAGTGACCGCATTGGAAACGGGAGTTGTTCTTGACTATTTCCCGCATGCCATCCCCATTATGGCATACAATAGAAATGATAACCTGTATCTTAATTTCTACATTAACCTCCTTTGGGGAGGGAAATGGTAAATCTGAAGGCCCCCCTCAGGGGCATGATATTATGGAAGAGAAAATTTCAGATACCCTTATCCCGGAAGTGAAGCCGGGGAAACCAGAATGGCTTAAAGTAAAATTGCCAACCGGAAAAGAATACACCCGGGTTCGAGAAATTGTTACTGATAATAAATTGAATACCATCTGCCAGAGTGGGAATTGTCCGAATATGGGAGAATGCTGGGGTGCGGGTACGGCCACATTTATGATTCTGGGAAATATCTGTACCAGATCCTGCGGTTTTTGTTCGGTTGCGACCGGAAGACCCGCGGCGGTGGATCCCTTTGAACCGCTTCGTGTGGCAAAGTCCGTCCGGCTGATGGGCGTGAAGCACTGTGTAATTACTTCGGTTGATCGTGACGATCTTGCCGACGGCGGCTCCATAATTTGGGCGGAGACCATTTGCAAGGTGCGCGAGATTTCTCCAGGAACGACTATGGAAACCCTGATCCCCGACTTTCAGGGTAAATGGGAAAATCTAAACAGAATCATCAGGGAAGCGCCCGAAATAATTTCCCATAACCTCGAAACAGTACGCAGGCTAACAAAGCAGGTACGCATTCAGGCCAGGTATGACCGGAGCCTGGAGGTGCTGAAAAGGATTGCTGAGTCTGGTATTCCCGCAAAGTCCGGTCTAATGCTCGGCTTGGGTGAAAAAAGGGATGAAATTCTTGAATCAATGGCTGACCTCAGGAATTCCGGGGTGAGCATTCTTACCCTGGGCCAGTATTTGCAACCTACAAAAAATCATCTGCCGGTACAGGAATACATCCATCCTGATCTTTTTTCTGAATTGAGAACTGAAGGACTCAGCATGGGATTCCGTTATGTGGAAAGTGGCCCCCTCGTACGGTCAAGCTACCATGCGGAAAAGCATATTCTTTGAGATTTTTTCTCCTGCTGCTGTTTAGGTTAATGTAAGACAGTACCATTTCGGGAAATTTTTCTGTTGAAATGTCGGGCGAAGCAATTCCCGATGTTAAGTACCTTTGCAATTCGAACAATTGACATGAAAAAATTAAAAATTGCAATTAACGGCTTTGGTCGAATAGGTAGAGTAACAGCACGGGTAATACTTCAACAGGAAGACATGGAACTGGTTGCTGTCAATGATTTGACGGATAACGCTACCCTGGCGCATCTTTTCAGGTATGATTCCATTCATGGCAAATTCCAGGGATCCGTAACGGTAAATGATCATGCTATTCTGATCGGCAAACAGGAGATTTTATCACTCGCGGAGAAAGATCCCGGTTTATTGCCCTGGAAAAGTCTCGGGGTTGATATCGTACTGGAATGCACGGGTAAGTTTACAACCCGTGAGGGAGGCAATATGCACCTCCGTGCCGGGGCCAGGAAAGTAATCCTGTCGGCTCCTGCGAAAGGGAATGATCCTGTTAAAACCATTGTTATCGGTGTAAACGAACAGATTCTTGCTCCGGAAGACCTTGTTGTTTCGAATGCGTCCTGCACCACCAACAATGCGGCGCCCATGCTGAAACTTCTCGATGAAAACTGGGGTCTGGAGGATACATTTGTTACAACCGTACACGCATATACAGGGGATCAGAATATCCACGATGCACCCCACAAAGACCTGAGACGCGCGAGGGCGGCTGCGGAATCCATAATTCCTACAACCACCGGAGCTGCGAAGGCATTGGGGGACGTAATGCCTCATCTGAAAGGCAGGATTGGAGGCGCTGGTATAAGAGTGCCGGTTTCGGATGGATCCCTGACCGATATCACTGCAGTTGTCAACAAATCAGCGACTGTGGAAAAAATAAACCAGGTGTTTCAAAATGCGTCGGTGGATTCGCTGAAGGGAATTATTGAATATACAACAGACCCCCTGGTATCCAGGGATATTATAGGCAATAAGGCTTCCTGCGTCTTCGATTCCCAACTTACCACGGTGCTGGGCAAAATGGTGAAAGTGGTGGGGTGGTACGATAATGAAATCGGATACAGTAACCGGTTGGTGGATCTGGCACGGTTATCAGGCGGATATTTGTCCTGACTGTGTGGAATCTGAACAGGTTTCTGATTTAAAACTTTCAGGTAAGGCACTACCGGACTTGCCAATTTCGAGAAATGCCTTGATTTTCAATGGTGACTGTTGCCATTTTGACAGTCATTTCCATGTTTATGTTTTTTTTAAAAATTAACCATTCTTAACGAATATTGTAATAATATAATCGTTTCTTTGAACGGAAATGCTTGTTAAAACATCAATTTTCAGAAATGAACCCGGTAATTGCCAGATTTTAATTAAATTGGTACGATTATTGAAAATTCATGTGCTGAACATCTCGATTGCGTTTCTTGTTCATCAATTCAGTTAACGTTTAATTAATCTAATGAAATGGTACGCCGACCTAAAAAAAAGGCCAAAATTGTGAAACAACCAGAACATGATGCTGCTACCCGGATTAAGGTGCAGTTGGATCATAAGACCATGATGGTGGTCCACAGCATGGCTGCTTTTAAAATGTGGAAAAAGCGCTATCCGCTTGCCCGCGTTATTGCCTGAAAGGAATGACTTAAAAGCTCAGAAAAGAGAAAGGCTTCCCTTACCGGGTAGCCTTTTTCATTTTCAAACCCGTTGAAAATTATTTCAATTGATGATTTGTAATTTAAAGCGGGTTTTCTACATTTGCAATCCATTTTTTGGAGGGTTTTATACCCTTTAAAATTTGAAGAAAAAGGCCGATGTAGCTCAGTTGGCCAGAGCTACTGATTTGTAATCAGTGGGTCGGGGGTTCGAATCCCTCCATCGGCTCGCGTTCTTTGAATATCAAGATTTTGGGAAGGGGAGATACCAGAGTGGCCAAATGGGGCAGACTGTAAATCTGTTGTCTTTCGACTTCGGAGGTTCGAATCCTCCTCTCCCCACCAAGCAGTATGCTCCTGGAAATGGTTTACCCCGCTCCAGACCTGAATATAGAATGCGGAAGTAGCTCATTTGGTAGAGCATCAGCCTTCCAAGCTGAGGGTGGCGGGTTCGAGCCCCGTCTTCCGCTCCACGATCGCTGTATTGGCTACACGGACTGACGGTGTAAATGCAGCATGATAAGTACGATTACCATCAGCCAATGTAGCTCAGTTGGTAGAGCACATCCATGGTAAGGATGAGGTCACCAGTTCGATCCTGGTCATTGGCTCTGATTAAAAATGAATCTTACAACCTTTTACCTGCTTCCAGGGTGATTGGTAAACAGAAATACACAACAAACCAACCATTAAGTTAACAAAAATCTAAACAATTAATAACTCCTTGCAATGGCAAAAGAAAAATTCGACCGTTCCAAACCACACGTAAATATTGGAACTATTGGTCACGTAGACCACGGTAAAACGACCCTTACTGCCGCCATTACTACCGTACTGGCTGACCAGGGTCTTGCTGAATTACGTTCATTTGATTCCATAGATAATGCCCCTGAAGAAAAAGAGCGTGGTATTACTATAAACACCTCTCATGTTGAATACCAAACCAAGAACAGGCACTATGCTCACGTGGACTGTCCCGGTCACGCCGATTATGTAAAAAACATGGTTACGGGTGCTGCCCAGATGGACGGGGCTATCCTTGTGGTTGCGGCTACTGACGGTCCAATGCCCCAAACACGCGAACACATTCTGCTTGCACGTCAGGTAGGCGTTCCTAAAATCGTCGTATTCCTCAACAAAGTGGATATGGTGGACGATCCTGAACTGCTTGACCTTGTTGAAATGGAAGTCCGTGAACTTTTGTCATTCTACGAATTTGATGGTGCAAATACACCCATTATCCGTGGTTCTGCCCTTGGTGGACTGAACAAAGATCCGAAATGGGTTCCTTCTATTCTTCAGTTGATGGAGGCTGTGGATACCTATATTCCTGTTCCTCCCCGTGACGTTGACAAACCATTCCTGATGCCTGTTGAGGATGTATTCTCCATCACAGGCCGCGGAACGGTTGCCACTGGCCGTATTGAACGTGGCGTTATCAATTCCGGTGAAGAGGTTGAAATTATCGGAATGCAGGAGAAATCCATGAAATCTACTGTTACAGGAGTTGAAATGTTCCGTAAAATCCTTGACCGTGGTGAAGCCGGTGACAACGTAGGTCTGCTTCTCCGTGGTATTGAAAAAACCGATATCCGCAGGGGTATGGTTATTGCAAAACCCGGTTCTATCACACCGCATACTGTTTTCAAGGCTGAAATATATGTTTTGAAAAAAGAAGAGGGCGGTCGTCATACTCCGTTTCATAACAAATACCGTCCCCAGTTTTACCTCCGTACAACTGACGTTACCGGTGAAATTACACTGCCGGAAGGCCGTGAAATGGTTATGCCCGGCGATAATGTTACTATTACTGTAAATCTCATTCAACCGGTTGCCATGGATAAAGGTCTTCGCTTCGCAATCCGTGAAGGCGGACGTACCGTCGGAGCCGGCCAGGTTATCGAAATAGTTAAATAATCATCGAATTGCATTCACATACAGGCAGGCAGCAGGCGATGGATTTCATGGTCTGTTGGCCTCTTGTCTGTTATCAGCCAAAAACTGATATACGGGTGTAGCTCAATTGGTAGAGTAGCGGTCTCCAAAACCGTTGGCTGGGAGTTCGAGTCTCTCCACCCGTGCAGGAGGCGCTGGAAAGCCGGCGGAAATGATGCCGCCATCGCCGGATAAAAAAATAAATCATGAATAAAGTAACCGCGTACATCAAAGAAAGCTACATCGAACTTGTTCAGAAGGTAAGCTGGCCCACCCGGGAAGAACTCCAGAGCAGTGTGATTGTGGTTATGGTGGCTACCCTTATTATCGCAATGATAATATTTCTGATGGATACCGGACTGAGTGCCGTAATGGGACTGTTCTATAAAATGATTGCTTAAGACGGGATTATGACAGAAGCCCAACATCCTAAGGAACTAGTCCGCAAATGGTACGTGGTACGCGCCATCAGCGGAAAAGAAAAGAAAGTAAAACAATATATTGAATCTGAAATCAGCAGGTTGAAACTTGACGACTTTGTTTCACAGGTACTGATTCCGACAGAAAAATTCTATCAGATCCGGAACGGGAAAAAAGTAAGTAAAGAAAGGAATATTCTTCCCGGATATGTCCTCATTGAGGCTGCCCTGATTGGCGAGGTGCCGCATATCATTGAAAATATTACCGGGGTAATCTCTTTTCTTGGTGCAAAAGGTGAAGCACCTGCCCCTTTGCGTCAGAGTGAAGTAAACCGGATTCTGGGAAAGATGGATGAACTGGCTGACAGCGAGGCAGTGATGAGTGTTCCGTTTGTTGTGGGCGAAACCGTTAAAGTCATTGACGGACCGTTCAATAGTTTCAGTGGAGTTATCGAGGAGATTAACGAAGAAAAAAAGAAACTCAAGGTGATGGTAAAGATATTTGGACGAAAAACACCCCTTGAGTTATCCTATATGCAGGTGGAAAAAGAGTGACAAAAAAATAATATTGAATTGAATAAATCAATTTCCTGAAAACCTTGTTGAATTCCTGCGGGCTTCCACCGCGGTAACGGCAGGGAATGACATCAGGGAATATTAATTATCCGATCATGGCAAAAGAAATAGCAACATACTTCAAATTACAGGTTAAAGGCGGTGCAGCAAATCCTG
>JADZBN010000012.1 GCA_020852075.1 Bacteroidia bacterium
AATTACTGCCGGAGATTCACACACATAAATACCACACTCTTTCATTATCTTCATTTTTGCTGCAGCGGTATCCTCCTTTCCGCCAATAATCGCCCCAGCATGTCCCATGCGCCTGCCCGGAGTGGCGTTCTGGCCGGCGATAAAACCGACCACGGGTTTGCGGTTGTTCTCCTTAATCCATCGGGCTGCTTCTGCTTCAAGGTTTCCCCCAATTTCCCCTATCATAACAATTCCGTCAGTTTCCGGATCATTCATAAACAATTCTACCGCCTCACGTGTCGTGGTGCCGATAATCGGATCACCTCCGATTCCAATGGCTGTTGAAATACCCAGCCCGGCTTTCACCACCTGGTCGGCAGCTTCATAGGTAAGAGTACCCGATTTGGACACGATGCCAATCCTGCCGGGGGAAAATACAAAACCCGGCATGATACCCACCTTGCATTCTCCGGCGGTTATGACACCCGGGCAATTCGGGCCTACCAAACGCGCATTTCTTCCTTCAAGGTATTGTTTCACCATGATCATATCCTTCGTGGGGATCCCTTCTGTGATGGCAACAATAAGGCCGATACCCGCCTCGGCTGCTTCCATAATGGCATCTGCTGCAAAAGCAGGCGGAACAAACAGAATACTGACATCTGCTCCTGTTGCTTTCACCGCATCACTAACCGTATTGAAAACAGGTTTATTCAAATGTGAGGTACCGCCTTTCCCCGGTGTTACGCCACCCACAAGCGGTGTGCCGTATTCGATCATCTGGGAAGCATGAAATGTACCTTCACTGCCGGTAATTCCCTGGACAATGACTTTGCTGTTTTTATTTACCAATACGCTCATCTGAAAACGATCTTTGGGTTAAGGGGTAATCCACCCGAAGGTGGCTGTATGAATGCCCGCGAAGGTACTTTTTTTTCTTGGGAAACCTTCATTATTGGGTAATTTTGCATTCTTTCACATTCATGCTGCAAATAAACTGGGAAGATACCATTGTGGCGCCGGTCAGCGGCGAGGGGCAGGTTGCTGTTTCCCTCATACGCATTTCAGGGCCTGACAGCCTCCGGATTGCAGACGGAATTTTCCAGCCTGCACAAAGCAGGCATACCGCAGGAAGTGGATTTCTTCAAAAAGCCAAATCACATACGATCCATTTTGGAAAAATAATTTCAGGGGATGAAGTACTGGATGAGGTACTTGTAGCGGTCTTCCGGCAGCCGCATTCCTATACAGGTGAAGATGTGATTGAAATTTCCTGTCATGGCTCTCCGTACATTCGCAGGCAGTTAATGAGTATCCTGCTGCGTAGCGGTGCGAGGGCAGCAACTCCCGGAGAGTTTACACAACGTGCCTTCCTCAACGGGAAAATGGATCTCAGTCAGGCGGAAGCGGTTGCAGATCTGATTGCCTCCGACTCTGCAGCTTCGCACCGGCTCGCCATCATGCAAATGCGAGGGTCCTACTCAGAGGTAATCCGGGATCTGCGGAACCAACTGGTGGATTTTGCATCTATGCTGGAACTGGAACTTGACTTCAGCGAGGAAGATGTTGAGTTTGCCAACAGGACCAGGTTGTCGGAACTGGTAAGTAAGATATGGGAGATCACCTCAGGGCTGGAGAAATCCTTCGAAATGGGAAACGTGCTGAAATCAGGAATACCTGTGGTGATAGCGGGCAAACCCAATGTGGGTAAGTCCACATTGCTGAACCGTCTTGTCATGGAGGATCGGGCAATAGTGAGTGAAATCCCGGGTACGACACGCGACACCATCGAAGAAGAAATCATACTGGAAGGCATCAAATTCCGGTTTATTGATACGGCGGGAATCCGGGAAACACAGGATGCTATTGAAAAGATTGGTGTCCGGAAAACCTGGGAGAAAATTCATCAGAGTCCGGTAATAATTTTTCTTTGCGATGCCCAACATAGTAACGGGGAAAGTATCAGCAAAGAGCTTACTGAGTTAGAAGAAAAAAGTAAAGGAAATTTCCGTGTGATTCCGGTACTGAACAAAACCGAAAATACAGATACGGAAATTCTGAAGAATGAATATTCAAATGTACCCGGTTTGTTATTTATCAGCGCAAAAGAGGGAAAGAATACCGGCGTACTCATCCGCAGGCTGTTGCAGCATGTTGAGGAATTCAAACTCAGCCCGGGGGATGTGGTGATAAGTAATGCCCGTCATGCAGATGCACTTCGAAAATCCTCGGAAGCGTTGAAGGAAGTTGCCGAAGGATTGCTTACGGATAAAACCACAGATCTGATTGTTGCGGATCTGCGGATTGCACTATACCACCTGGGCTCGATCACCGGTGAGATAGCTTCGACGGAGTTGCTGGCGAACATATTTTCGCGTTTTTGTATCGGGAAATAAAAACATAATTCCGGAAGGATGATTGCATTAATCCACCCTTCACTCTGCTGATCCGGTGTAAGCTTTTCCGAAGGATCTGTTGCTTTAGTATTATACCATAATCTGCAATCCACAAATCAGGTTTGTAATTCTGTTTTTTCATATATCTTTGGTTGCATCTGCGGATGGTGTTGGATCCGTTCATCGCAGTCTTCCGGTATGATCGGAATCCTTTGGAAAAATAAATACATCGGGAAAAAGACCCTGCTGATTCTTGCCAGCATTATCGTAGGGATTCTCTCTGCCCTCAGCGCAGTCTTTTTAAAAAGATCGGTTCACCTGGTGCAAAGCTGGGTAGATTATCTCGTTACCACCGGAAACAACCCGTATATATACCTTGTTTTTCCGCCTGTGGGTATCATATTGACTGTGGTTTATGTCCAGGTTTTCCGGAAAGGCAACCTCGAGAGAGGGGTGAACAACATCCTATTCAGTATATCCAGGAAGGCGAGTTTTGTATCGCCTCATAAACTATACTCCCAGATTATCAGCAGTATTTTCACCGTCGGCTTTGGCGGTTCCGCAGGAATGGAATCGCCGATATCAGGTACCGGCTCAGCAATCGGCAGTAACCTTGCACGTATTCTGCGGTTTGGCTACAAGGAGAGAACCCTGCTGCTGGCCTGTGGTGCTGCAGCGGGAATCTCAGCCATCTTTAACGCCCCCATTGCCGGGTTGATTTTTGCCTTTGAAATCATCCTGATGGATGTTCCGGTGCTGGTGATCGTTCCGCTCATTATTTCCTCGTCGGTGGCGGCCCTGATATCCAAACTTACCTATTCAGGCCAACCCTTTGTACTGATTACCGACACCTGGAATTCAGGACACATTGGATACTATGTCCTGCTGGCTATCCTGGTGGCATTTGTATCCGTGTATGCCATTAAGATGTACTTTATCATGGATGGGGTTTTTACCAGACTCCGTCAACCCTACCTGCGGGCGGTTATTGGCGGCCTGATGCTCGGTATTTCCATCTTTCTTTTCCCCGCCCTTTACGGTGAAGGATACGATGATGTACAGGCAATGCTGCATAATGATATCAAGGTAATTCTCCATAACACCATATTGTTTAACAACCCGACAACCTGGACCCTTGTCGTGGTGGCTGTTTCTCTGGTGCTATTGAAAGTGATCGCCACGTCCTTCACTGTCGGTGCCGGAGGTAACGGGGGTATGTTCGGTTCATCCCTGTTTACCGGCGCTATGCTGGGATTTGCCTTTTCCAGAACCATTAACCTGCTTGGATTTGCGCAACTGAATGAGGTAAACTTCATCGTGCTGGGTATGGCCGGAGCCTTAAGTGGGATCATTCATTCGCCCCTCACGGCGATATTTCTCATTGCGGAAATAACGGGTGGCTATGCGCTTTTTGTCCCCCTTATGATGGTGTCTGCGATTTCTTTTCTGATTACAAAATACTTTGAACCCTATTCTGTGTACACCAGGAAATTGGCATTAAAAGGCGACCTGAAAAGCATGAATAAAGACCGGATCGTACTGGAAAGAATGAACATCCGCAGGTATGTCGAAAAAGATTTCGTACCTGTTCACCCGGGACAAACCCTGCGTGATCTCATTCATGCGGTAAGAACGTCCAAGCGGAACGTATTTCCCGTAACGGACGAGGAAGACAGGCTGGTCGGTATAATTTTACTCGATGATATCCGCCAGTTTATGTTCAGTGAAGAATTGTATGACAATGTAGTCCTGGGTGACCTGATGGAAAAGCCGCCGGCAACCGTCGAAATTGATGAAAACATGGTGGAGGTCATGAAAAAATTTGACGCCCTGAATGCCTGGAACCTCCCTGTTACCGAAAAAGAAAAATATGTTGGCTTTGTTTCCAAGTCAAAGCTGTTTTCCCGTTACAGGGAACTGTTAATAAAGGATACGGATTATATTGCCTGACCAAGGGTCAAAAGTCCATCATGTCTGGCTGCTGATTGCTGTTATCCTGCTGGTTGCTGTTCTGCCGGCTTTTTTTTCTGCCAAAAAGGTTGCTGTCCTGGTTACCAAACCTGTAACTCAACGTTAACATAGCGACACGTGACTCACGCCTCCTGGTTCCGGACGAATTAAAATAATCCGAAAAACTGGTGAACCTGAATTTACGGGTGTTGAAGATATCCGTTACGTTAAACCCTATGGATCCTTTCGATTTCCAGATATCCTGCCTGATGCCGGCATCCATACCCGTCCAGCCCTGAAACTGGCCTGTAGGGGTTTTATTGGGTGAATGATAGTACCCCGAAACCTGGACTGCGGTATTTCTGGCCAGCCTCAGATTTGCATTCAGCCGTGTGTTCCATTGTGTGTTATTGCTTTGCAGGTCGGGTTGAACATTATTGCCGTTGATTTTGTTTTGGTAGATATTAAAGCTCAGCATGATGCTTCCTGATTTTTCCAACTGATACCTCAGTATCGCTTCAAAGCCCGTGTTGTCCGACGAGCTGAAATTGATCGGCATAAAGGTGGTCACACCCGTGGCGGTGTCTGCCATCCGGATTCTTGAAATGAGGTCATCCGTATGGCGGTAATACACGGTATTGGTCAGGGAGAGGTTGCCAATATCCATGGCATAACTCAGTTCCAGGCTGTGAATGTATTCCGGATTGATATAAGGGTTCCCGGTGCGCAAATTCAGGGAATCGGAATAATCCGTGTATGGATTCAGGGAACGCGTGTCAGGCCGGTCAATTCTGCGGGTGTAGTTCAGTTCAAGCTGACGGGATTTTGTGAAATTATACCGCAGGTAAGCGCTTGGAAAAAAAGAGAGGTAGTTGTGTGAAAAACTTTTTTTCTGCGAATAGGATGTTCCGTCCGTTAAAGTCTGTTCCACCCTGATTCCGGCATTGTAATCAAATTTTTTCCAGCCGGAAGTGAACATGGCATAGCCGGCCACCACCTGTTCGCTGTATTTAAAATGATCACTCAGCATATTATTTCCGGTATAATTTCCGTCCTGAAAATTGAAGTCCAGCACATCCTGCGTATTGTCAATATACCGTGTTGTGGTTTTCAGGCCGGTTTCAATTTTCGAATTTTTTCCGGCAGGCTGGAGAAGGTCTGCCTGTGCAAGCAATGACTGATACCTGTTGTCGTTGTTGCTCACCTGATAAGGAGTGAAGGGATTGTCGTACAAACTGCTGCTGTAGCCCGAATGATCCGTCCTGTGGTTTGAACTGTATCCTGCCGAAGTACTCAACTCCCTCGCACTGTTTTTCCAGGTTCGTTTGTAATCCAGACCGGCATCTATCCCGTTATTCTTTGCATCATCAGTTTCATTCCTGAAATAGGTATCATACAACCGGTTGTCGTTATCATAAAATAAATAATCTGTCTGATCGGGCCGGGAATCATTCCTCGCACTGATACCTCCGTTAATACTAAGGGTGTTGTAATGATCAAGGTAAAAATCAGCGCCCAGTTTTCCGGTATTAAAAGAAGAATGGGATGTTCCCTGGGTTGTATAGTTGTACGAGTATGGCTCCTGACCCGGAAAGTAATTGTACTGGGTACTTTCGCCTGTCATACCTCTTTTTTCATTTCTGTAGGTATAATTAAAATAGAGATTATTCTTTGGTCCCCTGTTATTTCCTGCTACATTGATGTTGTATTTATCATTCGTGCCAATTCCGGCACTGACACTGCCGTTCGAACCACGAAGTTTATCCTTTCTGGTTTTAATATTAATAATACCGGACATCCCTTCGGCGTCATATTTTGCAGATGGATTTGTCATTACTTCCACCTGTTCAATGGCACTGGCGGGGAGTTGGTCCAGGACAGCCTTTTTGTCGCCCCCCAATATCCCCGATGGTTTGCCGTCAATGAGAATGGTGACGTTTTCCGACCCTCTCAGGCTTACGTTACCATCAATATCAACGGTTACGGAAGGGATATTTTGCAGCACTTCCGTAACGGTTCCTCCCGTATTTACAATATCCTTTTCGACATTGTACACCTTCCGGTCTATCGAGTTGATAAAGTCAGGCCGGTCGGCAGTAATGTCCACTTCTTTGAGTTTTGCAGCAGAGGTGTTGATTTTTACAATACCTGCATCAACTTCCTGATGTGCGGGATTGATGACAAAGGGGCCCGCAGTCTGAGTGGTAAAACCGATACAGGTGATCCGGAGGCTCAACTTTCCAAAGGGTAATTCGCCGATATCAAATTTTCCCTTTTCGTCTGAAAGGCCACCACCCACAAGGGTTGAATCCCTGTACACGGCGACAGATGCATATTCCACAGGCTGGCCGTTTTCTGCCTCGGTAATTTTTCCAAAGAGCCTGCCCGTCATGGGTCTGTTTCTGTAAAGTGAATCGTTTTCGCGGGTCCATTGCCTTTCAGTGCCTTGAGCCGAAAGAAGAGTAGAACTGTAAATCAGAAAACTAAACGCCAACAGGCAATACAGCCAAATTTTCATAAATGCAAAAGTACGCAACGTTTATTAGGTCTGACTGTAGGCCGGGTTTGGCATTTCTTAATTATTGTTAACGTTTTTTTAAAAAGAGTTTCTGTCCGGGCGGAGACCTGTCGGATAAAAAATGATCCGGCTGGTGAAGACTCTTCCTCCACCGGAGTGAAAGCGGATTCCCTATCTTTGGCCCATGAGACCTTTGGCGGAGCGAATGCGACCGTTGGACCTTGATCATTACATCGGACAGGAACACCTGGCAGGTCCCGGCGCTGCGTTACGCAAATCGGTACTTTCCAATGGATTTCCTTCCATGATTTTCTGGGGCCCTCCGGGAGTGGGCAAAACTACGCTCGCCGGAATCATTGCCCGGCAGTCAGGAAGACCTTTTTACAACCTTAGCGCCATTCATTCGGGAGTTAAAGAAGTCCGTGAGGTAATTGAAAGAGCGCGGAAATATGAAGGCGAATTAAAAGAGACTCCGGGTAGTCCAATTCTGTTTATTGATGAAATCCACCGGTTCAGCAAAAGTCAGCAGGATTCGCTTCTTGGTGCTGTGGAAAAGGGAACAATTACGCTGATCGGTGCCACAACGGAAAACCCGTCGTTTGAGGTTATCTCTCCCCTGCTTTCAAGGTGTCAGGTTTATGTGTTGAAAGAACTATCACGTGAGGATCTGTTGCAGATCGTCAGCCAGGCAATCAGCACGGATGAATACCTGAGCCAACGGGAAATCCAACTTGATGAAACTGAAGCATTGTTAAGGCTATCCGGCGGAGATGCAAGAAGACTGCTGAATCTTCTTGAAATGGCTGTCCTGAGTTTCCCTGAAACGGCTCCGGTGATTATCAATAACCAACTGGTAACTGAAATGGCGCAGGAAAAAGCGTCCCTTTACGATAAAAATGGCGAACAGCATTATGACATTATCAGTGCATTTATCAAATCCCTGCGTGGCAGCGATCCGAATGGTGCGCTGTACTGGCTTGCCCGGATGATCCGTGGTGGAGAGGATCCCTTGTTTATAGCCAGGCGCATGGTAATACTCGCATCCGAAGATATCGGAAATGCCAATCCGACAGCGCTGGTAATTGCGAACTCCTGTTTCGATGCATGTGCCAGTATCGGAATGCCGGAAGGAAGAATCATCCTCGCCCAGGCTGCCGTGTACCTGGCATCTTCGCCGAAAAGCAATGCGAGCTATATGGGTATTGAGAACGCCATGGCGCTGGTTGAAAAGACGGGTGACCTTGCCGTTCCATTGTCATTACGCAATGCTCCTACCCGGCTGATGAATGAATTGGGGTATGGAAAAGATTACCGCTACGACCATAGTTACCGGGATGCATTTGCAGGTCAGGAGTTCCTTCCGGCAGAAATTTCCGGCAGCAGGCTGTATGATCCCGGTGATAATGTACGTGAAAAGGAAATTCGTGACTTTCTGAAGCGCCTGTGGAAAGAAAAGTATCATTACTGAACAATTGTTCATACTAAGATCAAAAATTTACCTCCTGAAGTTTCGCGGCTTGCGGGCAAATTCTTTATTTGCGTACCCAACCCCTTGAGACTGTGCAGATGAAAAAAGTCCTGTTATTACCGGCCCTCTGTATCGCACTCATAACCTGTAAAAAGGAAAATGACAGGCCTCAATGGGATATTGAGGTGAAAGGCCCGCTGTTCAGAGCGACATTGGGAACAGATCATCTTCTCGCTGATTCACTCCTCCAGGTACTGCCTGACAGCAGTGTCAGACTGATTTTTGAAAAAGATCTGGAAGCAATCAGCGCGGATTCCATCTATTCTCTTCCCGATACAACCATTCCGAGCAGCTATGTATGGAACCTTTTTCCCATAACAGTGGGACCCGGACAGACGTTTCCTACCCAGAACAATAGAATAACACTGGGACTGGGTGACGTGCAGTTGAAGTGGATTGAAATTGAAAGTGGAAGCATCCGGCTGGATTTTAAAAATACCTTAGGCACCAGGGTGTATTTCACCTATACAATTCCGGATGTTAAAAAAAACGGCAACTCATTTGCTGTAACAAGGCTGGTTAATGCCGGCAGCAATGCTGCCCCAACCCTGTATTCAGAAACTTTTGACGTATCAGGATATTCTGCGGCCCTTACCGGTGTATCCGGGTTGTTATTCAATTCCATTTAT
>JADZBN010000013.1 GCA_020852075.1 Bacteroidia bacterium
CCGATCCCGTGAAGGCAAAGAGCCTGGTGATGCAATTACAGGCTTCCTATAAAACGTATGCAGAATATTTTCAGTAATATTTTCCAACCATGAAACTCAGAATAATTATAATAGCCGGTATTGTTCTGGTTGTCTTTGGAATGCTCACTGTTTTCATGGGCTCCTCAGTACTATTGGATCTTTTTGGTATAAGGGAAAAGGAAGGTAATTATGTTCCTTTTGTGGTATGGGCGAATGTAATCTGTGGCTTTTTGTATCTCATCGCGGCAAATGGTTTGTTCAGAAAAAAGATATGGGCGGTTCATCTCCTGTTTATAGCCACCGGTATCCTGTTGCTGACATTCGCCGGTTTGTACATACATATCCGGACAGGTGGAATCTATGAACTGAAGACGGTGTATGCGATGACATTCCGGACAGTCATTACCCTTGTTCTTGCAGTGGTTTCCATGAAATTAATGAATAAGAAAACATAGCATATCGCTGCCGTTACATGTCATGGAAGGACTGAACCCGGGAATTCATGACCTGTGGATTATATTTTCCGGGTCCGGGCTGTATATAATCATAAAAGGAGATGCCCTGAGACGTGTTACAGGATTTTCAAATACAGGTATTAATTCATTTGCTGAAACGGAAAGCGGGATGAAAATTTTTAACAGATGAAATTGTATATTAAAAATATGGTTTGTAACCGCTGTATATTGGCGGTTGAAAATGAGTTAAAGAATTTGGGCTTTCATCCGGTTCATATTTCACTGGGAGAAGCAGAACTCGAACAGCCTCTAACAGATGCTGATAAACAAAAAATCAGAATTCGGCTTCAGGCTTTAGGATTTGAGATTATTAATGACAAAAAAAGCCGTCTGATTGATCAGATAAAAACCGCGATTATCAAATTAGTCCATCAACAGTCCGGGGATTTAAAAATCAACCTGTCGGATTATGTAACGGATAAGCTGAACCGGGATTACTCATATCTGTCGGGTTTATTTTCCGAAGTGGAAGGAATAACTATTGAAAAATACTTTATTTCACAGAAAATAGAACGGGTGAAGGAGTTGCTTGTGTACGACGAACTTACCCTGAGTGAAATTGCTTTTGAACTGAATTATTCGAGTGTAGCCCATCTGAGTAACCAGTTTAAAAAAATCACCGGACTTACGCCGGGACATTTCAAGAAAATACGGGATGTGAAGCGAAAACCCCTGGATGAACTCTGAATAATGTAATTCTTTTCCAAAATCCTGTAAGAGTTTGTTCATATTTCATTCCGACCTTTGTCTTAAGTTCAGCAAAAAGGTATGGAAACCTCAGGAAATGATATCATTATTCCCCTTGAAAATGTTGATAGCGAACATTGTGCACTGATTGTAGGCAAAGGCATTGCAAAGATCAGGGGCGTTACTTCGTCCAGGGTAGAACTCAATAACAAACAGGCAATAATCCGGGCCGGTGATCCGCAAACCGTTGCGGAAACCGTAACTACCATCAGAGACCTGGGTTATGATGTGAGTACGGTTAAAAAAACCTATCCGGTGCTGGAGATGACCTGCGCTTCCTGTGCCGTAAGTGTGGAAAGCATCTTAAAGGCCCAATGGGGCGTTGTGGATGCAAGGGTGAATTTTGCTTCTGCCAGTGTTGTCATCGAATTTATTCCGGGGGTGACAAACGAGGAGGCATTACAGCATGCAGTGAGGAGTATAGGATATGATATCCTTACCGGACCGGGCCCGGAGGCAGGTCTGTCTGCAGAGACGATTCAAAAAAATAATTTTAACAGACTGAAGAAGAAGACTTATTGGTCGCTTGTTTTATCAGTTCCTGTGGTTATTATTGGAATGTTTTTCAGCGACTGGAAATATTCCAATGTATGGATGTGGATCATCAGTACTCCGGTAATGGTTTGGCCTGGCAGGAGTTTTTTTATCAATTCATGGAAGCAGGCACGCCATCGTTCGGCAAATATGGATACACTGGTTGCATTGAGTACGGGTGTGGCCTACCTGTTCAGCGTTTTCAACACCCTGTTTCCGGGGTTCTGGCTGGATCGTGGCCTGGAAACGCACGTCTATTTTGAGGCAGCCGTTGTCATCATCTCATTCATTCTTCTCGGCAAATTATTGGAAGAAAAGGCAAAAGGAAATACGTCTTCCGCAATTAAAAAATTAATGAACCTGCAACCCGATGTGGTAACCCTGGTAGATAAGGAAGGCGGACAATTGCAGGTTCCTGTTGACAGGGTGTTGACGGGGAATATTATTCAGGTAAAACCGGGAGAACGGATTGCAGTTGACGGAACCGTGGTGCAAGGAAATTCTTATGTGGACGAAAGCATGTTGAGCGGGGAGCCAGTTCCTGTATTAAAAAAGGAACAAGAGAAAGTTTTTGCGGGCACCATAAACATGAAGGGAAGTTTCCAGTTCCGGGCGGATAAAATTGGGAGTGAAACCAGGCTGGCACGAATTATTAAAATGGTCAGGGATGCTCAGAGTAGCAAAGCTCCGGTTCAAAAACTGGTGGACAGGGTATCCGGAATATTTGTTCCTGTGGTGATTGTAATAGCAGTAATTGCAGGGCTGGCATGGTACCTGTTGGACGGAGAGAATGGATTTTCACAGGGTTTGCTTGCCTTTATCACGGTTCTGGTTATCGCCTGCCCCTGCGCACTCGGTTTGGCTACCCCTACCGCCATCATGGTTGGAGTGGGGAAAGGAGCTGAAAAAGGAATTCTGATTAAAGACGCAGAAAGCCTTGAACTTGCAAAAAATGTCAACGCAATAATTCTTGATAAAACAGGAACCATTACAGAAGGTAAACCGGTTGTTACCAATGAAATCTGGATAAATGCAAACCCGGATCTTAAGAAGATCCTGTATAATATTGAAAAACTGTCTGAGCATCCGCTTGCTGAAGCCATTGTAGATCACTTGAAGGATCAGGAACATATTGCTGTATCGGATTTTGAAAGCATAACTGGTAAAGGCGTTAAAGCTACCCTAAATGATGAAATATATCTTGCAGGCAGCAAAAGGTTTATTCTGGAAAACTCAATTCAACCGGATCCTGTTCTTTCAGCAACCGGTGATTCCTGGAGCAGCGAGGCCAAAACACAAATATGGTTCGCCGGTGCAGGTAAATTGCTGGCTGTTCTTGCAATCACTGACCCTGTCAAATTATCATCAAAGGAAGCCATATCTGTTTTACAAAGTTCGGGTATTGAAGTGTATATGCTAACCGGTGACAGCGAATCCACTGCGAAGATCATTGCGAAGGAGACAGGCATTGAACATTATACGCCTGAAGTATTGCCGGAAGGGAAGGCAGATTTTGTTAGTTTGTTACAGAAACAGGGCAAGATCGTGGCGATGGCTGGTGATGGTATTAATGACAGTACGGCCTTGGCCAGGGCGGAGGTTAGCATTGCCATGGGGAAAGGAAGCGATATTGCCATGGACGTTGCAAAAATGACCATTATCTCGTCGGATCTGATGAAAATTCCCGAAGCCATCCGCCTGTCCGGAGCGACTGTTAAAACCATTAAACAAAACCTCTTTTGGGCCTTTATTTATAACCTGATAGGCATTCCGGTTGCAGCAGGAATATTGTATCCGGTAAATGGTTTTTTACTCAATCCCATGATTGCCGGTGCCGCAATGGCTTTGAGCAGTGTGAGTGTGGTAAGCAACAGTTTACGGCTTAAGTGGACAAAATAGTCCTATGAAAATAATGCAAAACCTTTCCATAATTGTGTAATCCTCTATAGGACTGATTGGGGTAAATTTGCAACATAAATCAACAGAACAAATGAACACAAATAACAAAAAATACATTCAGGAATTTAAAACAAACATCCGCTGTGGCGGATGTGTCGCCCGGGTAGCGCCGTTCCTTGAACAGGTTGATGGAATTTCAGAATGGAAGGTGGATACCACCGGAAAAGATAAAATACTTTCGGTAATTTCAGAGGATGTTTCAGCAACCGATGTGATCAAAAAAATCGAAGAAGCAGGATTTAGAATTGAGAAAATAAACCAATAAATTCAAAAAGATGAAGCAACTGAAATTAATGTCAGCTATGGCCTCCCTGTTGGTGACCGTTACCGTATCAGCCCAAAAAGCAGAATTGAAAGACTTAACAAACGACTACTACGCAGTTAAAAATGCGATGGTGGCTGAAGATGGTGCGGCTGCAAAGGAATATGCCGGAAAGTTTCTGAATATTATGCAGGCGGTTCCTGTAAATTCCATGAGTACGGCAGAGCGGAAAGTTTGGAAGAAGCATTTTCCTGAAATGAAAACGGCAGGTGAAGCCATAAGCCGGACGGCGGATATTTCTGAACAGCGTGAGCACCTGAATGCATTATCCGTTGCATTATTTGCTGTGCTGAAAGAATTTAACGTACAAGATAACCCCATTTACTATCAGTACTGTCCGATGAAGAAATCATATTGGCTGAGCAAAGAAAAAGAAATCAAAAATCCCTATTATGGTGATAAAATGCTCAAATGCGGAAGTGTGAAGGACATGATCAAATAAAATGAAAACAATTTCGGTAACTCTGTTGCTGATGTCTGCAATCTCCGGCGCATCCGGCCAGCACAGGGTTCACTATGATCTGTTCGTATCGGACACTTTGGTGAATTATACCGGAAAAATGAGAATGGCTATAGCAGTGAACGGCCAAATTCCTATGCCAACGCTGGATTTTATCGAGGGAGATACTGCAGAAATTACCATTCATAATACCATGCACCATGAAACTTCCATTCACTGGCATGGCCTGATGGTACCCAATGAACAGGATGGAGTTCCTTATCTCACCACTGCCCCCATCAGACCACACAGTTCGTATACATATCATTTTGTGATCAGGCAGAGCGGAACTTACTGGTACCATTCTCATACTATGTTGCAGGAACAGAGCGGTATGTATGGTGCCGTGATAATTCATAAACGAAATGAGCAACCCGTGAAGGAAGATGTTATGTTGTTGAGTGACTGGTCTGACGAAAACCCAGGGCAAATAGAACGCTCATTACATTACGCAACGGACTGGTATATGGTGAGAAAAGGTGCTGTGCAAAGTTACGGAGAGGCGGTTAGGAAGGGACAATTTTCCACCAGGCTGGAAAATGAATGGAAGCGCATGCACGCCATGGATGTGAGTGATGTTTATTATGATACATTTTTGATAAACGGGAAGAAGTCACTGGACCGGCCGCAATATCAGAAGGGAGATACCGTAAGACTGAAAATTATAAACGGGAGCAGCAGCACCTATTTCTGGCTCAGGTATTCAGGTGGGAAAATCATGGTTGTTGCTGCGGACGGGATGCCGGTAAAACCTGTGTTGGTTGACAGGATGATTATAGGAGTTTCAGAAACCTATGATGTGGACGTTGTCATTCCTGAGTCAGGCAAATCATTCGGATTTTCCGCCACCTCTGAAGACCGTACCGGTGAAGTTTCCCTCTGGCTGGGCAAGGGAGAACGGGTAGCCAGTCAACCCATGCCGGCGCTTGATTATTTTGAAGGCATGAAAATGATGAATGGTATGATGACTTCCGGAGGAAACATGAAAGCGTCTGATATGAATATGAGTCTTGGGGAAATGGATATGAATGAGGCAATGTACCGTGAGCCCCTTGACAGTGTCATTACCCTCAACTATAATATGCTGCGGTCGCCTGATGTAACCACACTCCCTGAGGGGCCATACCGCGAACTGCATTTTAAATTGACGGGTAATATGAACCGGTATGTCTGGACACTGAATAATAAAACCGTTTCTGAAAGTGATAAAATCAAAATCCGGGCAGGAGACAATATCCGGATTATTATCGCGAATCATTCCATGATGCGTCATCCGATGCATTTGCATGGTCATTTTTTCAGAGTACTGAATCAATACGGATCCTATTCGCCTTTGAAAAATGTGCTGGATATTATGCCGATGGAAACAGATACTATTGAATTTCATGCATCAGAAGGCTATGGTGACTGGTATTTTCATTGCCATATCCTGTATCACATGATGTCGGGTATGGGACGAATATTTTCTTATGAGAATTCACCACCCAATCCACAACTACCCGATGCCCGCAAGGCCCTGCGTAAGGTATATGCAGATGATCGCAGGTTTTACGCCGGAGCTGAACTGGGGCTTGAATCCAACGGAAGTGACGGCCACGTTACGTTGATGAATACAAGATGGCGATTCAGCACCGAATGGCACCTGGGCTTACGTGATAAAGCAGGTTATGAATCTGAAAGCCACTTTGGCCGTTTTCTTGGCCGGAACCAGTTCCTGTTTTTGTATGCCGGCTGGGATTGGAGGTACAGGGAAGGTCATCCGTCCGGAGAGGATTTGTTTGGCCAGGCCAATTCAAAAAATAAACGTTCAGTAGCTCATCTGGGGCTGGAATATACCCTTCCCTGGTTTATTGTCGCTGATCTTTCCCTGGATCACACGGGGAAAGTCCGGGCTCAGTTTAGCCGGACCGATGTGCCGGTGACCAATCGCCTCCGGCTTTTTGGAAAATGGAATACAGATTATGAATATACCATTGGAGGGCGGTACATTATTTCAAAATATATATCTGCTTCATCACATTACGACAGCGATATGGGATATGGTGCGGGATTGACCATTACTTATTGATTGATGGTTCCCCGGAAAATGAAGGATTTATCATGGGTAAGAGACATTAAATAGTAAAAATTTATTTCCGGGATGCGTGATCCTGGAAAAAACCGAAAAGCGTTTGCTGTATCATGTATTTTTGCATAATACTACCTGACGTCAGTGAAATTACACCAAAAATTCCAAAATGAAAACATTTGCCGAGAAAGTCATTCTGTTTAACAGGAAGATTTCTTTTTCACGAAAATTACCCGGCGGAATTCGAATTATGAATCCCTTTCAGGAAAACAAAGAAGTACTGACGATATCAGAAAAATTTTATAATAAATTTTATCATGATCACCGCCGAAGAAAATTTATTATCGGAATAAACCCCGGAAGGCTGGGGGCCGGTGCCACCGGTATTCCGTTTACAGATACAAAACGTCTGACTGTAGTCTGCGGAATTCCGGTCGAATCAGTAAGCACTCACGAGCCTTCTTCTGTATTCATTTATAAAGTCATAGAAAAATTCGGCGGTGCACGAAAGTTTTATGGACAGTTTTATATCAATTCCATCTGCCCGCTGGGGTTTGTGGAAAAAAACAGCAGGGGGAATTGGGTAAATTGCAACTACTATGATTATCCGGAATTGTTTTCGGCCATGTATGATTTCATCATTGCCAATCTGAAAAAACAGATTTCTTTCGGAGTGGATACAAGAACCTGTTATGTCCTCGGAAAAAAGAATGAAAAATTTGTGAAACAAATCAATGACAAGGGAAAGTATTTTGATTCCATAGTAACCCTGGATCATCCACGGTACATTGAACAATATAAATCAAAAAACAGGAAATATTATATTGACGAATACCTCAAGAAACTGAATACATAGGATTTCCTGAGAATATTGAACATTTCAGATACAAACAACATAATTTTTTGGATACAGTTGAAAAAACACAATACGCTGCAAACTCTTATTGCCTGAATGATATTTCAGTTCAGGCCAATTTCTCCTGCGGGTTTGAATTTTCATGAAAAAAACGGATGATTGAAAAAGCAAAGCAGTCACCCACAGAAGGAGAAAGCCGGAATAGTATATTCAATACCAAACGTACACCGAAATCCTGCGAGCGGAAATTTGAATCAATTTGAAGAAGATACGTTCTAACGGTTGTCTTAATACCTCAGGAAATACTTTTTGAGCAGTACTCGGGTAAATGACCGGAGATAACAAGGCTAAGGGTTCCTTGCTTGAAATTTCAAGGTGATAAGAGTATGAATTGATACACTCGGTGAGGTTTGAGTGTTTTGGATTTACTTACATTTGTGCAGCGAAGAAGAGGCGAATTGTTTTTCTGCCGTATCAACCCCAAAGAATACCGGCCTTCATTCAAACTTCATGAAACAATAATGAATAAACCCGTCAGCAACAATATTCCTATATCTGTTTCTTTAAAATCAACCTTAGATGTAGAACATATCAGGCAAAGGGATTCTGGTACCAAAAGTCGGCTACTCTTCATATCCCTGATGGCGGTAATTCTGGCAATAGCCGTGAACCTGATTGCAAAATTCCTACTGATTCTCATTCATTTTATCACCAACCTTTCCTTTTTTGGTAAGCTGTCAATAGCCGATGTAAGTCCTGCTTCAAATTCCCTGGGACTGTATGTAATCCTCATACCGGCAATCGGAGGTATTGCCGTAGGGTTAATGGCTTTCTTTGGATCAAAAGCCATTCGCGGACATGGAATTCCTGAAGCAATGGAGCAGATTCTTACAAATCAGAGTAAAATCAAACCCACCGTCACCTATCTCAAGCCGGTTTCATCGGCAATATCCATCGGTACCGGAGGGCCTTTTGGAGCAGAAGGCCCCATCATAGCAACCGGAGGCGCCTTAGGTTCCACCTTCGGACAAATCCTGAAGATCTCTCACCATGAAAGGAAGATTTTGCTGGCAGCCGGCGCCACGGCGGGAATGTCCGCCATTTTTAACAGCCCTGTGGCTGCGATATTCCTGGCGATTGAATTGTTGCTCTTCGAATTTTCTCCCCGCTCCATCATCCCGGTGACACTTGCCTGTATTACCGGAGCAGCCGGACACAGGTTTTTTTTCGGTGAAGCACCCGTATTTGAAATGTCCGGCATTACCATTACCGGTTCCGGCAATGTTGCCCTTTTGATTTATAGCGGTATGGGTGTCATAATCGGACTTCTTTCTGTTGGTATTACAAAACTTGTGTACCTGGTCGAAGACACATTCGAGAAACTTCCCATTCATTGGATGTGGTGGCCCATGATAGGAGGTATCGCCGTCGGTATTGTAGGTTTCCTGGAGCCAAGAACCCTTGGCGTAGGTTATAATAATATCACAGATGTACTGTCGGGCAACCTTCCCTTTCAGGTGGTGGTTTCACTCGGTGCATTGAAATTTGTGTCATGGGCGATTTCCCTGGGGAGCGGAACTTCAGGAGGGACCCTCGCTCCGCTGCTTACCATTGGCGGTGCGGCAGGTCTGGTGTTAGGCAGTGTGATTTTAGATATATTTCCCGGTTCGGGAATCTCCGTTCCGCTTGCAGCCATGGTGGGAATGGCCGCGACATTTACCGGTGCTTCCCGTGCCTTTATTACCTCCATTATTTTTGCCCTGGAAACGACTGGACAGTACCATGCTTTTCTGCCCTTACTGGCGACCTGTACTGCGTCGTATCTGGTTTCTTTTTTTGCTATGGAAAATACCATCATGACAGAAAAAATTGCACGACGGGGAGTGAAAGCGCCGGATTCCTATCATCCCGATATGCTCGAAAAGATTTCCGTGGAGCAGGTAATGGATGAAGGAGGAACGATCCTCAGCAGTGACAACAATGTAGAGGAAGTAATTGAATGGCTGGAAAATGAGCCCGAAAATAAACGAAATTATTTTGTTGTCGCCAATAATAACGGTGAGTATATGGGGATAGTCAGTTCCTCACGGTTGTACAGCAGGGCAAATATCCCCGGCACCAGGGTTGAAAACCTGATCAAACAAAAGCCGGCTTCAATAGAAAAAAATAATTCATTGAAATCCGCCATTGAAGTCATGGCAACAGAAAATGTAGATGTATTACCCGTTATTTCTGATGATGCGAAGCAGATAGTAGGTATTTTGTCATATCAGAATATTTTATCCGGTTACAAACTGAATATTGAAGAACACCAAAGCCATAATCCTGAGATTTCATTGAGAAGAAAGGGATTAAAACTGGTTGTACACGGTCAAAAGATCACCCGCTTCTTCATTCCTGGTAAAAAATAAATCTGGGATTATTTACCCGGTGCAGGTAAAGCAACAAAGCGGATGAATTTTACGATAGAGTATATTATTTTATTCCTTGATAATTTTTCTGACAAGCGAAGCCCCGTCCTGCCGGATGTGTAAAAAATACAATCCGCTTTCCCACTGTGCGGTTTGAAGTGCAGAGGTGGAAACTCCCGAATCGGAATAAATTATTTTCCCGGCTATATCGTACACACATATATAAAACCGGCTATTGGTAATGGAACGTATATAAAGTTCGTCAGTTACAGGATTAGGATAAACGGCAAATTGATTTTTCGGATTTATTTCAGAAATTCCGGTTGTGGTTGTATCAATAACCACGAAACTCCCCATCATACCATCATCTTCATGATGCAACAGG
>JADZBN010000014.1 GCA_020852075.1 Bacteroidia bacterium
GGAACTGCCGCAGATCTTTGATGCAGGAGATCAGCAGAATGAATTCCGGGCGGATAAAATTGGAGAGGAATTCGGCGCACAATTCATAATTAAAAGTTCAGGCCATGAGTATGAAAGAATCAAAGACTTCAGCCGGATCATTGCATCCTACATACTTCCTTTGAATTTTCCTGAGACCTATGATATATCAGATCCCTATGATGCATTGAATATTTCGCTTCAGGACATGAAAAGATGGGAGCTTGCACCCACCAACCCCGGTGTATTGGAAAGGGAAGGGCTGAACTTTGCCATTACTCCCTCGGACCTGAAGAACAAGAAAGATTTCTGGAAGAACATCCGGCTGGCTATTGAAAACGGACTGTCAGAATCACAGGCGCTTAAATCGCTTACTGCGGTTCCGGCGAATCTGTTGCGTGCCGGTGATAAACTGGGAGGAATTAAAAAGGGCATGATTGCAAATTTTTTAATAACCTCTCTTCCTTTGTTTAATAAAGATATGATCCTGTATGATAACTGGATAAAAGGCGTCCGCTATCCTGTTCATGATTTTGAAGCCAAAGATATCCGCGGGAACTACTCCCTCAGAATGGGGAAGTATCCTCCTGTCAGGATGAAGGTTACCGGAATAGCCACGTCACCCGATTTTATTATTTACGATGATACGCTGCCCGTAAAAATATCTTCGGCACGTGAAGCGGGTATCCGCACCCTTTCCTTCACCCTGAAACACCGGGAGCCTTTGGGCCTTGTAAGGCTTACCGGAACAGAATCTTCAGGAGATGCCCTGCTGCCAGACGGTAGTTGGACACCCTGGAGTCTTTCAAAAGATTCATCTGCTGCCGGTTCCCAGCCGAAGGACAGCATTTCACCGCGTAAGGCTGCTGGTATGGTCTGGTACCCCGATATGGCCTATGGCTGGAAAAAACTGCCCGAAGCACATACTGTTTTATTTGAACATGCCACAGTTTGGACGAACGAAGCGGAAGGAATTTTAAAAGATGCATCAGTACTTGTTGAAAACGGAAAAATAAAGGCGGTGGGAAATATCCTCGCTGCACCGGAAGGCTGTGAAATAATTGATGCCACAGGTAAACACCTGACATCCGGGATTATTGACGAGCATTCCCACATTGCGGTTTCAGGCGCTGTTAATGAAGCCACACAGGCATCTTCGGCGGAAGTCCGGATCGGTGATGTAATTGATGCAGAAGATATAAATATATACAGGCAACTGGCAGGCGGCGTTACCGTATCTCACATTCTTCACGGCAGTGCAAATCCTATAGGAGGGCAGACGCAACTTATTAAACTCAGGTGGGGTCAGTCGCCTGAAAAGATGAAGTTTTCCGGATGGCCCGGTTTTATCAAGTTTGCCCTGGGTGAGAATGTTAAGCAAAGCAACTGGGGCGACAGGCAGGTAACCCGTTACCCTCAGTCACGAATGGGTGTGGAACAGGTTTTCAGGGATTATTTTACAAGAGCCAGGGAATATGACAGGTTGAGAAAGATTCCCGGCGCTGCTGTGGATGGAATACCATTGCGGCGCGACCTTGAACTTGAGGCCATTGCCGAAGTCCTGAATGGTAAACGATTTATTACCTGTCACAGCTATGAACAATCTGAAATTAATATGCTGATGCACCTGGCAGACACATTTGGATTCAGGATCAACACCTTTGGCCATATCCTGGAAGGGTATAAAGTTGCGGATAAGATGAAAGCACATGGTGTCCTTGGTGTTTCAACGTTCAGCGACTGGTGGGCATACAAGTTTGAAGTATATGAGGCAATCCCCTACAATGGAGCAATCATGCACGACGAAGGACTGACGGTTGCTTACAATTCGGATGATGCGGAAATGGCCAGGAGGCTCAATCAGGAAGCAGCCAAGGCTGTAAAATACGGTGGTGTTTCAGAAGAAGAAGCATGGAAGTTTGTCACACTGAATCCTGCGAAGATGCTTCGTGTGGATTCCAGGGTGGGAAGTATTAAAGCGGGAAAAGACGCAGACCTTGTGTTGTGGGACCACGATCCGCTTTCCATATACGCAAAACCATTAAAAACATTTATTGATGGTATATGCTACTTTGATGAGGAACACGACAGGGAAATGCGGAAGGCTATTACCGAAGAAAGAGCCAGGATAGCAGGGAAAATGACCGACGCAAGAAATTCCGGAGAATCACTTCGCAAACCAACCATGAAAATGCACACGCTGAAATACTGTACGGATGAAGAAACGCAGGTTCTCAGATAATTAGACCAGATCACAGAATAGTCCGACTATGAAAAAGATATTTTATACAATGCTTGGAATTCTTGCTGTTGAAGCAATGAATGGTCAAAATCCTGCCCCTGCAGGACCGCAAAAGGAGAGAATCCTGGTACTGAACGGTTATGCGCATCCTGGCAATGGAAAGGTGATCCCCAATTCAGCCATTGGATTTGAAAAAGGGAAACTTACCCTGGTTGCGGATGCCACTACCATCCGGATTGACAGAACCCAATACGACACCGTAATTGATGCTCATGGGAAACAAATTTATCCCGGAATTATTGATTGTAATTCATATCTCGGACTGGCAGAGCTTGATCTGGTAAGGGCTACACTGGATTATCATGAAACGGGATTGATGAATCCCAACGTCCGAAGTATTGTTGCATACAATACAGATTCGAGGATAATACCTACAGTCCGGAGCAATGGAGTACTGCTCGCACAGGTAGTGCCTCAGGGAGGATTGGTGAGTGGATCTTCATCGGTTGTGGTACTCGATGCCTGGAACTGGGAAGATGCTTCCTACAAAACAGATGAAGGAATTCATGTCAACTGGCCGGGAATGTATGTGTACCGTTCGGATAACCCTGAAAAGGAAAAAGAACAACGCGACAGGATGGAAAAAAACCTCCTGGTTCTTGATCAACTCTTCAGCGATGCAAAGGCGTATAGCCTGGATCCTGCGCCACGCGAGGAGAACCTCAGGCTGGAATCCATGAAGGGATTGTTTAATGGATCGAAAAAATTATATGTACATTGTGGTTATGTAAAGGAAATTGTTTCCGCTGTAGCCTTTTGTAACCGGTATGGAATCAAAATGGTTCTTGTCGGTGGTGAGGATTCCTGGAGGGTAACAGGATTGTTAAAGGACAATCAAATTCCGGTGATACTCGACAATGTTCACAGCCTTCCCTCAAGAGATGATGAGGATGTGGATCTTCCGTATAAAAGACCCTTCCTGCTAAAACAGGCAGGTGTGGAATTTGCCATCGGGATGAACGGTACATGGAATATCCGCAATGAAATATTCTGGGCCGGTACTGCTGTGGAGTATGGCCTGGCCCCTGAAGATGCCGTTGCCTCTATAACATCCATACCGGCAAAAATCCTGGGAATTGATGATAGAACAGGAACCCTTGAAACCGGTAAGGATGCAACACTGATTATTTCAGAAGGTGACCTGCTGGATATGCGGTCGAGTAAAATAATTTCAGCCTTTATACAGGGCAGAAACATAAATCTGGATGATATGCAAAAACAATTGTACCGGAAATACATGACCAAATACGGGTTGGACAGTAAATGAGAATGGAGTATTCAGAGGTTGATGAGGTGTTTCAGGCGGGATGTTTGTGGTCCTGGATGGATAAACAGGAAATACAGGTTCGCATAACGCAATGCAAGAGTGGAAAAATTTCAGGAATAGAAATTATCATGATATCTACATACTATGAATCGTAACTTCGCATGGTTAATCGTCTTTTTAATCCTGGCAATCAGGGTTGCCTCTTATGGTACGGAAAAGAATACAAAAAATGAATCTGTGAATCAGGCTACGGATACATCCTTTGATTATCTCGCAGACCGTTTTGCCGACGTTCAGGTACTGAGGTATAAAGTAACGGGATGGAACGACCTCAGTCTTCAGCAGAAACTACTGGTATATTATCTCTATCAGGCAGGGCTTAGCGGCCGTGATATTTTCTACGATCAGAAATACAAATACGGTCTGATGCTCCGGAAAACGCTGGAGGCCATCCTGGAAAATTATAAAGGCGAGAGGAATGGCAAGGAATGGAATGATTTTATGGTGTATTGCAAACGGTTCTTTTTTGCCAATGGAAATCATCACCATTACTCATCGGAAAAAATGATCCCCGGATGTTCCATGAAGTATTTCAATACCCTGATCAGGTCAGTGGCTCCGTCCTCCCTGCCCATGGAAGGCCGGAATATGGATGCATTTATTGCTTTTGTGGATCCGCTGGTTTTTGATCCGCTGGTAGATCCCAAGTCGGTGAACCTTGATGCCAAAGATGTAATAACAGCATCTTGTAACAACTATTACGAGGGAGTGACACAGGCTGAGGCTGAAAATTTTTATAATACATACCGCAAGGAGCATCCGGATGATGATTCGCAAATAGGAATGAATACCAAACTTGTAAAACAAGACGGGAAACTGAAAGAGATCGTCTGGAAGGAAGATGGAATGTACGGGGCCGCCATCAAAAAAATAACCGGATGGCTGTTGAAGGCAGAAAGTGTTGCAGAAAACAATCGGCAAAAAGAGACGATTGCAGATCTCATACATTTTTATAAAACAGGGAATCCTAAGGATTTTGATACATACAGCATTGCCTGGGTTGCAGACACTTCTGGAAGGATTGATTTTACAAATGGTTTTATAGAAGTGTATCAGGACGCACTTCAGAAAAAGTGCGCCTATGAATCCATTGTTTCCATGAAGGATCTGCAAGCTACGCGACGCATCAACGCCATATCCCATGAAGCCCAGTGGTTTGAAGACCATTCTCCCATAATGGATGCCCATAAAAAAAAGAATGTCAGGGGAATCAGTGCAAAGGTAATTACCGTGATTGGTGAGGTGGGAGATGCCGCGCCCGTCACTCCTATCGGTATAAATCTTCCCAACAATGAATGGATCCGGGAGCAACATGGATCCAAATCCGTTTCCCTGGGGAATATTGTGGAGGCGTATGATTACTATAAATCAAGGAGCCCGATGATTACGGAATTCGGATCAGGGAAAGATGTGATTAACAGGGTGCGTACCTATGGTGCCCTCGCAGGGCAGCTTCACACCGATATGCACGAGGTGATCGGACATGCATCAGGAAAAATCAATGAAGGTGTCGGCACCACAGACCAGACCTTGAAAAATTATGCCGGAGTGCTGGAAGAAGGCCGTGCCGACCTGGTAGCCCTTTATTATATCCTGGATCCCAAACTTGTTGAGATCGGAGTGATGCCTTCGCTGGAAGTCGGTAAAGCCGAATACGATACCTATATTTTAAATGGACTCATGACGCAGCTTCAACGTATTGAACCCGGAAAAAACCTTGAAGAAGCGCATATGCGTAACCGTCAGATGATTTCAAAATGGGTACTTGAAAAAGGTGCGGCAGACAAGGTCATTGAAAAGGAAGTAAGGGATGGTAAAACCTATTTTGTTATTACTAATTATGAGAAACTGCGCGATCTGTTTGGACAACTACTCCGTGAAGTACAGCGTATAAAATCCGAAGGAGACTTTCAGGCAGGAAAAAATCTGGTTGAAAATTATGGTGTTAAGGTGGACCAGGGGTTGCTGAAAGAAGTGCACGAACGGTTCAGTCATCTTGATGTTGCACCCTATCAGGGATTTATACAACCCCGGCTTGTCCCGGTAATGGATGGCATAAAAATCAGTGATGTGAAAATTGAATATCCCAGGGATTTTATCGGACAAATGCTGGAATATGCAAAAGAATACAGTTTCCTGCCTGTCATGAACTGATTCAGGAGGTTGCCGGATACACCCGTTGCATCAGGTGGACGTCAAGTCTTTTACCGAATTTGAATCCTACCTCTTTCATTACACCAACGAGACGGTACCCGTATTTTTCATGTATGTGTATGCTTGCTTCATTGCCTTCTGTTATGCGCGAGAGAACGGTGTGATTTTTCCGCAGGGCACCCTCCAGTGTTATCATTTCCAGAAGCCGTGATCCGATTCCCTTTCCCTGGAAGCCGGGATGGACATAAACAGAGACCTCTACGGTTTCATCATAAGCGCAGCGGTCACTCCATGGACTCAGCGAGGACCATCCGGCAATAACGCCATCATGTTCTGCAACAAAAACAGGATGGTTTTTCCCGTGACCGGCAAACCATTTCAGTTGTTTTTCCAATGACCGTGGTTCCGTATCAAATGTCGCCGTTGTATTTAGTACTGCTTCATTGTAAATTTCCAGGATACGTTCCTGATCTTCGGGAGTGGCACTTCGGATGTTAAGCATATATGAAACGGGGTTTTCAATGGAAATTCTGTATTTTCAGTCAGAGCAAGGCAGATGTTTATCGAAAATGTATTGAGGAGCCGGCAA
>JADZBN010000015.1 GCA_020852075.1 Bacteroidia bacterium
CATGACACGTGAAGAATACGTTTGCGCCGTCCGGAAAATCCTGGAACACATTCACCGCGGTGACATCTATGAGATGAATTACTGTATGGAATTCCATTCACACAACAGATTGCTAGATCCTGCAAACCTGTTTGTGCGTCTGACCGGTATTTCACCCATGCCCTTTGCTGCATATTTCAAATGCCGTATGCACTACCTGGTATGCGCAAGCCCTGAAAGATTCCTGGCAAGAAGGGGAAGAAAACTCATCAGCCAACCGATAAAAGGAACCGCCCGGCGGGGATGTACAGGAGCGGAGGATGAAATGATCCGAAAGCGATTGCATAATGACCCTAAGGAACGTTCGGAAAATGTCATGATTGTTGACCTTGTACGGAATGACCTGAGCAAATCGGCAACCCGGGGAAGCGTTCAGGTGGAAGAACTTTTTGGCATTTACTCTTATCAGGCATTACACCAGATGATTTCTACGGTGGTATGTGAACACCGTGAGGAAG
The DNA here is from genome assembly GCA_020852075.1 of Bacteroidia bacterium. Lineage (GTDB taxonomy): Bacteria > Bacteroidota > Bacteroidia > AKYH767-A > 2013-40CM-41-45 > JADZBN01. The sequence continues at coordinate 498 of JADZBN010000015.1, forward strand.
TGGGTATTGACAAGGTGTTGTCAGATTGTTTTCCCATGGGTTCCATGACAGGAGCGCCCAAGATCAGGGCTATGGAAATTATAGAACAATATGAAACCAGAAGAAGAAACTGGTATTCGGGCGCTGCAGGATATATTGAACCGGGAGGGAATTTTGACTTCAATGTTATCATCCGTTCTATTTTGTATGAAGCTTCCTCCGGGTATTTGTCTGTTATGGCCGGCAGTGCCATCACCGCAGCATCTGATCCGGAACTGGAATACGAAGAATGCCTTCTCAAGGCTGAATCCATGAAAAGCGCTCTGGAAACCCCGGGACAAACCATACCTGTATGATACCTCTAATGTTTCGTTATGCTGAACCGTTTTCTCGATCATATTAAAAGGTTTGACCTGTTGGAAGAGGGGAGTACAGTACTGATTGCCCTCAGCGGAGGGCTGGATTCCGCGGTAATGACAGATCTGTTTGTAAAATCGGAGATTCCTGTAGCCATTGCGCATTGCAATTTCGGCCTGCGTGGTAAGTCTTCGGTAAGGGACGAAATGTTTTCAAAAAAACTTGCAGCGAAACACGGGATACCTTTTCACGCAAAGAAATTCAGGCTGGGAGGCAAAACCGGGAAAAAAATTTCAGGTATTCAGGAAAAGGCAAGGAAGTTACGCTATGATTGGTTTGAAGAGTTATGTTCAGGATACGGATACGGATGTATTGCCACTGCCCATCACCTGGATGATAGTATCGAAACTTTTTTTCTGAACCTGATCCGGGGCACCGGTCTGAAAGGCCTGACGGGAATACCCGTCAAAAGAGGTAACATCATAAGGCCAATGCTGTTTGCCACACGAAATGAAATTGAGAGATACGCCATAGACCAGGGTCTGAAGTGGGTAAAGGACGAAAGCAACGACAGCGATGCCTATCAAAGAAACCGGATCCGTCATCATCTGATTCCCGAACTGGTAAAACTGGAACCCGGATTCCGGGGGATTATGAAAAAAAATTTGGAACAGGCCCGGATGGCTTTGGACATCCAGGATTTATTTACGGATGGCCTGATGAAGGAGTATCTATCATCATCCGGGCAGCATGAAACCGTCATCGCCCTAAGCCGTTTGAAAAAGTCCCCGCATGCAGCCAGTTTCCTTTCTGCCCTTTTCTATCGTCTTCAACTTCCACTATCCTTCACAGAAAGCATCCTGAAGGTATCGGGGAGCGGCCGGAAATTTATGGCAAATGGCAGGGTCCTTCTGATCAACCGCGGGATGTTGCACATCCGGAAAATGGAAGAGAAAATTCAACCGGATGAATTAATTGTGGATGAAAATACCGGGCAACTCATGTTGGATACAGGGCTGCTTGAATTCTACAAACTTAAAAAAAACAGGGAATTTGTACCTGTAAAGGAAACGGGTGTCCACTACCTTGATGCGAAAAAACTGGTCTTCCCCCTTATGGTCAGGCCCTGGAAAGCGGGTGACCGGTTCAGGCCCCTGGGAATGAAAGGCAGCAGGAAACTGAGTGACTATTTTACCGACTGCAAGTTGTCGGTATTTGAAAAAGAAAAATGCCGGGTACTGTTGTCGGAAGGACAAATTATCTGTATTTTAGGTCTTCAGATTGATGACCGCCAAAAAATATCTTCTTCCACAACAACGATCTTAAAATTGAAGTATCATCCTTTTTGAATGTATGACTGAAAAAAAATTTCTTTATGAAGAAAAGCAATACCTGGGTTACAACCAGCTCAGCATGTTGCGCCGTCTTTCACTTGCGTTATTCTGTTTTGTCCTCTATTGGTGGAAGCTTCATACCGGCAGAAACGGGGATCTGTTTTTCTGGCTTGGCATAAGTATTATTGTAATTTCCATTTTGTTATTATTTGTACTGCATATTAAAATCAGCGTTTCGAAGAATTTTATCGAGCTTGACGGTTTGTGGACCACCAAAAAAGTCAGTATTGATCTGAAGAAGATCGTCAAGGTTGAAAGGAAAAAATACAGTAAATACCACCTGAATAATGCCGTATTCAATCTTCATCTGCGCGGACTGACGCGGTTTTATACAGGAGGAAATGAAGCCGTTGAAATTACGGATAACGAAGGCCATCCATACCGGATTGGCACACAACATCCCGTGGAACTTGAAAAAGTACTCAAGGAGCTGACCTGCCATGAATGATCCGGCTTTATGATTCTCTTTTCAATATTTCATTCCTGAAATTATCAGGCCTTACCCGGGTGAAAAATCCTCGCGTATCTATTGATTTGGTATATCTTTGCAAGGCAATAAAATAAATCTTTGAAAACCACGTCTCCTGAACAGAGATACAACACAAGCACAACATGAAAAAATACATCATCTGGATTGTCCTCGGAATTTTGGTTATCTGGGGCATTGGTTCTTACAATGGCCTTGTAGGCTCAAGGGAATCGGTTAACCGAAGTTGGGCGAATGACGAAACCCAAAACCCGCGGCGCGCGGATCTTATTCCCAATCTGGTGAATACGGTGAAAGGTGCGGCCGACTTCGAAAAGTCCACCCTGGAAGCTGTGGTACAGGCCAGGGCCAAAGCCACCAGTATTCAAATTGACCCTGACAAGCTCACACCTGAAA
>JADZBN010000016.1 GCA_020852075.1 Bacteroidia bacterium
CTTTCACGGTGCCACATGGTTGCATACAGGATGTTTGTATGCACTGGATCCAATGCCAGGTCAATGGCGCCGGTATTGTCATCGAGATACAAAACCTTTTTCCATGTCTTCCCCCCATCGGTTGTTTTATAAACGCCTCTTTCACTATTGGGAGAATATAAATGGCCGGTAACTGCTACCCATGCTGTGAGCGGAGAAGAAGGATCCAGAACGATTCTTCCGATATGATGAGAATCCTCCAGGCCCCTGTGTTCCCATGTTTTCCCGGAGTCTGAACTCACATAGACACCGGTGCCTGCATAAGAACTCCGGCTGCTGTTGGATTCCCCCGTGCCTGCCCAGATCGTATGAGATTGCCAGTTTACCGCAATAGCTCCCAGGGTAATCGCTGCTTCATGGTCAAAAACAGGAACAAATGACTGGCCGTTGTTGATGGAATGCCAAAGCCCGCCTGAGGCATAGGCGACATAAAATTCTTCGGGCTTCTCAGGATTCACGGCAACATCCACTACCCTGCCTCCCATGATGGTTGGACCAATATTCCGGAATGGAACGTTTTTCACCAGCGAACTGTCCTTCATCCCTTTCAATACCTGAAGGGAATTCATCCGTTCCCCTGCGGAAGTAGGAATTGTATCCTGGCCATAGCCTCTGAAGGCAAAGGATAACAGGCAACAGATTGTAAACCGGATTTTCATACAGATAGAGAATTGTTACGTGCGAATATACCCAGTATTACTGTAAGTATTTTCAACCGAATTTCTGTAAAAATGACAGAAAGCGTATCTTTGAGTATCAAATAAATTCCAAAACCGATGAAAAAGCATCTGAATTTCCTGGTGGTTTTTATACTGATGAGTTCATTTACCCGGAAGCCTGTGGCACCTTCTTACCTGGGATCTGCCACATTGATAAGCATCGGAACTACAGACCTGAAAGCCTCGGTGAGTTTCTGGAAAAATTTAGGATTCAAAATAATTTCAGAATCCAGTGATCCACTGCCTGAAGCGCTTATCACTGATGGCACCCTGCTGGTGTCACTGATACAGGATAAATCCCACAACCTGACGGTAACCTATTACAATCCAAATACGGAATCGCTCATTGCTGAAATTGAATCCAGCGGAATCAAGGTAAACCGGCAGATCCGGAATGCTGAAGGAAAACTCCTCCAGGCAATCATATCAGGCAATGACAGTTTCCAGGTAACTCTTATACATCAGGAACCGGCAGGGCTTTTCCAACCGGAAGGCCCCGGGATGCGCAACATGAAGCCCGGCCAACTACGCAAGTCCGCATCCATGCCCAATGCAGCGTGTGGTGTTTACGGAGAATTGTCTTATCCGGTACTTAAACTTGAGCCCGCCATGAACTTCTGGACAAAACTTGGATTCAAAAGTAACGAAATACATACCTCACCCTTCCGCTGGACCATCATGACGGATGGAATGAACAACATAGGGTTGTATGAAAACACTGTGTTTAAAGGGCCAGCCATTACATACTATGTCCCGGATATGGCAAACCGGACCGGATTGCTGGAAAAAGAAACGGGTAAACAAGTGACCGAGACAGGATTAGGACCCGGAAGAATGCAACTGATTACGCCTGAAGGAACACAGGTTTTTCTGTTTCCGCTCTGAAGGACGAAAATCAAACCGCATCCATCAAATTTCCGATTGCGGTATCATACCGTAATTTTGCATCCGCAATCATTCCGAAAGTCTGGTCATCAATCAGGATTTCACCGCCGGTGACAGTCCCGAGGTTGGAAAATTCCACATTGCTTTCTGCCAGGAAATTAACAAAAGCATCCAGTGCACCGGGATGGACGGAAACAACAATTCTTCCCTGCGCTTCTCCGAAGAGAAAGGCGTCAGCCCGGCAGTCAAAATCAGTTTCGATGCTGAATCCCAGGCCACGCACCATCCCTGATTCGGCAAGTGCAATAAACAGTCCGCCATCGGACACATCATGCGCCGACCGTATCAGTTTGCGGCTGATAAGATCCTTTAACAGTTGATGTACCCTGAATTCCTTCTCCAGGTCAAAGAAGGGTGCGGGGGAGTTTTTAACCTTGTGCCATGAATACAGGTATTCGCTGCTGTTGATGTCATTCACCGTTTCTCCGATCAGAAATATCGTATCATCCGGCTCTTTGAAATCCATAGTCATCTTTTCCGACTTATCATTCAACACACCCAGCATGCCGATGGTGGGTGTCGGGAACACCGGCCCTTCGTCTGTACTCTGATTATAGAAGCTGACATTTCCGCCAGTAACGGGAGTCTGGAATTTACGGCAGGCTTTCCCCATTCCTTTAATAGCCTGCACAAACTGCCAATATACCTCCTTGTTGTATGGGTTTCCAAAATTGAGGCAATTGGTAATCGCAGAGGGCACTCCTCCGCTGCAAACAATATTTCTTGCTGCTTCTGCAACCGCTATCGCACAACCCTGTTCAGGATCGGCGTAAACATAACGCGGGTTACAATCCACAGTAAGCGCAAGTGCCTTCCCGGTACCTTTAATATTTATTATCGCAGCGTCTGACGGAGCATTAGTACTCATGTTGGCAGCCCCAACCATGGAATCATACTGGTTATACACCCATTTTCTTGAAGCAATGTTCGGATGGGAAAGCAGGAAGTCAGCAACGGCTTTAAGGTCTTCGGGTTCTTCCACATCATCAATAGAAAAACGTTTGTTTTCATAATAATATGCCGGGACCGAATATTCCCTTTCATATACAGGTGCTCCGCCGCCCAACACCAGTGAATCGGCCGGGACATCCGCCACCAGTTCTGCATTCATATAAAACCGGAGTTGTGTGCCGGTGGTTACTTCGCCGATCTGAACACAGTGTATATCCCACTTATCAAATACCCTCATGACATCCTTCTCCATTCCCTTTTTCGCCACTACCAGCATTCGTTCCTGTGATTCACTGAGAAGGATTTCCCAGGCCTGCATTTGCTTCTGTCTTACCGGAACTTTATCGAGGTGAATCACCATCCCATGCCTGCCTTTGGCGGACATTTCAGAGGTAGAACAAATAATTCCTGCGGCACCCATATCCTGCATTCCGATAACAGCACCCGTTTCGATCAGTTCCAGGGACGCCTCCAGCAGGAGTTTTTCTGTAAAGGGGTCACCCACCTGGACCGATGGCAGGTCTTCTGCCGAATCTTCATGCAGGTCTCCGGATGCGAAGGTCGCACCATGAATGCCATCCTTCCCGGTAGCACTGCCGACGATAAAGACAGGATTCCCAGTACCGTATGAGGTGGCAGAAACCGTCTTACCCTCACGGACAATACCTGCGGACATGGCATTCACCAGCGGATTCACGGAATAGCTGTCATCGAAGAAAAGCTCTCCACCGACTGTAGGAACTCCGAAAGAATTCCCGTAATCACCTATACCTTTGACCACACCTCTCAGTAGCATTTTATTTCTCTCCTGGTTCAGGTTACCGAACCGAAGAGAGTTGAGTTGTGCGATGGGGCGGGCACCCATGGTAAAGATATCACGGTTGATCCCTCCCACACCCGTAGCTGCGCCCTGGTAAGGTTCGATGGCCGACGGATGGTTGTGGGATTCTATTTTGAAAGCACAGGCCAGGCCATCTCCGATCGCCACCAGCCCGGCATTTTCCTGTCCGGCTTTAGCCAGCATCTGAGGGCCATCTTTAGGGAGTGTTTTCAGCCAGACGATAGAATTCTTGTATGAGCAATGCTCGCTCCACATGACACTGTAAATACTCAGTTCGGTAAAATTTGGATTCCTTCCCAGGTACTCCTTTATCTTCCCGTATTCCTCGGGGAGCAAACCCAATTCACGGGCTGTTTCAACAGTTACTGACTGTTCCAGAACTTCTGCCATGGATAATGTTAATAGGACTTGATTTTCGCCACGAAATTAACGATAATTTATTTCTTTACTTTTGGAATGGCCGGAAAAAAAATTTTCCGGTTATAAGTCAATTTAGATCACCGGTATGGAATGGATCCTGGTAACAGGTTATACTTTTTTATTTCTGTTTCTGATCGGGAAGTCACGGTTTTTCCAATCGGGTCCCATTCCATTTACCTGGTTTCAGGCTGCTTTTCTGCTAAAAGTCCTGGCGGGGATCAGCCTCGGACTCCTTTATACCTACTATTACACCGACAGGACTACTTCGGACACTTTTAAGTTTTTTGATGACAGCGGGATCCTGTTCAATACTCTTTGGAATCATCCCTGGGATTTTTTCAGGATGTTTACCGGAATCGGAGGCAATGCCCCTGAGTTGAAAAAGTACTATGTGGAAATGGGTGCCTGGTTGAATACCGATGTTCTTTTTAATGATAACAAAACCATCATCCGTTTCAATACCTTATGCAGGTTTTTCTCGCTCGGAAATTACTATGTACATGTGGTCTTTATCAATTTCATCTCATTTTTTGGGATGGTTTGCATGTACAGGACGTTCTGCCTTGCGGCCGCCGGCAAAGAGAAAATACTTTTTGCTTTGGTATTTCTGTTGCCGTCCGTTCTATTCTGGGGTTCAGGGTTGTTAAAAGACGGATTACTACTGTTTGCGTTTGGGGTATTGGTATATATGTTCCGAAGGCTGGTACAGGGAAATACAGGCAGGTACACCACGGGCTTGTTCACCCTCAGTCTGTTTCTGCTTGTTTTTATAAAGTTTTATGTCCTTCTCGCTGTAGTGCCGGGGCTGATTGCCTGGTACTGGAGCAGGGGCAAAACCGGAATGCCCGTGCTGTTGCGGTTTACATTTCTGTACACCGTTTATTTTACTGCCGGATTCAACCTTCACTACCTGTTCCCAAAATATGAACTTGCCGACATCCTGTACTGGAAACAGGCCAACTTTTATGTTCTTGCCACCACCACCCATGCCAGCAGTGTAATTGACATTCCACGAATTGCACCCGATCCATGGAGCATCCTGGTGCATGCACCCTGCGCTTGTCTGAGGGCTCTTACCCGGCCATTCATCACGGATGCAGGAAAAAATCCACTGATTCTGATGAGTTCTGCTGAAACTCTTGCAGTATTATTGCTGCTTACCGTTGCTTTATTCAGCACGAGAAAACACAGGTTGGCAATTACCCCGTTTTTTGCATTCAGTCTGTTCTATTTTCTGATTATATTTTCCTTAATCGGAATGATAACTCCTATACTCGGAGCTTTGGTCCGGTACAAAGTACCTGCACTGCCCTTCCTGATGTTTCTCATTGCCAGAATTTATGTTCCTCCTGTCAGGCACCTAAACACATGAAAATCATCCGGGCATATAAGGATAAAGAAGAAATCACATAACCAGATTTTTCAGTGTTATTGCAGGAAAACTCAGGTGAATTCCCTTACATTTGTTTGCCTTTGGATGTCATCAGGTATGGATCTTTTCAGAAAAAAAACAGTTGCAAATATTCTTAAGCAGGCAGAGGAAGGGGATACGACCTCCCATGCGTCGCTCTCCAGATATCTTGGGGTACTGGATTTGACCGCACTGGGTATTGCAGCAATTGTCGGAGCGGGAATTTTCAGCACCATAGGAAATGCAAGCGCCAGCGGCGGCCCTGGCGTAATACTCCTGTTCCTCTTTACAGCGATTGCCTGCGGATTTGCCGCATTTGCCTATGCAGAATTCGCATCCATGGTCCCTGTTTCAGGCAGTGCTTACACCTACAGTTATGTAGCCTTTGGCGAAATCATTGCCTGGGTCATAGGCTGGGCACTAATTATGGAATATGCCATAGGGAATATAACGGTTGCCATTTCATGGTCGGATTATTTCACGGGATTTCTTTCCGGTCTTGGATTGAATCTGCCGGGTTGGATGACCATGGATTTTCTGTC
>JADZBN010000017.1 GCA_020852075.1 Bacteroidia bacterium
ATAATGTTGAATACTATGCCGATATCGGTGTCAGTACCCGCCATGGAAGAACCTGGCAGAAGCCCGTTTTGTTACCTGAAAAAATCAATACCAAGCAATACGAAGGCAGCGCCTGTATTTCACTGGATGGAAACACACTGTATTTTTCCAGCAACCGGAAAGAAGGATCCGGCGGCAGTGACATCTGGATGGTAAAAAAAGAAGCTGCCGGTGACTGGGGTAGCCCGGTAAACCTGGGATCGTCCATCAATACAGTATATGATGAAGACGATCCTTTTATTACCATGGACGGAAACACCCTGTATTTCTCATCGAAGGGTCATAACAGTATGGGTGGATATGATATTTTCAAGTCAAAGCGAAATCCGGTTACCAACACCTGGTCACCTGCCGTAAATGCAGGATATCCGCTGAATACTACCGATGACAATACGACCATCTCATTCACCGGGGACGAAAGATATGCCTGGATTTCCTGCGTCAGGCCCGATGGATTGGGCGATAAAGACGTCTGGCAGGTGGAATATATGGATACTTTGGATCATCCGTTCAGGACCCTGATCAAAGGAACTGTTGCACCTTCAGCAGGTGGCAGGATTGAATTGACCAGTGTTACCCTGGAAAACCAGTCCGATCATACCCGGATGGAATACCGGCCAGCAGGTGCCACGAAGGAATTTGTCTTATCAGCGCTGCCGGGTGAATATACCCTGAAGGTTGAAGGATATAATTTTGCACCCTATTCGGAGAATATCACGATAGGTAATGAATTCCCGCCTGTTCCGGTGATCAAAAATATAACGGTACAATCCGCGAAATAACAACCTGGAAAAACCTCCTGCCCGGTATGAAACTGGATTTAAAACAACCCATAGTCTTTCTGGATCTTGAAACTACCGGGGTGAATATCGGCAGTGACAGGATTGTCGAAATTGCCCTTCTGAAAATTCATCCCAATGAGAGCCGTGAAAGCCGCTGCATGAGGTTACATCCAACGATTCCCATACCGGAGGAATCCAGCAGGATTCATGGGATTTATGATAAGGACGTCATTCATGCTCCTACCTTTGCCCAGGTTGCAGACGACCTGAACACCTTTCTCGGTAAATGTGATCTTGCGGGATATAATTCAAATAAATTTGACGTACCGCTTCTCATTGAAGAATTCTCCAGAGCCGGAATAGATTTTGAATTAGGCAACCGGAAACTTATTGATGTACAAAACATATTTCACAAGCTGGAACAGCGAACCCTGTCTGCTGCCTATAAATTTTATTGCGATAAAGAACTGGTGAATGCACATAGCGCGGAGGCAGACACCCTGGCCACATTTGAAATACTTCTTGCCCAGATTGAACGGTATGACAGTTTGAAAAACGATGTGGATTTTCTTTCGGGCTTCAGTTCTGTCAGCCGGAATGTTGACCTGGCCGGAAGGATTATTCTGAATGAGAAAGGCGAGGAAGTATTTAATTTTGGAAAATATAAGGGGAGAAATGTTCGGGAAACCTTCCGGAATGAGCCCTCATATTATGACTGGATGATGAAAGGTGATTTTGCCACCAATACCAAAAACATCATTACGCAACTTCGGTTAAAAGATTTTAACAAATAGACCCGTGATACATTTAGTAACGTATGAAAATCATCTGTATCGGCAGGAATTATGCAGCGCATGCCGCCGAACTGAAAAATGAAGTACCGGGCAGCCCCGTTTTTTTTCTGAAGCCTGAAACCTCCCTGCTTGCAAGGGGAAATGATTTTTATATACCATCCTTTTCGGCGGACATTCACTACGAATGCGAACTGGTCTTCAGGATTTGCAGGGAAGGCAAAAAGATTGAAGAACGCTTTGCCCACCGTTATGCAGATGCCGTCAGCACCGGTATTGATTTTACGGCACGGGATATCCAGGAAGATCAGAAACGGAAAGGCCTGCCCTGGGAGCCTTCAAAAGCATTTGACCATTCCGCCCCGGTCGGATCATGGATTCCTCTTGACGCATTTCCCGACCCGGGAAATATTGCCTTCTATCTTGATATAAATGGAAGCAGGGTGCAGGAAGGCAACAGTGGCAGGATGATCTTCCCCCTGACACGAATAATCAGTTACGTATCCGGTTACATTACTCTGAAAAAGGGAGACATACTCTTTACGGGTACTCCGGAAGGCGTTGGAAAGGTGTCACCCGGAGACGAACTCAGGTCCGGAATCGGACAACAAGAACTGCTATCACTGAAGATCCGGTAATCCCTCCTGGATTTTCCGGTTATTTCAATGAATCCGGTGCGGTGGTTTCCGCAGGTGTATGATCCTCCTTACCGTCCGTTGTGGCGCCAATATTCATGGAATCCCCGCCTTCAGATTCATTCATGGTTTCCTTACTCATGGCTACTTTCCATTTTCCGTCAACCCTTACAAGCGTCATAGGTATGTCCGTATTCCTGCCCTCCTCGCGGTACATAACGGTTGCTTTATCACCCACAATTTTTTCGCCCGTTATTTCAAATTTGGGTGAAGTCCGTGAAGAATCGGGGACCATTTTTGCAAATCCACTCATAATATCAAGGAGTTTACCTGTATCTTCCGTACCATATTTCCTGGCTTCGTCAAAATCATAGCTGTTCATTGCATGGAGAAACTTTTCTGCTATTGCTTTGGGTGAATCACTCTGAGTGCAGGCTGTTATAGCAAGAATTAAGGCAAGAAAGAATGCGGAACAGAATTTAAATTTCATTGTGTTGTATGATTAGTTGGGATACGAATAATGATAAATGGAAGTACAGGGTGTATGCAGATAAAGATTATCACAGGTAACGTAGGATCTTCCTGCAAGCCTGGTTAAAGGTAAGTAAATTTCATTCCCGCAGGATGCTTTTATGACTTTGTATACCATTTCGGTGCAATACATCGCAGAATCTGTGGACAGGTCAAAATCTGTATCAAACCTCAGACCCTTCCGGTACCAGGAACCGGCAATGCTGTCCATCATGCTGTGGCGGTGTTCATCAACCTGCAACTGGTAAATGGCAAAGGAATGAACATAATCCGGACTGCAAAAATCCCGGAGACTTTCTTTCCGCATACGGCTGGAAACATTTTCCTCCCCTCCGATACAATGATACACGAACACCTTGCCCTTTTCCAGATGAATAATTCCGGCATGTGAAAAAGAGGGGTCTTCCCTGTTCAGGCATCGCAATGAATTGCTGATGACTCCCCTGCCCTGCCTGAAAATCAGATCTCCGCTATGCAGCATGGAAGGATCCGGACTGGCAATTTCCCATTTCTTTGTCAACAGCGAAGACTTCATAACCGCATGCGCAGGTTCAAGAAATCCGCTACCGGAAGCAAAACACAATCCTATGGTAAATAAGGCAAGGCCTGCAATGAGAATATCAGGGAAGCGCTTCATGTCTTACATTCTTTCAGGTGCTACAATACCCAGCAGCCCGAGGGATTCTTTAATAACCAATGCCGTGAGGCGACTGAGCCGGATACGGAATTCAGAGACGTCAGGCGCCGTTTCATCCACTACAATATGATCGTGGTAAAAGTGATTATATGCCTTGGCCACTTCATACGAATACCCTGCCGCCAGTGCAGGGCTGAGTCCCAAGGCAGCATTCCGCAGCATTTCCGGATAGGCGTGTATCAGTTTCAATAACTGCTTCTCAGGACCTGTCAATGACTGATAGCCTGAAGCATTTCCTCTGACCAGGGTACTCCCTTTCCGGAGAACGGAACAGATTCGGGCATGTGTGTATTGGATAAAGGGGCCGGTATTTCCGTTCAGATCAATGCTTTCTGCGGGGTTGAACAACATTCTTTTTCTGGGGTCAACCTTCAGGATAAAATATTTCAGGGCGCCCATCCCCAGGTCATGATACAGTTGCTTTGCTTCAAAAGTATCATAGGCATCGAGTTTCCCCTGTGCCCTGGTAATCATCTCGGCCTGATCGGTTATTTCAGCAATCAGATCATCGGCATCTACCACGGTTCCCTCCCTGGATTTCATTTTGCCTGACGGAAGATCTACCATCCCGTACGACAGGTGAAACAGTCCGTCCGCCCAGGGCCTCCCGAGTTTCCTCAGGATTTCTTTCAGCACCTTAAAGTGGTATTCCTGCTCATTACCAACCACAAAAATAAGTTTTTCCAAACCGGGATTTTCATCAAACCGCAACTGGGCCGTACCCAGGTCTTGTGTAATATACACTGAGGTTCCGTCACCCCTTAGAACCAGTTTCTCATCATATCCTTCATCGGAAAGGTCAATCCATATACTTCCGTCTTCTTTTTTGAAAAATAGATTTTTTGCAAGGCCTTCTTCCACCAGTTTTTTACCCAGAAGGTAGGTTTGGGATTCATAGTACACCTTATCGAAATCCACTCCAAGTTTCCGGTAGGTTTCATCAAAACCTTCATAGACCCAGCCGTTCATCATTTTCCAAAGGCGGATTGTCTCTACATCACCGGCCTCCCATTTGCGGAGCATTTCCTGAATCTCCAACTGAATGGGAGCATTTTTTTCTGCCTCCTCCCTGGACATTCCTCCGGAAATCAGTTTTTCCGTTTGTTCTTTGAATTTCTTGTCGAACAGAACGTAATACTTTCCTACCAGATGATCCCCTTTTAAAGTACTGCTTTCAGGTGTTTCTCCCTTTCCGAAATCACGCCAGGCGAGCATGGACTTGCAGATATGAATTCCCCGGTCGTTAACCAGGTTTACCTTCCTTACATCATGTCCTGCTGCCTTGAGAATTTCTGAAACAGAATACCCCAGCAGGTTGTTCCTGATATGTCCCAGATGCAGCGGTTTGTTAGTGTTGGGAGAAGAATATTCCACCATCAGGTGGCCGGGAGGAATGAAAAGGTGAGGATGCCTGCGAAGATCCAGGAGAACCGCCGGATCTTCAACCGCTGACCGGAAAAATTCCAGCCAGTAAGCATCGTCAATGAGAAGGTTTAGAAAGCCCTTTACAACGTTGAATGAACCAACCTGCTTGTTTGAAGATGTGAGAAAAGTGCCAATTTCCTGTGCAGTTTTTTCGGGCGATTTGCCTGATTTTTTGATAAACGGAAAAACCACAAGGGTAACATCTCCTTCGAATTCTCTCCTGGTTTCCTGGAGGCTGATCTCTGCGTCCGTAGTATCGTATCCATACAATTCTCTGACCGCCCTTCTTATGCTGTCTTTTAATCCGGGTTCAAAGCGTGTTTCATTCCTCATGCAAAAAAGCGGGTTTGTTAGTTGGTTAGCTGTGAAACAATCTTTGAAAGGATTTCGAAGGTGTTTTCAGCCATCAGGTTTTCCTTATCCAGCGTGGGATTTACCTCAGAAATTTCAAAGCAGCATACCCTTTCATTTTGTATCAGCCGCACCAGCAGGCTTCCTGCTTCCTTCTCCGTAATACCGTTTCGTACCGGAGTGCCCGTACCCTTGGATATGGAGGAATCCATAGAATCCACGTCAAATGAAACATAGATCAGAGGACAGCGGCTCAGATGCGCAAGGGAATATCTTGCAATTTTCTCTACCCCATTTCGCTTCACATCATTTGTACTGAAAATTTTTGCCTTGTTTTTCTTCAACAGGTAGGATTCTTCCGGCTCAATATCCCGGAGTGCTATGAATACAAGATCGTTCCAGTCAATTTTTGGTATAATATTTCCGATGCGCTTAATCCGGTTCCAGTATTCCAGGGTTTCCTTGTCCGGCTTGTTCATTTTGTTGGTGATGTTGTCTTCACCCAAAACTGCCGCCAGTGGCATCCCGTGCATATTGCCCGAGGGCGTAGTCCAGGGAGAATGCAGGTCCGCATGTGCATCAATCCAGATTACTCCCAGCCGCTGTTTGGGATGCGCCATCCGGATCCCTGAGATGGTACCTGCGGCGGTACTGTGATCGCCCGAAAGGATGATGGGAAATTCGTTACTCTTCAGGGAGTTTTTCACGGCGTTGGCGGTCCGTTCGAGCATGGTCAGAACCCCCTTGATTCGCTTGGCATACGGGCTTCCGGGAGATTCAAACAATAACTGGTTTTCTGTCTGAACTTCGGAATGGTCAATATTCCTGAACAACGAACTCCCGTAATCGAGTGCTGCTACCTTAATGGCATCGGGGCCCAAACTGGCGCCCCGTGAACCTGCACCTAATTCTGACTTGACTTCTATGAACCGAATCTTTTTCATTTGTACCTGGTTTTCCCTGCTGAAAAATTAGTTGTTTACGTTTCCGGTAAATGTAAGTTACTTACATTCGCTAAAACTTACCCATCCGATGAACCCGGATGTGCCGGTCAACAGGCATCCGTGACACTTACCTGACATTCATAATGAAGAATACCTACCGCGATCTGATCGAACAAACCTTTTATTTTCCACAGGAGGGTTTTGAAGTCATTGACAACCAACTCCACTTCTATGGTATTGACCTGATGGAAATCATCCGGCAATACGGTACTCCATTGAAAATCAGCTATCTTCCTAAGATCGGATCACAAATTAAGAAAGCGAAACGGCTTTTCAATGTAGCCATTGCCAAGGCCGATTACAAAGGTACATATACCTATTGTTACTGTACAAAAAGCTCCCATTTTTCATTTGTACTGCAGGAAGTCGTAAAAAATGATGTACATCTGGAAACATCTTCGGCCTTTGATATTCCACTCATCCGGTCGCTTTATGCAGAAAAAAGAATTGACAAAAAAATATTTATCATCTGCAACGGATACAAGCGTCCGCAATACATTGAGAATATCTGCGACCTGATCAATAATGGTTTTGAAAATGTAATCCCGGTGTTGGATAACATGAATGAACTGGATCACTACGATAAAAAAATCAAAGGGAAGAAAAAAGTAAAAATCGGAATCCGGATTGCCGCCGAAGAAGAACCCAACTTTGAATTTTATACTTCACGCCTCGGTATCCGGTACGATGAAATCAGGGATTACTACCTGAAGAAACTGAAAAAAAATTCACGGTACCAGTTGAAGATGCTGCACTTCTTCATCAATACGGGAATAAAGGATAATGCCTACTACTGGTCGGAACTCAATAAGTGCGTCAGTGTGTACTGTGAACTGAAGAAGGTCTGCCCCACCCTCGATGCCCTGGATATCGGAGGTGGCTGGCCGATCCGGAAATCACTGGGTTTTGAATATGACTATGAATATATGGCCGAGCAGATTGTGAAGCAGATTAAATCCATGTGCAGGGCTCAGGGGGTAGAGGAACCCAACCTGTTCACCGAATTTGGTAGTTTCACAGTTGCCGAAAGTGGCGCAACTTTATTTTCGATAATAGATCAAAAGCAACAGAATGACAATGAGTTATGGTATATGATTGATTCCTCGTTTATCACCGCCCTGCCAGATACCTGGGGAATCAAACAAAAGTTTATCCTGCTTGCAGTAAACCACTGGGATAAAGAACATCTGCGGGTTAATATAGGCGGGCTTACCTGCGACAGCGATGACTATTACAATACCGAATCTCATGTCAATCAGGTGTACCTTCCAACCGAGGATGATTTGGCTTCAGACCCGCTCTATATCGGATTTTTTCATACCGGCGCCTACCAGGAAAGTATCGGAGGATATGGAGGCATTCAACATTGCCTGGTGCCTGCCCCCAAACATGTCATCATTGACCGGGATGAAGAAGGCAATATTGTGACCCGCCTGTTTGCCAAGGAGCAAAGTGCGAAAAGCATGCTTAAGATTCTGGGCTACTAATGCAGGATTGATATATCCCCTTCCCGACACGCTTTTCGGCAACCAGGGAAATCTATTATATTTTTTATTATGTTAAGTAATAATGGCGAATGCCACAAAACCTATGGCAAGGATTCACCGTTCGTGTGAATCATTTAGCTCTGTTGCGTACCGCCCCCGGCATTCCATAAGTCATCGCGACGACCCCGCTATCTATGGTCTTGTTGCCCTCACCATTTCTCGTTTCCCGGGAGGACCGGGAATCTTTTCAACGATAAATCCCGCCTCCACCATCGTTTTGCGCACAACAGACCTGGAACAATAGGTAACCAAAATTCCACCCCGTTCTAACATGTCATACAGCTTTTGTAAAATTCCGGATGTCCAGAGTTCTGGTTGAACCAAAGGACTAAAGGCATCGTAGTAAATGATATCATACAAACCCTGAGGAACGAAGTCTTCGAGTCTTACATAGAATTTACGGAAGGCAAAAGATGGTGTAATTTTATGTACCACATCCTCCCGGACTGAATGAATCTGCTGCAATAGAAAAACATGTTCGGCCGACTGGTATTGCGGGAAAATAAGGGCATTCACAAGTTCCGGAGGGATGGGGTTGCATTCAATGGAATGATACCTTACGTTCAGACCTGAATCCGCAGCATGAATGCCTGTGATCAGGGCGTTCAGTCCGGTACCCAGGCCTGTTTCAAAGATCCTGACGAAAGTACGACAGGGATACTTTCCCATAAAGTATTCCAATCCTTCCCGGAGGAACACATGCCTGGATTCGGTTACAGCACCATACCGTGAATGATAGGGCTCCTTTAGATCCGTCCGGAGCAGGCTGGTGGATCCATCTCTCGTCAGAAATATGGAAATATTCCCTTCCATCTTTCAGGAAAGGTGATGGGCCTTGTCGTGCTGAAGCAAATCTGTAGTCCACTCCAGTTTTTTTATGAATGGGCGTTGCCTTACCGGGCAGTCAAATATTAAACAGATGGGACAGGATTCGGGTTTGCAGGGATCGGTATGGATAAACAATTCTACCCTGTTTCCAAAATTCCGGTTTACCAGTGCTTCCATTTCCTTCACCTCCGAATGACTTTGGTTCAGGTCGAGATACCAGGGAAGGGTCAGATGCATGTCAATATGGAAATATGCACCGTACTTAACCACCCTGAGGTTGTGAACATCAATCCAGTATTTTCTTCTTCCTTCGTTGAGAACTCCGACAATTTTATCGAGCATGATAAAATCCGCCTCGTCCATTAAACCGGCCATGGATTTCCGGAGCAGGCGGTAGCCGACATACAAAATGTAGGAACCCAGCAGGATGGTCAGAACAGCGTCCATCCATGTCAACCCCGTGAAAT
>JADZBN010000018.1 GCA_020852075.1 Bacteroidia bacterium
CGGACTACACACAAAGCCAACATACAAGTGATCATTTTTATTCAAAGAGATTCAGCGCTGCCATTTCATACAATAAAACCTACAAAAAGTATCATTCCTTTTCTACTTCCATTTACGGGAATTACTTTGTAAGAAACTGGTGGATTGCCTATAAGAACCCTACCAACAACGGATACCTAAGAGACATTCATGCGTTGGGAAATGTGTCTGATTATCATTTCACCAGGGATATTCTTGGAATGAAAAATTCCCTGATTGCAGGCGTCCGTATCCATACCGATCGCCTGGATGATATAAATATCGCAGGTGCGGATAAAGAGGCAAGAACAGGAACAACTACAGGCAATGCAATCAATCAGAGTTTCATTTATGAGGGATATGTTTATGATGAACTGAGCATTACCAAAAATCTGACTTTTGCGCCCGGAATACGGTACACAAACATCACATACAATAAGGAGGATTTTATAAAGAAAACCGCAAGCAAAGCAACTGTTTCTGCATTCATTTATTCCGGCGGGTTAATGTATAAATTGTTTGAACATTCGCGTATCTACGCAACGGTTTCAAAAGCATTTCAGCCGCCAACATTAAATGCGGCTGTTAATCCGGGGAATATTGATGCAGGCATTGATCTGAAACCCGAAACCTCGGTAAACTTTGAAGTGGGCTTCCGGACAGATCCATTCAACTGGATTTCACTGAACGCTTCTGCTTACACAATGAATTTTAAAAATAAGGTTATTTCAGAAAGCGGCATCAATAAAAATGCGGGGGGCAGCTATCACAGGGGAATTGAAGCGGAGTTAGAACTAGGGCCCTGGAGTGGTGTAAGTTTCTTTGCAAACGGCGCATTGCAAAAAGCCACATTTTCCACGGGTCCGGACTGTGGAAATTTTCTGCCAAATGCCCCACAAAAAATGGCCTCGACAGGAGTACGCTACCAGTTTCCACTTACAAACCAACGTTTAATTCTTAACGTATTCAACACGTATGTGGGAATGCAGTACAGTGATTCCAAAAATACCGTGGAAGGAAGTGCAGATGGAAAGGTGGGTGCGGTTCCCGCCTACCATGTAATGAATGCAACCGTAAACTATAGCAGGAAGCATTGGGGTGTTTATGTGAATGTGAACAACCTGCTTGATAAAAAATATTTCACGCTGCGCTGGGCCTCCTGGAACGGCATTATTCCGTCTCCCGGCAGAAGCATTTTGGCAGGAGTTCAGGTGAAATTCTAACTCTTGAAATAATTAATATGAAAAAGAAATTATTCATCCTCAACGCCCTGATTTTAACTTCCCTGTTTTCCATTTTATGTATTGCCTGTTCCGCTCACTATCTCTGGACAGAAACACCGGGATTAGCCACCATGGGGAAAGAGCATCAGGTTCATTTGTATTTCGGAGAGATAAATTTTAACAAGTACGAAGTTACAGGCGGACGGTTGGACGAAATGGATGGTTTGAAAACCATTTGTGTTGGTCCGGACAACAAGGTTAAAAACCTTCCGTTAACAAAAGGCAGAGAACTGTTCTCAGGCTCGTTCACACCCGAAGAAAGCGGTATTTATCAGATTTTAACGACACATGAAATTGGAAAGGTTATGGACTTACGAAAAGCCAATCTGGGTATTGTAAAACCAATGTACTATGCCAGGGAAATTGTTTATTGTCCTGATAAAGAAAATACAGACAATTTAAAAACAGCAGCATTGACCCCTTGCTTTACACTGGATCTTATCCCCGATTTCAGTAATTCCACCCTAAATTCATTTTCGGTTAATCAGCCGGTAAATTTTTATTCCTTTTTCCGGAAAACCCCTGTGAAAGGAGGAAAAATATTTGCGTACGCACCAAATGGCTGGTCAAAAGAAATTGACCCCAACGTAAATGGGCTGTGTTCATTTGTTCCATTGTGGGAAGGCCAGTATGTTATTGACTGGGTTTACACGGAAAATTCCCCCGGAACCTATATGGGCAAAAATTTTGATTCTGTCAGACACAGGGCTGTTCTTACAATTACTGTAATCAAATGAAGCACAACATTAACAGGTACAAGATTCATCGTCTCGCAGGATTGGTGTTTCTTCCGTTTCTTTTCATATCAATCATCACCGGCTTTTTCAGGGCCAACCATCAATGGTTCTGGAAAGAAGACTATAAAAAGATCAAGAATTTCGCACTGGGATCCAACATCCGGTTACCACAAATTGGCATTGACAGTATTTTCATGATCCTGAAAAGTGTCTGCGGTGACAGTGTCCACGTATCCAAAGCAATACTGAAAAACGAGGCCGGAACTCTCCTTTATGATATTAAAATTGCGAATCACGCTCCGGTGTTAATTGATGCCGATTCGGGAATGCTGTTGAGTCCCCTTTCAAAAAATCTGGCAACGGCAATAGCAGGTCAATATGTAAAACCCGGATTAAAGCTTAAGGCGATCTATTAAGATGATAGTTATATGACGAGAAAAGATAAAAAAACAAGACCTGTTTATGTTGCAGAATACGACGATCGGCTGCATACGAAAATTTATATTGACAAACACACCGGAGAAATTGTTGAAGAGTCGGACGACAATTTAAAAATTGGGTTCTGGATGATAAAATTGCACAATTTTGATTGGTGGGAATTAAAAAGATTCAATTTAAGCTTCGTTAGCATCGGGTTGCTCCTGATAGGTCTGTCGGGATTTTATATTTGGCTTAAGAAGACAAAACGAAAATTCAATTTCTGACGTCTTAGGCTTTCTGAGCGAGGGTTCAGAAAAAGAATTTTGAAACGTAATGAGTAAATACGTTCTCTTGGGGATGCTGCGTTTGTAGTGTTTTCGCTTAGATCAAATCTTTTTGCGGAGGAACACGATTTGGAAAAGGGTTGAGTTGCAAATACTGCTTGTTCATTCGGAATCCGCCTGATTTTCAATCTGTCAATTTGTTGCCTGTGCCAGAAAAAAAGAAAGACGTCATTTCTGACGTCTTGTCTGTAAACGCTCCCCCTCCTGGGCTCGAACCAGGGACCCTCTGATTAACAGTCAGATGCTCTAACCAGCTGAGCTAAGGAGGAATATTCCTTCTCTCCGGTATCCGGTGAGAAGACCAACTCCCCGCATTCAACCTCCCGGTTATACGGGATACAGCATACGAACTAAAGGCTGGGGGGCGCAAAAATAGAAATTCAACCCCGCATTTCAAGGGTTTTGAGGGATTTTTTTAGATCCTTTTCAGGTTGGAAGGATTCTTGCCGGATGTGTTTTGTCGTATTAATACATTGATTTTGCATTAATTATACTATAACCCCGGAAGAACGCACTCCGCCGGAATTACACCTTTCCCAATTGCCGCCCTCACCCCATACATCAACCACCGGTGACCCGCGCCCTGACTGCCGTTTATTTTGAATGCATTTAATCGAATGATTAAAATAGTTGTTTAAAAATTAATCCTATTGACTACCTTCGGTGTTTCACACCAATTTCAACATGCCAAAGCGGTATTCCCCGGATAAAAAGGATATCAATACGGAAGAGAAAATAAAAATTGCCGCACGGAGCGTATTTCATAAAAAGGGCTTCGTGGCTACCAGAACGCGTGATATTGCCCTCGAGGCCGGAATAAATCTTGCCCTCCTCAACTATTACTTCCGCAGCAAGGAGAAACTGTTTGATATTATTATGGCGGAAACATTACACACATTTGTTGCGTCCCTGATTTCAGTTCTAAACGATGAATCCACCTCGTTACAGCACAAGGTGGAGGCCTTTACAAAAGCATACATCGAGATGCTGATCCGCGAACCGGAAATACCAATTTTCATTATGAGTGAAATGCATCATCATCCTGATAAACTTCTTGCACGCCTGAACGCAAAAGCTCTCCTGTTCGAATCCGCATTTGCAAAACAATACGTTCAGGAGTTTGAGAAAAAAAATATTGCCGCAATGCCCATGCTCCAATTCCTGATGAACATATTGGGGCTGACGGTTTTCCCCTTTGTTGCCTCCCCCTTGCTGAAAAAAATTGGCAACTTGTCAGGCAACGAATTCAATGCCCTGATGAAAGAAAGAATAAAACGAATCCCCGAATGGATATCATTAATCATGAACCCTGATGCCCATCCGTAAAAAATCATGACCCCTCCTGCAACAATAAATTACCAGTCGGGTTGGTCATGTTTCATACAATTATCATGGTCATTCTACATACAGAAATTCAGGGAGTTCCTTGTTGCCCTGGCCCGGAAGCCGTTGGATGGGATCCCAAAATCAATCATCTGTTCCGAATCTGCTGATTGTGTTAATCTGTGTATCCTATGAGAAAAAAAATCTTTCTAAATCTGAAAATCCCCATTGCAGGTATTCTGTTGCTTTTTATGTTTTATTCCTGTGATAAAGAGGATAACTCATTCGACGCCTCCGGATCCTTCGAAGCAGACGAGACCATCATTTCCTCCCAGGCTTCCGGCGTAATCCGTGAATTCAATATTGAAGAAGGGAATGTGCTGGACTCAGGAACCTACATTGGTTATGTTGACAGCACACCGTTATACCTGAAAAAACTTCAGCTCATCGCTCAGTTGAATGCCCTGGAAAGCCGTAAACCTGATATTACAATTCAACTTGCCGCATTACAGGAACAACTTAAAAATGCACAGAAAGACCGGGAAAGGATTTCAAATCTGTTACAGTCCGATGCCGCAACTCAAAAGCAACTGGATGATATTACGACCCGGACAGGTGTTCTTGAAAAACAAATTGAAGCACAAAATTCTACCCTGACCAAAACCCGTGACGGTATTGAAAAAGAAGCCCTTTCCCTGAAACTTGAGGTGGAACAGGTCAATAATCAGCTCGCCAAGTGCCGGATTGTCTGCCCAATGCGGTGAACGGTGATTACCCGGTATGCTGAAGTAAATGAAAGCACCTCCCCCGGAAAGGCCTTATACAAAATTGCCAACCTGTCATCAATTATTCTTCGTGTTTATATCAGCGGTGATCAGCTTCCAATGGTAAGACTCAATCAACAGGTTGTGGTTTCTACTGATAACGGAAAAGGCGGATTCAATGAAACCAAGGGCCGTATTACCTGGATTTCCGATAAAGCCGAATTTACTCCAAAAACCATTCAGACGAAAAATGACAGGGCAAACATGGTATATGCCATTAAGGTGAATGTGAAAAATGATGGAACATATAAAATCGGTATGTACGGAGAAATACGTTTTACAAAAGTAAAATGAGTGAGGTTGTTTTTGATCGTATTGTCAAAACGTATCAGAGGAACTCTATTCGGGCACTGGATGATGTTTCCTTTTCGGCTGACCGGGGGTCACTGTTCGGATTAATCGGGCCTGATGGAGCCGGGAAAACCAGCATCTTCCGGATTCTGGCAACCCTGACCTTGCCCGATAGAGGGCAGGCACGGGTATCGGGGTGGGATGTGGTGAAAGATTATTCAAAGATCCGGCAGGTTGTTGGGTATATGCCCGGCCGTTTTTCTCTGTATCCCGATTTATCTGTCGGGGAAAACCTCAGCTTTTTTGCGGCACTGTTCAACACGACAGTACAGGCAAACTACGACCTGATTAAAGACATATACCGCCAGATTGAACCTTTTAAAAAACGTCGTGCAGGAGCGCTGTCCGGTGGAATGAAACAGAAACTGGCACTGTGTTGCGCCCTCATCCACCGCCCCTCAATTTTGTTTCTCGACGAACCGACTACCGGCGTAGATGCAGTATCCAGAAAAGAGTTCTGGCAAACGCTTGGTAATCTCAGAAAACAGGGAATCACCATTCTTGTTTCCACTCCTTATATGGATGAAGCGGCACGTTGTGAAAATATTGCACTCATCCAGAATGGAAAGATTCTTTCCATAAATACACCCCAAAAAATTGCCGGGGAGTTTCCTGAAACTTTGTTTGCTGTCAGGTCAAACAATATGTCAGGATTGCTGAGGGATCTGAGGGGAATGTCCGGCATCGGTTCCTGCTATACCTTTGGTGAATTTCATCATATAACATTCCGCCAGGGTATTGAAAACCCGCAAAAATGGCTGGTCGGTGAATTGGAAAGCAAACATCACCATGAAATTGAATTTATGCAAGTGCAGCCAACAATCGAAGATTGTTTTATCCGCCTTATGAAAAAGGATGAATAGCAGGACTGTTATACGGACAAAAAACCTGACTAAAAGATTTGGGAGTTTTGTTGCTGTTAACCACATCTCTTTTGAGGTGAGTGCCGGTGAAATATTCGGATTTCTCGGAGCAAATGGTGCCGGTAAAACAACTGCTATGAGGATGCTTTGCGGTCTTTCCAGGCCCACAGAAGGGGAGGCGGAGATTGCGGGCTTCGATGTGTACCGTCAGCAGGAGAAAATCAAAAAGAACATTGGCTACATGAGCCAGAAATTCTCTCTCTATGAGGACCTGACCGTCTATGAGAATATCCGGTTTTTCGGAGGTATTTATGGGCTGCGCCCCAGGGCGCTCAAAGAAAAATCCAAAGCCCTGATCAGCCGCCTGGGATTGGAAAACGAAAGCAATAAACTGGTGAGGAGCCTCCCTCTGGGGTGGAAACAAAAACTGGCGTTTTCGGTGGCTGTTATTCATGATCCGGGTATTGTGTTTCTCGATGAACCCACCGGTGGTGTTGACCCCATTACAAGACGGCAATTCTGGGATCTGATCTATGAGGCCGCCGGCAGGGGAATTACCGTCTTTGTATCCACGCATTATATGGACGAAGCAGAATATTTTAACCGGCTGTCAATAATGGTTGACGGTGAAATAGCAGCACTGGATTCCCCCTCCGCCCTGAAACAAAAATATCATGCGGCATCCATGGATGAAGTGTTTTTTGAACTGGCGCGTAGGGCGGTCCGGCAATCAGACGAACCATGAAACAGGTCTTTGTGTTTGTCCGGAAAGAATTTTATCATGTCTTCCGCGACAGGAAAACATTACTGCTGTTATTCGGATTACCGGTAATGCAAATCGTGCTATTCGGGTTCGCTCTTTCCAATGAAATTAAAAAAGCGGATATAGCAATCTGTGATTATGCACACGATGCAACATCACAAAAAATTGTTCAGGCCCTGAATGCTGGAACAGTATTTCAGACACGGGAGGTTTTGTTCAGCCATCGGGAAATAGAATCAACATTACGGAGGAGTGATGAAAAACTTGTAATTGTAATCCCCGCAGGATTTTCAGACGACCTCTACCATCAGCATAAAGCACAAATCGGGATTATTGCGGATGCCGAAGACCCCAACCTGGCCAATGCGCTCATCGCCTATGCCGCACGAATTATTGCAGATGTACAATCCCGCGTCATACCTCCTTCTTCTCTTCCCATGCAAATCATCCCGGAAATCCGGATGATTTATAACCCCGAATTAAAAGGAGCTACAAATTTTGTTCCCGGCGTTATGGCCCTTGTTTTGCTGCTGGTTTGTGTCTTGATGACTTCGGTATCCATCGTCCGGGAAAAAGAAACAGGTACCATGGAAGTATTGCTGGTCTCCCCGTTACACCCGGTATTGTTCATTGTGGCTAAAGCCATCCCGTATTTTTTACTGTCACTTCTTAATCTGACGGTAATTCTGGTCCTGAGTGTTTTTCTCCTGGATATGCCGGTGAACGGAAGTATCCTGCTGCTGTATGCAGAAAGCGCCCTGCTGATCATAACCGCACTGGCCTTGGGTCTTGTCTTTTCCAACATTACCAGTTCCCAGCAAACCGCCATGTTAATCTCCCTGCTGGGTATGTTACTGCCAACGGTTATTTTTTCCGGTTTTATGTTTCCGGTTGAAAATATGCCGGTTCCGTTGCAGGTCCTCAGTAATATTTTTCCGTCAAAATGGTATTATATCATCGTAAAAGGAATAATGATCAAAGGGCTGGGATTTGCTGAACTCTGGAAAGAAACAATGATATTGACCGGCATGGCCATGCTGTTCCTGATAATTAGTTTTAAAAGTTTCAACATACGCATGGCATGAGAACAATTCTCTTTTTGCTGCAAAAAGAATTCCGTCAGATATTCAGGAATCCTTCGATCCTGCGCGTCATCCTGATAATGCCGGTTGTGCAGTTGCTGATTATTCCCCTTGCCGCGGATTATGAAATTAAAAATATCAATCTCTCGGTTGTTGATCATGACCACTCTTCTTATTCACAGAAACTCACAGCCAAAATCCTTTCTTCGGGCTATTTCCGCCTCAATGATTTCAGTCCTTCTTTTAATAAATCATTTTCAGAATTTCAAAAAGACAATTCAGACCTGATCCTGGAAATTCCCTCAGGCTTTGAAAAAGATCTCGTCCGGGAAAACAAGGCGGGATTGTTTATTGCCGTAAACGCCATCAATGGCATGAAAGCTGTCGCAGGCAGCGCTTACCTGTCCGGCATAATATCAGATTTTAATGCGGAAATTCTTATGGAGTGGACGCCTCCGGTTCATCCCGCTTCGGTTGCCGGAATACAGGTTGTTCCCTCCCTTTGGTTTAATCCCGGTCAAACTTACCGGTTTTTCATGGTCCCGGGTGTGCTGGTCATACTCGTTACAATGGTGGGCGCTTACCTGTGTGCCCTGAACATTGTCAAGGAAAAGGAAACAGGAACTATTGAACAGATCAATGTTACACCCGTTAAAAAGCATCATTTTATCCTGGGAAAACTTATACCCTTCTGGGTTATCGGTGTTTTTAGTTTCAGCCTGGGATTATTTGTCATCGCCCGTTTTGTTTACGGTATTGTCCCCGCAGGCTCCCTGCTGCTGCTGTATCTTTTTCTTTCCGTATATCTGGTGGCGGTGTTGGGATTCGGACTGCTTGTTTCCACCTATTCAGCCACCCAGCAACAGGCCATGTCTCTTTCCTTTTTCAGCATGACCGTCTTTATCCTAATGAGCGGGCTGTTTACTCCTGTTGAAAGCATGCCCGTATGGGCCCAATGGATTGCACGGTGTAATCCTGTTACGTATTTTATGGAAGTAATCCGGATGATTGTCCTGAAAGGCAGTACCTTTCCGGATATCAGACATCATTTTCTGATTGTGATACTGTTTGGAACAGTATTTAATGTGTGGGCCATCTTACATTACAGAAAAACGGTATAGTCAGGTATCAAAATATAAAAAAACCTATAACGGTATGGTTACAGGTTTTTCAGGAATATCCATCACTGTATCACCAACAGCTTTTGTCGTAAAACTATATTCATGCTTTCAAACTCCACGGAATAAAATCCGGGGGGCAAAATGGTATGAAACATTCCCGGAATTGAGTTTTCTCCGAAATACGGGTATGTCCTGCCCGTGGCATCTGTAATTCGCAGTGTGCCTTCCGGAACTGCATTTGAAGAAATCCGGATCTGAATGTACCCCTCAGATGGATTAGGGTAAATGATCAACTGCGGCAACAGGTTGTTCCGGATTCCCGTCGGATCCTCCGATACCTGAATAGTATCGCATGAGGTACAGGCATTGCTGTCCTCCACACATACCGTGTATAATCCCGCAGGAAGACCCGTAAACATATTTCCGGAAGTGGTACCAGCTACCGGTGAAATGGTGAGGGAATACGGTGCCGCCCCACCATGATATTGTATTTCAATTGTTCCGTCGTTACAACCAATACAGGTTGTGCCCGTAGCGATAAGGGTGTCGCCCTGGAGCGGCTGTGAAATTGAAAACGTGGCAGAATCCACACATCCGGCACTGTCCTGAATCAGAATATAGTAGTCTCCCGGCAATGCGGCATTCAGGGTATCCGCGTTTTGTATCCCACTGGCTGAGTGTATCTGGCTGCCGGTTGTATCATACCATTGTGCCTCAAATGGCGGGCTTCCGGCAAAAGAGGCAATTACCGAAGTGCCTCCCGCAATACAGGGATCGGTTACATTAAGGGTTATTTGCGACGTGCAGGGAACAGGAACCGGCATGTGTACCGCGAATAACCCGGAGGTACCGCCATATCCGTTTTCAATTACATAAATAATATTGCTGTCCATCACCGCATCTACCGGATGATCGAAGTCTGCCACAATTCTGGTGGAAGCAACCGTATAGTTTCCGGCCAATGAATCAAAAGAAAGGTCCAGGTGAATGAGGTCCTGACTCGGATCCACAAAGGGGCCAATTCCGGTATCGGGAACAGCGGTGCAGCCGCAACTGTCAAGCCCCTTTGTCCAACTGAGCATGAATCCGTCGCCTTTGTATGCCGGATGCAGAAGGCTGTCTGTATCGAATACCAGCCCTAACGGTGAACGGTGGGCAGTAAAGGTTTCGATGGTTGTCCCCAAATCACTTGCGTCCTTTACCTCACCCGTTGTTTCGTCTCTGAATTTATCTGCATCGGGGCCTGTGTTTTGAATGGGTGGGTCAAAGGTTCCCGCCGGAGGTGGGGGAAAGGCCGGATCATTACTCCAGAAACCCAGCCGCCAGGAACGGCTGAAGTGACTTATGAGAAGATCTGTTGCAGGGTTAAACGATGGATATTGCTGTGGATTGTCGGTGTCTCCCATGACCCAGGGAAATCCATAGTGATGACCGCGTTGCAGCCAGTTCATTTCTTCATTATGATCACGGTCCCCGGAATTTTCGACTCCGAACAAATGTCCCTTACCATCAAACGCCATGTCAAACGTATTTCGTACACCCATAGCATACAGGTATCCGCTGGATGCCAGCCATGCTGAATCGTTTTGAAGCGTTACGGCCAGTGTATCATGGGTGGGAATTATATATACATTGGTGGTGAGCGGAACGTTTCTCAGTCCAGGGTATAATCCGTAGCGGTCCTGTACTTCGCCGTGATCCCCCCTGGCACCGCTGCAGATGAGAATGCTGTCGCCATCTGGAGTAAGAACCAGCCCGCTGAAAAGATGATCAAAATAATCCGCAGTCTGATACGGATTTGTAAGCATGACAACACTCCAGGCCCTTGTGCCTCCCGGTTGCAACACCCCGCGCACAATTATACCAAAGGTGAGGGGCGTGCCGGAATTGTTGTTTCCTGAAATATACATTGTACTGTCATATACCGCCATTCCCTGCACATATTCCACGCCGTGGTCAGTAGTGGTATATAGAAGTGTGTCGTGGGGGGTACCTCCTGACTGTAAAACTTCATATAAATTACCATCTGTGGTAATGTACATCAGGTTCCCCGAAACACGATCCTTGATGATCCGGACAGCACCGTCATTAATGGTACTGATGCGATCAACCTGAATAGCGGGTTTTAATGGTGCCGGGGTGCTTTGGCCAGAAACATCTCCCGGAGCCAACACCGAAATCAAATGCAAAAGAATTACACAAAGAGGAGTAAGAAAGTTTTTCATAATTTCATTGTTGAGGGTTAACATTATTGTTTAGAAAAGTAAAAAAGAATCTCCTACTCCAAAACATTATATTCTATTCCTACATTCCGGTTAAATTTTAGGGTTTTATGGCAAAGGTTCGATTTACTACAACAATCTGCAGGTTCAGGGAAAGGGGTGAAAAATCCGGCTGGACCTATATTGAAATTCCCGCAGATAAGGCGTCCACCCTAAATCCGGGTTGTAAAAAATCATTCCGGGTGAAGGGTGCACTGGATCACTTTTTAATAAACGGCGCTTCCCTGTTGCCTATGGGTAACGGTCATTTTATTCTTCCGCTTAACGCTGCCATCAGAAAAGGGGTAGGGAAACGAGAGGGCGCGTCTTTGCTTGTAACTCTCGAAACAGACAATGCTGCTTTCAAAATGGATGCCGATATGATGTTATGCCTGAAAGAAGAGCCTGCTGCTTATGAGTATTTTATTACGCTGACCGGATCCCATCAGCGTTACTTTTCGAAATGGGTTTCCGGCGCAAAATATGAAACAACCAAAGCCCGCCGTATTGCCCGCATTATCCTGGCCATGTTGAATAAATGGTCGTACGCTGAAATGTTGCGGGCTGGAAAAATACGGTAAACGGTTCTTTTTTCGCTGGCGTTCCTTCTTTCCTTTCTCAACAGGATTCAATGCCGTACCATTTCAATAATTATCGGACCCGTTGGAATGTTGGCTGAAGGTGTGCGCATCCGGAAGTATAGTAACGTCTGGCCTCCATGGAAAAAGTCCGATGGTGTTTCGTCCGGTCTCAACCATTATTACGCCCATGACTCATGAGGTACCCCTTTCTTCCCTGTCATGCCTGTACAGAAAACATTGATTGCTTCGGTACTAAACCACCTGATTTACAAGAAACTCTTTGATATTTCCAAGGAAAACAAGGATTTAATGATTGATTGCTGGTAACTGTATCATTTATTTTTGTACCTTGAATTCAATATTACTGCGAGTCATTTATTCATTTCATTTGTAATTCCTGTTTTCATTGTTCCTGTGTAAGGTCATTGGACACCAATGGCGGTATAAAAACTACCGCTATGCCATGGGAAATCATGGCCAGAAGTACCCTTTTCTGTTTTCCAGGGTGTGCATCCGGTGCGGGAAAAAACAACTCAAGAAAAACGAATCTTCTGATTGGATAGATGACCTTCGGCTTGGGACACTTCCCCCGAACCCGAACCCGACGCTTCCAACAAACAGGGCTGAATGTATAATTACAACAGTTGGATAATGGGTTGTGGCGGTGTGTGAAAGCCAAATTGGCAGCAATAATGTCAAGACAAACGAGCCTTCTTCAATTAAGGCACCTTTTTTGCAACTACGCGGATGTTTGACGAATTTTCAAGCGATTGTCCTCAAGATACACCCTTCAGCAATCAGACGATAACGAGCTGCTCCTTAAATTCCAAAATGGAAACAGGGATGCCCTCGGCCTGCTATTTAAAAAATACCTTCACCAGGCATATGGCGTTGCGCTGAAATATTTAAAAGATCCGGAGGACAGTAAGGATGCTGTGATGCATGTTTTTGAAAAACTTCAAAATGACCTGCTGAAACACAACGTAAGGAATTTCAAATCATGGCTACATACTGTTGTTCGTAACCATTGTCTTATGGAATTACGCAGGAGGAAAGGTTTGCATTTCAGGCCACTTGATGAAAATGATTCTCCTGTAAGTGTGGAATTTCAGATTCCCGGGCATCCAGCAAATGAATTTTCGAAAGAGAACCTGCTTTCTCACATGGAAAACGGAATAAAAGAACTCAAAGAAGAACACCGTAAGTGCCTGGAATTGTTTTATCTCAGCGAAAAATCCTATCAGGAGGTCTCCGAAATTACCGGATACACACTTTTACAGGTTAAAAGTTATATTCAAAACGGCAAACGGAATTTAAAAATTTATCTTGAAAAAATACATGCAGGATAACTGGATAAACATGTGGAGTGAGGGCGACTGCCATGATGCCAGGACGCTGATGCGCTACGCTCATAATCAGTTGAAGGGCGCTGATCTCCGTTTTGTGGAAGAGCATCTTGCGTCCTGCAGTTTTTGTTCAGATGCACTGGAGGGTTTTATCGGGGCTGACAGGACGGATAAACTGGAAACCGATCTGGCCGAGCTGGAAAAAAGAATGAACAACGCGTATCCGGTCATTCAAAAAAAACATGGTGCCGGTCTTTCCTGGTTGAAGATTGCGGCAGTTCTGCTGCTGTTTGTGGTGTCTGGTCTGCTTATCATGTATCTTGCAGATTCGGGAAGAAAAAAATCCATGCTGAGTGAACACATTCCTTCCGCTGACCATGCTGCAAAATATCCTGGGGTGACGGAACCCGTCCATGAAGAAAAATCGACCCGGACGGATGGAATGGGTGAAGAAGCGCAACAAAATAAAAATGATAACGAAATTAATCGGAAGGACAATAAAAATGCCACTTCTTCTGAAACTTTAGATAAAAAAAGCGTTCCTGCAGTAACAAAAACAACCTCACCCGAAAATTCTCCCACCACAGAAGGGCCCACACCTTCAGAAGAGGGTAACAACCCTGCCGGTAATGCCTCTGCACAAGCGGAATTGCAAAAACATTCCTCTGAGCAGACAGCCTCAGGTGTGGCAGTAACCATGGACGAAACCGAATCCGGTATTCGTGCAGCAGGAGAAAAGGAATACATTTCCCAATCTGTAAAATCAGGGGTAGGCCACGGCCGCGAAGCCGCCATGATACCTCCCGATACACTGAAACTGGCAAAACAATTCATAAGTGAAAATAAATTTTCGGATGCTATCCGGTTACTGGAAATTTTTCTGCGCAACAAGTCCATGAAACAAAATGATGCGGAAACCTGGGAGCTTTCCAATGCATACATCGGAAACAATCAGGACTCGCTTGCTGTTCCTTTGCTAAAAATCCTGGAAGAAGATCCGGGGGACTATCAGTTGCGTGCCAGAAAACTTCTTAACTCCATTCGCTGACTATTAAGAGGGGTAGAGCGGCCAGAAATAGGGAATCAAAATCAACAGTACCGCCATCAGAACCAGTGTAAGAAAGAATCCTGTTCGGAGATAATCCAGGAAACGGTACTTCCCCGGGCCATAGACAAGTACACAACTTGGCTCAAAAGGAGTAATGAGTGAAATGGATGCAGACAGCATAATGGCTATGGCAAATGTCCGTGGATTTGCGTTGAGGTGGTGTGCTGTTTCAATAGCAACAGGCAGGACAACCAGGGCGGCGGCGGCATTTGACATCGGCTGGGTCAGGAATACCGTGAGTATTACAAAACCGGCAATGATTGCAATAGGGCCGAGGGGTTCCAGATATTGTACAATAATTTCCGCAAGCCACTTTGATGCACCGGTCTTGGTCATCGCAGTCCCGAAGGATGCCATGCCACCTATAAGGATCAGCAACCGCCAGTCAATGGCCTCATAGGCCTTGTCCACCGTAAGTGCTTTTATCGAAACACAGGCAATTGCACAGATAAGGAGGGCCGCAGACAAGGGCAGAACATTCAGGCTTCCCAGAAGAATGGAAAGAAAGAAAACCAGAATTACGGCGAATCCTTTGCGCTTCCTGTACATCAGCGGTTTGAAGTCTTCCATGATGGTGATGTCCCGGCTTTGTTTGAAATAATTGATTTTATCTTCCGGCCCCTGCACAAGCAGGATGTCCCCTACCCGGAGTATTACCCTGCCCAACTGGGTTCGCAAGGTTTGTCCCGACCGGTTAATTGCAAGTACAACCAATCCGTACCGTTGCCGGAAACTGGCATTCTTCAGCGTGGCATTTAAAAATTCGGATTGGGGTGTGACAAGGACTTCGGCCAGTTTGATCCCCTCACCGACCAGAGACTTCCCAAGTAATACATCGGCCTTTGTATCAATGCCGGCTGTTTCCTTGATTTTAATGAGGTCGTCCACATTGCCCTCAATAATTAATGTATCATGCGCCTCAATGTGGGTTCCTGCTTCAGGTAAAAAATTTCTTCCTTCTCTGATTACATTAAGTATCCTGAAACCCATTTTACTCAGATTACTCCTGAAAATCCTTTGCCCCACCAGCGGTGAAGATTCCGAAATGACTACCTCGCTTACATAATCCCTTAGTTTAAATTCTTCTTCAATCGTTTCTTCTTTCCTGTCAGGCAGCAGCCGTTTGCTGAAAAGAGCCATGTACACCACGCCAAGAATAAATAAAACAATACCTACGACTGAAAACTCAAACATTCCCAGGGGTTCCATTCCAATACGTTCCAGATATCCGCTTACTGCAACATTGGTTGAGGTGCCAATAACCGTACAGGTTCCTCCCAGAATGGACGCGTATGCCACCGGCATCAGTAATTTTGACGGACTAATGTGCATTTTCCTCGCAACCGCTACAACGGGAGCCAGAAATATAGCAGTTACGGTAGTGTTGTTCATAAACGCGGAGGTTATTCCCACCGAAATCATAATATAGGTTATCAGAAAACCCGGGCTTAATCGTGCCATCTTCAACAGCCTTGAACCCAGAAGGTCAAGAATACCTGTTTGCTGCAGTGCGCCACTGATTATAAATATAGAGGCCAGAATGATGATAAAGTCAGCGCCGAATCCTTCAAACGCCTCCTTGGGTGTAAGGATCCGGGTCACCATCAACACCACAAGGATCCCAAGTGCTATTACATCCACCGAGAACCGCTCTGTAGAAAAAAGTACGATGGCCAGAACCAATAAACCAAGAACAATGGCGATCTCCATGGAGTAAAATAATTTATTTCTGAAGGCGCCGGGACGTCAGAACCCTCTTGCAACGAATATACAATTATTAGGCACTATCCCAAAAATCCATTCTTCCCGAATCAGTATGTATTCCTCCTTCTGATTTCTACGATCCGATATCAGAATATATTTTCAGAAAATTACTTTTTATCCCTTCCGGCAAAAATACAATGGGGTATTAAACAGAATTGGGATTCGTTGACCTTGTCATGAACATACAAAAAACAGGGAAACAGAAAGGACAACCAGCCACAAAACAACTCCCTGAAGAAGTGGACGTGCGCCCACCGAACGTATGGTGGAAAGACTTATTCCGGTGCCAATCAAAAACAGCGTGATGCTGAAAGTGGTTTTGGATATTTTCACGATAAGACTTCCCGCATCTTCCGGCAGACGGAAATACGTGCTTGCAACAGACGCCATAATAAACAACAGAATAAACCATGGGAATGAAGATGCGTGGCTTTGTTTTCTGAAAATAAAAGAGGTGATCAGCACAAGGGGTATTATCCACAAGGCCCTGGCAAGTTTTACCGTCGTAGCAGTCATCAGCGCTTCATTCCCATAATGAGCCGCTGCGCCGACAACAGAGCTGGTATCATGAATGGCAATTGCAGCCCATACACCAAACTGTTGTTGTGACAGCCCGATATAGGTTCCGATAGGTGGAAAAATCAGAAGGGCAACGGCATTGAGGATAAAGACGGTTCCGATTGAAACGGATATTTCTTTTTCATCAGCCTCAACAACCTGACTGATTGCCGCAATGGCACTGCCCCCGCAAATAGCAGTTCCTGTTGAAATCAGATAGCTGATAATTTTTTCTGTTTTAAACACCCTGCCCAGTAAATATCCCAGGCCCATAGCAAGAGAAAGGGTAAGTACCGTAAATACAAATCCGTCCTTCCCCGCCTCCACTACCTTATGAATGTTCATGCCGAAGCCAAGACCGACAATCGCAAGTTGCAGAAGGTATTTGGTAACAAACCGGCTTTGGGACGGGAAGGGGTTTCCGGCCGTTAACCCAATGACAATGCCCATCACAAGGGATGTCCCGGCAGACAAATTAAAAACGGGGACACAAACCAGACCGGCCAGCATCACCGCAATGGCAAGGGTTTTTTTCTTTCTTTGATGGGGCGGCCTGTTGTCTGACATTCGTGCGAATGCACAAAGATGGATAATTTTTGACCTTTTGTGTATCTGCCTTAAAAACAACCCGGTTCCTGGGCGAATTCGTACCTTTGCAAAAAAGAAGAAACTATGTTTGTTCAGCAACTTTATACGAACTGTCTTGCAGAAGCCGCATATTACATTGAGTCGGATGGTGAGGCAGCAATTATTGACCCTGTCCGTGAATCCGATCCTTATTTAGACCTGGCAAAACAACGGGGAACAAAAATCAAATACATATTTGAAACGCATTTTCATGCCGACTTTGTTTCCGGTCATATTGACCTCGCAAAAAAAACCGGCGCAACCATTGTTTTCGGTCCGGGTGCAGAAACGGGATATAAGGTGTACAATGCAACTGATGGTGAGGCGTTTAAACTGGGCAAGATTACCCTTCGTGCCATCCACACCCCCGGACACACCCCCGAATCAACCTGTTATCTGTTGCTGGATGAGGGCTCCCGTGAGTATTGCCTGTTTTCGGGTGATACCCTGTTTGTTGGCGATGTGGGGCGTCCCGATCTGCTCGACGGAAAAATGAATAAAGAAGACCTGGCAGGAATGATGTATGATTCCCTTACAAAAAAGATTATTCCTCTGCCGGATGACGTTATTGTATATCCTGCACACGGCCCCGGATCTTCCTGTGGCAAGAACCTGGGCAAAGAAACCTGGAGTACCATTGGACAGCAGAAAAAAGCGAACTATGCTCTTCAGGAAAAAAGCCGCGATGAATTCATCCAGGAACTTACAAACGGACTGACACCCCCTCCCGCATATTTTTTCAGTGATGCCCAAATCAATAAACAGGGATATGATTCCATTGACAGTGTGATGCAAAAAAATCTCAACCCGTTATCTCCCGGAGAGTTTCAGAAAGAAATTGATGCCGGAGCATTGGTTCTGGATACAAGAATTCCTGATGATTTCGAGAAGGGTTTTGTTCCGGGCTCTGTAAATATTGGCCTGAACGGAATGTTTGCAATATGGGTTGGAACTGTAATTGACATCAACCGCAACCTTCTCCTTGTTTGTGAGCCGGGAAAAGAAGAAGAAAGCGTTCTGAGGCTGGCGAGGGTTGGATATGAAAAAGTAAAGGGTGTGTTAAAGGGGGGAATTGAGAGTTGGAAACAAGCCGGAAAGTCCCTGGACAAAGTGGACAGCGTAACCCCGTCGGAATTTGCAGAAAGGGTCAAACAGGGAGCCTATGTTCTTGATGTACGAAAAATTTCCGAAGCTGAGGCTGGCCACATTCCTTCCGCATCGGTAATGCCGCTTGCAGAACTGGATGAAAACAAAGATCTTATTCCGTCCGATAAGACGGTTTATATTCACTGTGCCGGAGGCTACAGGTCCATGATTGCTGCCTCAATGCTGAAAGCGGGTGGACACAGGAACGTGGTTAATGTATTGGGTGGCTGGAATAAAATCAAAGATACAGGAGTTTCTGTCGCCAAAGGATTGCCCGCAAACCTGGTTTCCTGAGGATACATTTTATGGAACGTGTTTCAGTAATCCCGGACCGGGGTGCCGTACTGGTTGACTTCTTTGCAACCTGGTGTGAACCCTGCAAATGGGCCGAGCCTGTACTGGAAAAGGTAATCAGTTACTTTGACGGAAAACTTCAGTTTCGTAAAATAGATGTTGATCATTTCCCCGAACTTGCAAATGATCTTTCTGTGTCCGGTGTGCCCACACTGGTGCTTTTTATAAACGGCAGAGAGGTGTGGCGGATGCGCGGATTTGCAGTTCCCTCCGAAATGATTCAGGCAATTTCTCCTTTATTGGTAAAAACAGCGTAAAATAAAACGCCACAGGATTGAATCTGTGGCGTTTTTCCGTTGCGGCGCCTGTTTATCGCAAGGTATATGATCCGGCTCCGCTGAGGTTTCCGTCTATGTATACTTCGATCAGGTACGTGCCGGCAGGAAACATCTTGTCCTGCTGCTCTTCATAATTCAGACAAACATTCTGTTTTGTTCCAGTATAATTGAATGTGGTGGTTGCCGCATACATAACCTCCTCCCCACTCGCAGTTTTGAAAGAATTAGATCCGGTACTCCTGTTTCCAACAGGCTTTCCGCCCGGCTCGGTAATTTTCAGATATACGGTTTTGTCCCCGGTTTTTGAAATTTTATTGTCCAGAACATCGAAACACACTTCAAGCTTATGGGTGCGTTTGGCCAGAGCTGTTTCGACATACTTTCCCGAAGACTTCCTCTTGTATGATTTAACCTTAATGTATTCTGATTTTAGAACAGAAGCAGTGGCAACGGTGGTTTCCAGATTTTTGGACAATGTTTCCACATTGCTTGTAAGCTGTTCTTTTTCTGTTTGTAACTGCTGGTTGGCCATCAGCAATGAATCAATTCTGCCCAGGTATTCATCACGCAGTTGCTGAAGATTGGCAAGTTGTTCCTGCAGCTTCTTGTTTAGCTCCACTGCATTTCGTTCCGACCGGGTAATGTTCTTGATTTTCTTTGCCTGATCGTCAAGCTGACGATTTGCTTCGTTCAGCAGGCTGTCCAGATTGGCCGATATTCCACGATACTTTTCAAGTTCTGCCTTGGTGTCTGAAAGCTCCTTTTCGACATTGACACGCTCAACGACAAGGGTGTCAACTTTTTGTTCGTAAGAATTAATCGTGGTGGTGTGGTTCCACCACAGATAAATATTAAGGACGGCAGAAAGGAGGAATAAAATGATCCAAAGCGTGCCCTTGCCTTTTTTCTGTGGTTCCGGGTTGGAGGTTTCCATGTTGAGTGGTTTTGGTGTTCGGTGCTGATTAATATTTGGGTTAAAATTAATGATGCCGCAATTTACCTGCCACATGCCGGACAAAAGTTATTAAACGCTTTTTTCACACCTTTCTCCATAATGGTAATTGGGGTTGGATTCATTGCATTTTCCCACGGTAACAATAAAGACAGTAATTTCACAGCAGTAATTTCATTTACCGGACAGAATCTCCCACCCCGCCCCTACCGAACCGTTTTGTGGAGTTCATAACTCCGGTTAATACGCCTATTCATGAGAAAAAATAACAGTGTCCCGCCATTCAAACAATTTCTGCTTGCAGAAATTTTCAAGGTGCTTAATAAACACCCCAATAAAACTTTTAACTACCGCCAGTTGTCTAAAATAATTAAGCCCGCTGTTCTGGAGTACATTCGAAATACCCATGGACAGTCCGTTCATGTGGAAGAATTAAACAGCGAGCTGAGGGCGGAGGTTCGCACGCTGCTTGAAACCCTTAAGACAAGGGGTGATCTTGTAGAATCGGAGCCGGGAAAATATAAACTGAAGCCGCAGCATGTATACCAGGAAGGAATAATTGATATTACCAGTTCCGGAGCTGCTTATCTTCTCAGTGAAAACGAGGAAGATGACATATATATAGCACCCAGGAATCTTAAGAACGCCCTGCACGGCGACAGGGTGAAAATATATCTGTATGCTAAAAGAAAAAATCAGCGATTGGAAGGGTCTGTCGTGGAAGTCCTGGAGCGGGCTAAAACAGAATTTGCGGGAACTATTCAGCTCTCGGGTCGCTATGCCTTCGTAGTGCCCGATAGCCCGAAAATGCTGGTGGATATTTTTATTCCGCAACACCTTATTGGCGGGGCACAAAACGGACAAAAGGTAATTGCCTCAATTGTTGACTGGCCCAGGGACGCGCGGAATCCCGTAGGGAAGATTTCAACATTGCTGGGCTGGCCCGGAGAGAATGATGTGGAGATGAATTCTATTCTTTCTGAATTCGGATTTCCGCTTGAGTTTCCGAAACGGGTGGAAGAAGAGTCTTCCCGTATCAACAGTGCTGTTTCTGGCAAAGATATCACAGGAAGAAGGGATTTCCGTGAAGCCGCTACTTTCACCATTGATCCGGAAGATGCAAAAGATTTTGACGACGCCCTTTCTGTAAGAAACCTCGGCATGGGGAAGTGGGAGATCGGAGTCCATATTGCCGATGTAACCCACTATGTGAAACCCTCCACCCAACTTGACAAGGAGGCCTATTTGAGGGGCACCTCGGTGTATCTGGTGGACAGGGTTATTCCCATGCTTCCCGAAAAACTGTCCAACAACCTGTGTTCTCTCCGGCCCGAAGAAGAAAAGCTTTGCTTTTCGGCTGTCTTTGTGTTGGACGAGGAAGCCCGGGTACTGGAAACATGGTTGGGCAAAACCATTATTCTGTCAGACAGGAGGTTTACCTATGATGAAGCCCAGAATATAATTGAAACCGGAAAAGGCGAGTTTGCTGCCGAGGTGATGCTGCTGCATTGCCTGGCACAAAAACTTCGTTCAGAGCGCTTTAAACAGGGGGCGATTGCATTTGAAAAAACGGAAGTCCGGTTTAAACTGAGCGAATCCGGGAAGCCGCTCGGGGTTTACCTGAAGCAGAACAAAGAGTCAAATAAACTGATTGAAGAATTCATGCTGTTGGCAAACAAAGCAGTGGCGGAATTCGTGGGAAAAAACAAGGAGACCCGGGGAGGTAAAAGAAAAAAAAACCTTTCCGATGATTTGGCGAATGGCTCCGGTGTTTCCCGCCCCTTTGTGTACCGTGTACACGATGGTCCGGTAAATGAACGGTTACAGAATTTTGCAACGTTTGCCCTTCGTTGGGGCTATAAACTAAAGGTTGATTCTGAAAAGGATATTGCGCATTCGTTGAATGAACTGATGAAAGATCTGGCAGGGAAAAAAGAACAAAATGTCCTGGAGCAACTGGCGATACGAACGATGTCAAAAGCCGTTTATGCCACCGAAAATATCGGACATTACGGGCTTGGATTTGACTTTTATACACATTTTACCTCACCCATCCGGCGGTACCCCGATATGCTGGTACACCGGCTGCTGGAATCATACCTGAACGGGGAAAAAGGGGCAGACCAGGATCTGCTTGAAGAGCAATGCAAACATTCCACGCAGATGGAAATCCGGGCATCTGATGCCGAAAGGGCGTCCGTCAAATATAAACAGGTCGAATTTCTGAAGGACCAGTTGGGCCAGGAGTTCGATGGTATTATTTCCGGGGTTACCGAATGGGGCCTGTACGTTGAACTGACCGAGAATAAATGCGAGGGCATGATACGCCTGCGCGAACTGGATGATGATTTTTATGAGTTTGATGATATAAATTATTGTGTAACCGGTACCAGGTCGCGCAGGAAATATACCCTTGGTGATACGGTGCGCGTCCGGGTGATACGCTGTGATCTCCTTAGAAAACAAATAGATTTCCATATGGTTACTGAGGGAAACAGTCACCGGCCGTTGCAATCGTCCGCGACAGACGCGAATCCGTCAAAAAAATCGTCAGGAAAATACCGGAACCGGCTACCGCAGCAAAAAAAAAATAAGCGGTTCTGACCGCTGTAAATCGTTGTTCCGTTTTTCGTTGCAAATCCAATGATTGGTGGCGTCGGTTATAGCAACGGTGTTGCTATCACATCATGGCCCGTCTTCGGAATGATCGTTCTTTTCCAGTGGTTCAACCTTACCCTTCAGCATTTGCCAGACCATTACAAAAACAGAACCCTGGCTCCAAACTGGATGTGTGAATGTGGCGGGTTTGTTTTTCTCAACCAGGGCATGACTGAGCCACGCACATCCATAGTCGGCAACAGGAATAAGCAGCAAGGCCTTCCAGCCCGGAACAACTATGGCGTAAATAAACAGGAGAAGTACCAGGAATGTTCCAAAAAAATGAAATCCCTGTTCAGTGACCGGCTGTGGTCTTGCGGGTAGGCAGAATAAAACTCCCGGAACGATTTTGCTGTGATCATGGCATCTTTGGTGGTATTATTCAGACTGGTTGCTCTCTCCGCCTTCGGGAACATCCGTATTATCAAACTTTTTTTCTATTCCGTTCCGGTAATGGATACGTAGAATTTCTGACCCGTTCTCATCAAACATTTTCCACTCCCCGTCAGGAATTCCCAGCCTGTAATTCCGAATTTCCCGGATCCTGCCATTGGGCCAGTAATACGTATGAGTACCCGTTTCCATGCCCTCCAGGTATTCTCCCTGGAATGCCATTGGACCGTTCCGGTAGAATTGTTTCCATATTCCGTCTTCCTTGCCATCAATGAAGTTTCCATTTGCCATATATTCTCCGATGTTGTATTTCCACGGACCGTCCTGTTTCCCGTCAACATAATTCCCTTCTGCTATTACGGTGCCGGAATCGCTGTATTCCTTCATATAGCCGCTTTCTCTTCCATTCGAATAGGTTTCTTCTCTTCTCAGGTTTCCGTCGGGATAATACCATTTCCAGGGGCCCTCCGGTTTTCCTTTTTTGTATTCCCCGGTCTGCTCGGTTGTGTCATTTTCATAGGTAAATTTCCAACTTCCTTCACGCATACCGTCAACATAATTCCCTCTGGCGCGGAGTTGTCCGGTCTCATAGAATTCTTTCCAGAGCCCCTGCTCCCTGCCCTGATCGTCCATTTTGCCCTGTCTTAACAGCCGTCCCCGTGAAAAATATTTTGCGCTGTCAATGCCGCCTTCTTCGTTGTATTGCCTGAATACCCCCTCGGGCAGCCCCTTTTTAAATGTTCCAACAATCTTCACGGCACCGGATGGATAATAGTTTCTTTTTACTTCAAACTTGTCTTTTTCAGCTTCTATGTCCGGAACAAGTTCTCCCATCCGGAATTCTTCTTTGTGAGTAACCCTTCCGTCGGGTGAATACTCTTTAAAGATTCCATTCTTCTTGTTGTCGGTATAATTCCCCTCCGACTCAATCTGTCCGGAATCATAAAATGATTTATACATTCCCTGTTTTAACCCGAGTTTGTCTGTCCGGTTAATCCGTTCTTCTTTTTGAAAGAATCCACTCCGGTAATAGGTAACCGTAATAAGAGTACCGGAATCATTATATTCTCTCATCATGCCATTTTCAACACCGTTCTGATAGGGAACAATTCTGATTACCTGCCCCTTATCGTTATAGGTTTTAAAGATCCCCTGCCGGATGTTCATCGAATCATTTTCTTCAGACTGGATGATCCCGTTATCATAAAAATTCTTCTGAAGACCGTTTTTCAGCCCCTCCTTATATTGATATATTGCGGTTACCGTACCCGAATCATTGTAAAAAATCCAGGTGCTGTCCAGTTTGAAATCAATCCGGTTTCCTTCCGACTTTATTTTTCCGTTTTCATAATAACTTTTCCAATACCCGTCCGGTTTCCCATTACGAAGTGTTCCTTCGCTCGAAACAGATCCATTCGGAAACTTAAAGATGGTGTATCCGTCTTTTGGTACTTCCTGATTGCCTTGTCCAAAAAGCGTCATTGAAAATAATCCAAGGCATACAACGGCAACAATATATATCCTTACACTCCTGTTCATGTCCTGTATGTTAAAGTCCGTGTCGTTTGGATATTTCCAACATTCTCAGAATGGGGACCTCTGCCTTTTTTCTGATTTCTTCCTGCAGGATTAATTCTGGTTTTTCATTCTTTAAACACAAATACAATTTTTCAAGTGTATTCAGTTTCATGTGAGGACAAT
The DNA here is from genome assembly GCA_020852075.1 of Bacteroidia bacterium. Taxonomy (GTDB): domain Bacteria; phylum Bacteroidota; class Bacteroidia; order AKYH767-A; family 2013-40CM-41-45; genus JADZBN01. The sequence goes on from JADZBN010000018.1 coordinate 24,857, forward strand.
CATTGCAGGCACAGGAATTGTCGGGAGGCGCCGGTATAAATGTTTTTTCCGGCGATGCTTTTGCCATTTGATGAAGTATGCCGGTTTCTGTGGCGACGATAAATTCGCTGTCATTGCTGTTAATGGTGTACTTCAATAATCCCGTTGTTGACCCTATAAAGTCGGCCTGTTCAAGAACAGGCTTTTCGCATTCCGGGTGGGCAATCAGTTTTGCACCCGGATGTCTTGCTTTAAGACGTGCAATTTTTTCCAGTGAAAAAATTTCGTGTACCATACAGGTCCCGTTCCAAAAGACCATATCCCTTCCCGTCTTTTTTGAAATATACCTTCCCAGGTTTTTATCAGGAGCAAAAATAATCGGCGTTTCCACCGGAACGCTGTCAACCACATAGGCAGCATTGGAGGATGTACAGATTATGTCGCTCATGGCTTTAATTTCAGCCGAACAATTTATGTAACTAATAACAGTATGCCCGGGATGCTCTCTTTTGAATGCTGCAAATGCGTCAGGAGGACAACTGTCTGCAAGCGAGCAGCCTGCACGCAGATCGGGCAATACCACCTTTTTACCGGGATTTAGAATTTTTGCTGTTTCTGCCATGAAATGAACGCCTGCAAATACAATTATTTCCGCACTTGTTTTTTGCGCCTGTTGGGCAAGACCCAGGCTGTCTCCAATATAATCTGCAACGTCCTGAATATCCGAATCCTGATAGTAATGCGCAAGTATTATCGCATTTTTTTCTTTTTTAAGTTTTGAAATCTCAAAAAACAAATCCAGCGAAGGGTGTGTTTCTTCTTTTATAAAATCGGTTGACGGAATAACTAAAGACATACTATATATATATTTATTTAATTAATAATTTATGTTATTGTTATTAGCCTGTTGATAGTGTTTGTAAGAAATAATCATATATGTTGTTTTCGATCTTCTGCACAAAACAGGACGCATTACAAACAGGCAGGTTAATTCTAAAATTTTGATTCTGATAACTATCCTGTTTGGGTTCACATCGGTTAGTATCCCGGCAAGTGAAGAAATTAATCTGCCGGGCAGGTGTATAAACCCCTGTTTTCTTGTTTGAAAAAATATTTCTGAATTGAAACATTTTTCTTGACAATGTCTGTCCCAATCCTGATAGCCCACATTTTTAACAATCCAAGAAATAGTTTTCAATCGTTTGAAACCTTTTGGAAAGTCTCCCACAAAGTTAGTGTTAATAAAGGGATATGTAAATAACTGAATAACAATGAAATATTTCTTCAATATTGAGATCTGTTGAAATCGTTTGAGTATCTTTGTAAATCAGAATATTAATTGCTTAAGCCATGAAAAAAGCTGCAATTGCGCTCGGATGCGATCACGCCGGATTTGATGTCAAAGAATATATAAAGACCTGGTTAACTACGGAAGGTTTTGAAACAAAAGACTTTGGAACATTTTCCACGGAGTCTGTGGATTATCCGGATTTTGTTCACCCCGTTGCACAGGCAGTGGAAAATGGAAATTTTGAATTTGGAATCCTGATCTGTGGCAGTGGAAACGGGGTTGCAATTACCGCAAACAAACATGCGCGCATCAGAGCAGCCATTGCCTGGAATCCGGAAATATCGGCCCTGTCCCGTCAGCACAATGATGCGAATATATTGTGTCTCCCCGCACGATTTATTAATAAGGAAGAAGCAGTTTCTTTGGTCAGGATCTTTTTGAATACCCCATTTGAGGGCGGCAGGCACGCGCAAAGAGTAAATAAAATACCAATTCATCCGATCAACGCATAACAGGATTTGATTGTGTTTTTTTCAATGAAATCCATTTCACGGGTCATAAGTATCTTCTTCCTTTTTGTGGTGAGGACAGCGTGTGCCTTTGGAACACAGAATGCTGATTCATTAAGCAGATTGATTTCGGCGGACAGCATTAGCAACTTCGTTCAGCTACTTTCTTCAAATGAATTTGCAGGAAGGGAAACGGGCAGGGAAGGACAAAAAAAAGCAGCAGAATGGATCAGAAAAAAATATATTCTGTACGGACTGGAGCCCCTGTTTTATGGAGATTTTATACAGCATCACCCCCAGTCCATCCGTGCAAACGGAAAGGCAAACTTCGAAATAAATCAAAAGTATTTTTTATTCGGCGAGGATTATTTTTATTTCCCGGGTTATCACAATTCGGTTTATCGCATTGACTCGGTCTTGTTTTGTGGTTATGGAATTTCAGAAAAAGCATACGATGATTTTGCCACCAGTTCATGCCGCGGAAAAACTATATTGCTGATAGAGGGGGAGCCCGTCAACAAAAGAGGAAAATCATGGATTACAGGTACAAATGAAAAATCGCAATGGTCAACAGACTGGAGAAAAAAATGGAAGCTGTTCATAGCAATGAAACCCCGGCTGGTTTTGATGGTGGTTGACAACATTTCCGCACGGATAGATTCCTTTCTTTACAAAAGACTGCCCGAGGGCTTTGCGATGAGCAGTGTTTTGCCGGATTCTCCCCCGGTGGTATTTATTTCCAGGGAAATGGCCCTGCGACTGTTTCCCGAAAGCCATGAAGAAATACTTGAAAAGAGCATTGACCGGATTCGAAAAACAGGTAAGCCCTCAACGTTTATGACAAGTTCAGATGCCGAACTGAGGATCAAAGAATCTACAGCGATACTTTTGGGAGAAAATGTCGCAGGCATGATCCGTGGGACAGGAAGCAGGGACGAATACCTTGTCATAAGCGCACACTACGACCACCTTGGAATCAGAGACAGTGTGCTTTATCCCGGAGCCGACGACAATGCCAGCGGGATGTCCGGATTACTGGAAATCGCGAGAATTTTTTCTCTTGAATCAAGGGCGGGACACCCGCCTGTAAGAAATATTATTTTCCTGTCAGTTAGCGGTGAGGAAAAAGGATTACTGGGTTCCGCCTGGTTTGTTAAACACCCGCCCGTTCCGGAAGAAAAAATCATTGCAGACCTTAATATTGACATGATTGGAAGAACAGACGCTGTTCATGACAGTGCCGGAATCAGCGATTATATCTATATAGTAGATCCTGGAAGTCTGTGCCATACGATTGATTCCATCAATACAGAGGAAAACGAGAAATACACCCACATTGTCCTGGACCACAGATTTAATGACGAAAAGGACCCCAACCATTTTTACAACAGGAGCGACCATTATAATTTTATAAAGAACCATATCCCTGCTATTTTTTACTTCAGTGGCGTCCATGCCGATTATCATAAACCCACAGACACTGCAGACAAAATCAATCCCTACCTGGCCCGGGCCAGGTGTGGACTGATTTTTCTAACCGCATTCAACCTTGCCAATTCAGAAACCACTATAAGGACGGAAAAGCCATAATGGCCCACCAATGAGCAACAGCGGTCCGGAACCTTTGGCCGGAAACGTGAAGTAAAAACCCCCAGAATCTTTCGAAAAAGATTTTTCCGGACGACATCTGAAAACGAACCTGGCATATCAGGGAAGCAACATCATTTATTTGTATTTTGGTTGCATGAAACTTCTTGTCGTATCTGTTTTTGTTTTTTTAGCCACCCCGGCCCTGAAGGCCCAAAAGCTTCAGGGTGAAGAGATGTTCCGGAATTATTTTTCCAGTCACCTCGACAGCCTTGATCCGATCGAAGGAATATGGAACGTTGCTTCCGTGCAGGAATATTACAGATACGACACATTATATGATATCGTAAAATACCCAAAAGGCGCCACTGTCGCAGTGATGAAGAAAGATGGCAGGTACGAATCCTATAACCTTAACGGAGAACCCTATGATGTTCAGTTTTCAGGAACAGACGTTAAAGGGGTTTATCTGTACAGGAATTTTTTCAGGGAAACCAACGAATATTCAAAAGCCCAGGCGGTAATCAGCAAGTCGGGTGTAATGGAATACACGTATGAGTTTCCGGATGATTTTTTACGAACCCGTTTCGGCGATTCTTACGAGGAAGGAACGCGTGTTGTAAATCAGTTGAAATGGTCCCGGCTGTTTCCGGAAAATACCAGGTAATATGCTTCCGGATATGCTAAGGTTGCTTTTTTACAGGACGGCAACAAAGGCCTGCTTCGCACTGATGATGATCCTTTTTTCAATTCAGGCGCTTGCAGACAAGTATTGGATCTCTTTTTCCGACAAGAATCACACCACCTTTGATCCATACGCATACTTTGATTCAAAGGCGATTGAAAGAAGGCTCCTGCAACACATACCGCTAAGCGATTCAACCGATTTTCCTGTAAACGAATCCTATATCACAGCCGTCAGGAATCTTTCGGATTCAGTCTCCTGGGAAAGTCGCTGGTTGAATGGTGTCGCCGCGTATGTGAACGCATCAAACCTTGGCCGGCTTAAAGCACTTCCGTTTATAAAAGACATCGTGCGTATGGAGGCCCATACGATCTGTGCCGGAAACAACCAGGTAATATGGAAAAGTTCCTCAGAATTGAAAGCATTGCTGAAATATCAGACCGAAAGAATGCAGGGCGGATATTTTACCGGACATAATATAGACGGGAGGGGCATTCGTATTGCGGTTCTTGATGCCGGATTTCCGGAGGTTGACAAACACCCTGCATTTAAAAAACTGCGTGACGAACACAGAATCATTGATACATACGATTTTGTTTCACGCAAAAAATATGTGTATGATCACCATTGGCACGGAACAGCAACCTTGTCATGTATCGTCGGAATAAAAAACGGAACCCCTGTTGGACTCGCCACCGGGGCAGAAGTCTTATTGGCAAGAACAGAGCGGACAATGTCCGAACTCGAATCAGAGGAGGAGTTCTGGCTGGCAGCAGCAGAATGGGCAGACAAAAACGGAGCCGATATCATAAGCAGTTCCCTGGGATACACCACTCCGCGGTATTTTAATTCGGACATGAACGGTCGTAAAAGCCTGGTTGCGCGAGCCGCCACCATTGCGGCCGCCAAAGGTATTCTGGTGGTCAATGCCGCCGGAAACGAGGGTGATAACAACTGGCGGTTTATTGATACACCGGGGGACGCCGACAGTGTATTTACCGTAGGAGGGACAGACCCCTATACCGATATGCATATCGGCTTCAGTTCCTTCGGGCCTACTTCAGACGGAAGACTGAAACCAAACGCTTGCGCTCCCGGCATGGCCGTTGTGGCGAAGGGCCGCGGTTACACCATTCAGTCGGGAACCTCCTTTTCGACTCCGCTTGTTGCGGGATTTGCCGCATGTGCATGGCAGGAACACCGGTCACTTACCAACATGCAATTGTTTCAGAATATTGAGAAAGCCTCCCACCTCTATCCGTACTTTGATTATGCCCATGGATATGGAATTCCGCTTGCCGGACATCTCGACTCCGTGACGATACATGAACCCACCTTCGATTTCGTGATTGTCAACGATCATATCAAAGTGGTGCTGAGAGAAAAATACTCTTATCCCGCGGATGAAAACAGCATGGGATACAATGGGAGAAGGAATTTTTATTATAAAATTGAAGACGCCTCAGGGGCTATGCGATCCTATTACGTACTTCTCGCTTCACAAAAGGAAATACTCGATTTTTATGCCGAAGACTTTGCGCCAGGAGATCAACTCACCGTACACTTTGAGGGCTTCACACAATCACTGGAAGTGTTGCCGGAAGAAAACAAATGAAATGAAAATACACAGATCGCTGGTATTGTTTCTGTTGATAATGACAGGAAGCGCCAAATCACAAACGGTTTTGTTGTCAGTAGATCGTGCCACGGACTCCCTGCCGACGCAATGGGGGCCCAATCTGAAAAAATATTCACACACATTTTTTTCTGCCGGGCTGATAGCTTCAAGCGGAGAAGCGGGTGGACAAATCATTGTAGGACCAAGCACCGAATTCGCATTCGGATTAAGGGATAAATACAGGGTGGGAAAAGTATATTCTCTTGGCTGGGATATTTCGGTAAACCTGAGAATATTTAAGCTCAGGCAGGACGCAGGGAAACAACTTCCCGATACACTGATCTCTGATGTGTCCAGAATGGATTATGGTTCCGCTATCCTGGGCGTATTCCAGCGGTTTAATGTTGACCCGCTACGCGGCAACACGCTTGGAAAATACCTGGATACCGGTGTCTACGGCGAATGGTTTTATTCGATACATTACATCCGGAAGGACCGTATGCCCGACGGCTCGAGGCTTAAGCAACAATTCACAAAACTGCCATTCACCAGGTCGTTCTCAGCAGGCGTATTCACACGTATTGGCCTGAATAAAATCTCATTTTATGGCAGATTCAGGCTGACCTCCCTGTTTCTTCCGTCGTTTCAATTTCCCGAATTACCGGCCCTTACCCTTGGGGTGGAAGCCGCCATTTCCAGATAGACCCTATGAAACTCCATGCTATAATCTCCCGCTTCCCGACGACGCATACTGCGGGGACAGTTTCTCTTGTATGTATTCTGCTTCAATTTATATCCGCCAGGGGACAGGATGCAGAATCCTACATCAATATGAAAGGGACGGACTTTTCCGTAGAAAGGCACCTTAGTCTTCGCTGTGCATCTGATACACCCTGTGTCGTATTTAAGGAGTTGCTCCACCAAACAATTACCGTGAATCTTTCCGGCTTCTTCGAAGATCGAAAGGTCTATCTGACCTTCGAGGTTCCTGCTAAAGAAGGGGCCCACAGGCTCAGGCTTGATAAAGACGGCGATCCAAAACCGGAGGAAAATTTCCTGCTGGAAATAGACGGCCCGGCAGCACCGGCCGACCGCTTTACCTATACCTTATTGGAAACCAACGACGAGGCGATGGTACGGATACGATCCATTTCTCCGGAAAGCCGTTCCGTATCAGGAGAATTCAATGCCAGATTTCATGACAATGCCAGATTTGTCAAGACGGGAGAGTTTTCAGGATCATTTACAATTACGGGTTCCGGGCAATAGTTACGGATGCCGGCGTTATTAACAACCCGCGTTCATAACACAAATTCCATTCACGATTCTGCCGTAACCCAGGGTCTCAAAAACAGGTTAAATTTGTTGAATCAATCAAACAATCCATGTAATGTCACTGAGCAGAGAACAAAAGAAGGACCTTGAAGAACTTGGCCGCTACCTGAAAAAAATAGAACGGCTGGGTGTGGAAAACAACATTGACCTAGATGTATATATGTCTGAATATAAGGACAATGGATATGCCGTGTATGCAACAGAAAATGTTTCAATGGAAGAAAAAGCAGCCACGCGGAAAAAGGTTTTTGAAAAAAAGGACAAAGAAAGGACGCCAAAAGCCCAAGCAGGCAGAAATCACTGAATACCCGTAAATATCACGAAATAGATTTCCGGTAACCGCATTTTGTAAATCCCCCGAAGGCCATCTTCCGGGGATTTTTGTTACCCCACCATTGGAATCCGCCAATATTACCAATTAAGGTAATTTTATACTTTTGCCGCAGCATTTTATTGAATCAAATGACGCAGCTGGTTGGGCTGATACCTCTTTTCCCGCTTATTGGTTTTCTGGTAATTGGTCTTTGGCAGAAGAAATTTCCCGGAATATTTTCAGGAATACTTGCCTCGGTACTTGTCGCCCTTTCCTTTATTATTTCTGCGGGAATATTTTTTACCCTGCCCACATCACCCGTTACGGTTGATATTTTCGACTGGATTGTATGTGGCAGTTTCTCGGCTAAAATGTCTTTCTATATTGATCCCGTTTCCTCGGTAATGTTGTTAATTGTTACGGGTGTGGGCCTTCTGATTCATATATATTCAATTGGATATATGAAAAACGACGAGGGCTTTGCGAGATTCTTTTCATATATGAACCTCTTCGTATTTTTTATGTTGTTACTGGTTCTTGGATCTAACTATCTGGTAATGTATGCCGGCTGGGAGGGGGTTGGCCTTTGCTCCTATCTGCTTATCGGATTCTGGTTTAAAAACACAGAGTATAACCACGCAGCCAACAAGGCATTCATCGTAAACCGGATCGGCGACCTGGGTTTTGTCCTGGGGATAATTTTAATGTTCCTGAACTTTGGATCCATATCCTTCGATCAGGTTTTCAGTTCAGCAAGCCACATGCCCCACAATCAGCCGGTAATGGTGACCATTACCCTGCTGCTGTTTGTCGGAGCCATCGCAAAAAGCGCACAGATACCTCTTTATACATGGCTCCCGGACGCAATGGCGGGCCCCACACCTGTCTCGGCACTCATCCATGCAGCAACCATGGTTACGGCTGGTGTTTATATGATCGTAAGGTCAAATATTATCTACTCGCTGGCGCCTTTTACATTACATATTATTGCAATCATTGGCCTGGCAACCGCCCTGTTTTCAGCGACCATTGCTCTTGCACAAACCGACATCAAAAAGGTGCTGGCCTACTCAACGGTGAGCCAGTTGGGTTATATGTTTGTGGCCCTCGGCGTTGGCGCCTATTCATCCGCGTTGTTTCACGTCACCACGCATGCCTTTTTTAAAGCGTTGTTGTTTCTGGCTGCAGGCAGTGTAATCCACGCCATGAGCGGTGAACAGGACATACGCAATATGGGAGGGTTGCGAAAAAAACTGCCCATCACATTCCTGGTGTTTGGTGCGGGAACCCTGGCCATCAGCGGTGTCCCGCCGTTCTCCGGTTTCTTTTCCAAAGATGAAATTCTTGCAAAAACCTATTTGCAGAGCCCCTTTATGTTTATTGTTCTTTCCATCACATCCGTTCTTACGGCGATATATATGTTCCGGTTGTTCTTCCTGACATTTTACGGAACCTTCAGGGGTAACCGGGAACAGGAACACCACCTGCACGAATCTCCGCCTGTAATTACGATCCCCCTTGTAATCCTGGCGATACTGTCAACGCTGGGTGGATTTCTTGGCATGCCCTCAATCCTGTCTTCACACCATTTTTTTGATACATTTTTATCACCCTCCATTGCACCGGGGACTCTTGCCGGAAGTGGTGAAGTCAGTCACACATTTGAATGGACAGTAGTCGCAGTCTCCGTATTGGTACTCGCGGCGGTAATAATCTGGCTGTATTCCCGGTATCAGACCAGAGGCAATGTTCCGCCGCAGGAAGAAGCATCGTTTACTCCTGCATACAGGGTGCTTAATCATAAATACTACATAGATGAAATATATGACACAATTATTGTAAAACCGTTATATGGCCTGGGGGTGGTGTTTTGGACCCTGGTGGATAACCGGCTTGTTGACGGGGTGGTCACAGGGATTAATAAAGGCGTATTGTATTCCTCACAAATGCTGCGGAGGGTACAGACGGGAAATATCGGATTTTACATATTCGTCATGGTGTTTGGAATAATTGCACTTTTGATTTTTAACCTGGTACTCTGATTTGCCTGCTGAAAAAATAGAATGATTAGTATCCTGATTTTAATTCCGTTTGTAGCCGCCATAGTTGTTCTTTTTTCGGGGGAAAAGGCAAAGACGATTTCTTTCTATGCGGCCATTGCCGAATTGATCGTATCGTTTTATGCGCTTACCTTGTTCAGGGCAGATGGAGGAATGCAGTTTGTACAGGACTACTGGTGGATACCATCACTTGGGATCAGTTATACAGTGGGGGCCGATGGCATCAGCATGCTCCTTGTCCTTCTCACTACGGTACTTACCCCGCTGATCATATATTCTTCCTTCTCACACAACTATTCCCGCCCCGGGCTTTTCTATTCATTGATTCTGATCATGCAGGCGGCACTGATCGGTGTGTTCACCGCACTCGACGGTTTTCTGTTTTATGTGTTTTGGGAACTCGCATTGATACCCATTTATCTGATTTGCCTGGTTTGGGGAGGAAAAGACAGGGTGCGCATCACACTCAAATTTTTTATCTATACGCTGTTCGGCAGTCTGCTGATGCTGGTGGCACTCATCTGGCTCTGGCTGCAGACTCCCGGTACACATTCTTTTGCACTGGAGGCATTGTACAAAATTCAGCTTACACCCGGGCAGTCTGGATGGATTTTTTGGGCATTCTTTATTTCGTTCGCCATTAAAATGCCGGTTTTCCCATTTCATACCTGGCAGCCGGATACATATACAGATTCACCCACGCCCGGAACCATGCTGTTGTCCGGGATTATGTTGAAAATGGGTGTGTACGGACTCATCCGGTGGCTTCTACCCATTGCTACCGAAGGAATCGGCCAGTGGGGCTGGCTTGCATTGTCGCTGTCTCTGGTGAGTGTTTTGTATGCCAGCATCATTGCCCTGGTACAAAAAGACTTTAAACGACTTATCGCGTTTTCTTCCATAGCACACGTAGGACTGATTTCCGCAGGTGTATTCAGCCTTTCGCTTCAGGGTACCCAGGGTGCGGTAATCCAAATGCTAAACCACGGAATTAATGTTGTGGGACTGTTTTTCATTGCAGACATTCTTTCGACCAGGCTGAAGACGCGCGAGATGTCTGAAATGGGAGGCATACGACTGGTGGCCCCCCGGTTCTCCGCGGTGTTTATTATTCTGGTGATGGCAAGCATAGCACTTCCCCTGACCAACGGATTCGTTGGTGAATTTCTGCTGATAAACGGAATATTCCAGGTTAGCGGCAGGATGGCTGCAGTTGCCGGACTGACAATTATACTGGGAGCAGTGTATATGCTCACCTCCTACAGGAAAATAGTGCTGGGAGACAAACAAGCCAGAACAGCGCTTTTTGCTGACCTGACACCACAGGAAAAAGGAGTTCTGGTTCCGCTGGTTGTATTGATCATTGCCATTGGTGTATATCCGTCTCCCATTCTTCGATTCGCAGAACCCTCTGTAAAGGCCATACTCGGGATCATTCATGGTCACGGAGGGATGGCGCTCATGAATTAACCGTAATGAATCTGTGGTAACACTTATCATACTTGCCGGGCTTGGGCTTATTAGCCTGTTTTCTGAAATTTTCAGTTTCAGAAAAATCCTGTATCCCCTGATCCTGGCCGGTCTTGCTGCAGCGTTTGTTGCCAATATTACCGATTGGAATACCGGTGGCGCGATATTTAATAATATGATGCATTCCGATCATTTTTCGGTGGCATTTAACGGGGTCTTGATTGCCACTGCTTTCTTTTGGTTTTTGGTTTCCCCCGGATATTTTCATGACCCTACAAACCGCACAGATCATTTTTCACTGTTATTGTTTTCCCTTACCGGCGCCACGCTGCTTACCTCTTTTTCCAATATGATCATGCTGTTCCTTGGAATTGAAATCTTATCCATATCACTGTATGTTCTCGCCGGGAGCAAAAAACAGGATCTTGCTTCCAACGAAGCTGCTCTGAAGTATTTTCTGATAGGTTCATTTACCACCGGGTTTCTCCTTTTTGGCATGGCACTTCTGTATGGCGCTTCGGGTTCTTTTAACCTTGAGGCAATTTCACGATTCATTGCAAATAACCAGGGACAGGGAAATGTACTGGTTTACACCGGCGTCATTCTGATGATGTCTGCCCTTGCATTCAAGGTGTCGGCAACACCTTTTCATTTCTGGGCACCCGACGTGTATCAGGGCTCACCAACCGTAGTAACTTCGTTTATGTCAACCGTTGTGAAGACGGCGGCCCTCGCTGCCTTTCTTCGCCTGTTTATGTATTGCTTTGGTACAATCAACGGCTTCTGGTCGGGAGGCATTGAAATTATTGCTGCGGCATCAATAATCATTGGAAACCTTACGGCAATTTTCCAGGACGATTTCAAACGCATGATCGCATATTCCGGTGTTTCACATGCGGGATATATGCTGCTTGCGATTCTGGCGATGAACAACTCCTCCGCATCTTCATTGCTGTATTATTCAGCCGGCTATTCTCTCTCACTGCTTGTTGCATTTTCTGCGTTGTTATTGGTGGCAAAAGCCACTGGCGCTGAAACCATTTCTGCCTTCAACGGGCTGGCCAAAAGAAATCCCCTGCTTGCGGGGATCACAATTATTGCCATGCTATCGCTTGCCGGCATTCCTCCTACTGCAGGCTTCTTTGGTAAATACTATATTTTTTCAGCAGCATTAAAAAGCAATTATACCGGCCTGGTTGTATTGGCCGTGTTCGGATCTCTCGTCGGAGTATTGTACTATTTTCGGGTAATCATAGTCATGTTCAGGGAAGGATCGGACACCCGCCCGGTTGTCGCCTCTCCCGGTGAAAGGATTTACCTGTTGCTGATTGCATTTCTGATTCTTTTTATTGGAGTGTGGCCCGGCTATCTGGTATCCCTTCTTTGATACGAGCAGCAAGGTACCCCCGCCCAACTCCAATTCACAGATTGGGAGAAAGGTCCGAACCATTCGGGGTATCCCCATACTCCCACGCCGGAACGGATGATTAAAAACATCATTTGATGTATTAAACAGGTAAATTGACAATATATTTTATCAGATTCGTTTACATATGATCCTATAACCTCGGGACCGGCGAAACTCAGGACGATGCATGGCGTGAGCAGGTTGAGACGGTTCTTCACTTCCGCCCTGGCATCAGCCGGGTATATTCAAACCAATGACCGCACAACAGGCTAATAATCATGCAGATGCAATTATTCCCCCATACACGGGAACGATAGAAATCAGGTGTTTTCAGATTTTGCAATTCATTGAAATTTCCTATTATTGTCACCTCGAAAAAATTTCTTTTTCCTGAAAAAGTTTCTCTTCGGGCGGAGTTATTGTTGACTTTATTTAACTACCATAAAAATCCCAAATCTAAGATTCATAACATGACCCAATCAAGCAAAAAAAGCGGCACATTACAGGCAGTACTTGCAGCAGCCGTAATACCTATAGCACTGGTGATCGGATATCTGATCTGGAAATTTATCATGGGCGATCCGGCAGGATTTGAAGACGGGGATCCGGAAAAAAATCCACTGCCCAACAACATACTGGCAACCATGTATAAAGGAGGCCCTCTGGTACCGGTACTGATTTGCCTTGCCATTACGGCCATTACCTTTTCCATTGAAAGAATTATTTCGATCGGCAAGTCGAAAGGAAGCGGACGCATCGAAACGTTCATTCAGAAAATCCGATCTCTTATGGCTCAGGGAAATATAGAAGGCGCAAAATCAGAATGTCAAAGACAGCGCGGTTCCATTGCCAATGTGGTGGTATCCGGTCTTGGAATGTACGAAATGATGGAAAAGGATCAAAATCTGGATAAAGAGCGAAAACTACTGGCCATTCAAAAGGAACTGGAGGAGGCTACAACGCTGGAGCTTCCTATGCTGAGTAAAAATCTCGTGATTATTTCAACGATTGCTTCCATTGCCACACTCCTGGGGCTCTTCGGAACCGTGTTGGGTATGATCCGCGCATTTGCCGCCCTGGCAACTGCCGGCGCCCCCGATGCTGTGGCATTGTCAACCGGAATTTCTGAAGCGCTGGTGAATACCGCACTGGGTATTGGAACCTCGGCAATTGCCATCATCATGTATAACTACTTTACCAATAAAATTGATGGCATCACCTACGGGATTGACGAAGCCGGATACAGCATTGTGCAGTCATTTGCTTCCCGGTACAAAGACAACCGTTGATTTTTTTTGTTTCCGTTATGGAAATTGCACCAAATCTGCCTCTATTCAGTTGTAAATCCCGGTAATGCCCAAAATCAAAATAGCGAAAAAATCCCCGTCACTCGACATGACACCTATGGTGGATCTGGCCTTTCTGCTGGTAACCTTTTTTATGCTTACCACCAAGTTCAGACCCGACGAACCGGTTATTGTAGATCAGCCCTCTTCCATCAGCGATATTCCGCTTCCGGACAAAGGAGTCATCATGATTACGGTTGACAAAAACGGAAGGGTGTTTTTTAACGTGGAAGGACAGCAAATACGAATTGATATTCTCAATAAAATGGCAGAACGGTTTAACCTGACCTTCGATGATAAAGAAAAGAAGCGCTTTGCGGTACTGGCTTCCGTTGGAATGCCCATGTCGGACATGAAGGCGTACCTCGACGCCAGTGATAATGACCGAAAAAAAATGAATCTCGAAACGAAGGGAATCCCCATTGATTCCACCAATAATGAACTCAATTTCTGGATTAATGCCGCAAGAAATGTAGCGCCAAGGTTTAGCCTTGCCATCAGAGGTGACAGGGATGCTGATATTCCCTCCATCAAGAGAGTAATTTCTATCCTTCAGGACAATAAAGCCAACAGATTTGCATTAATTACAAATCTGGAAGGCGCCGGAGTGGTCGAGGAACCCAAAAACTAAAAATTACCTGATTAGAACCGAATAAGCAATCATGGCTCAGGTACAAGAACAAGAAGGCGGACAGGAAAAAGGCAAACACAAAAAAGTTCGTGCCAAAAGGTCCTCTACCCACATCGACATGACGCCGATGGTGGATCTTGGGTTTCTGCTCCTTACTTTTTTTATTCTGACCACTACGTTCAGTAAACCAAAGACCATGGACATCACCATGCCGGTGAAAGACAAGGTAACGGAAGAAGAGAAAACCAAGGTGCCCGCATCACAAACCATGTCCGTGCTGCTCACCGCAGATGACAAGATCGTATGGTACATGGGTGAGGATGATCCGACCAAGCCGCCCGAAACGCACGTTGCAGATTTTTCGCAGGATGGCCCAGCCAGCATCCGGAAAGTACTACTCGAAAAAAACAAACTGGTTTTTGACAAGGTGAAGCAGGTGGAAGACTCTGTTAGAAATGGTCTGATACCCGATAAGGAAGACGAAATCAAAAGACATAAGGCCCAGGTAAAGGCCGCCGAGAAAAAGGGTTTGATTGTCTTGATTAAACCCGACGACTCTTCAAAATACAAAAACCTGGTAGATATCCTGGACGAAATGTTGGTATGTAATGTTGCCAGGTATGCTATTGTGGATTTGTCGGATTCAGAAAAAGAATTGATAAAGAACTCCCAACAATAAAGTGATGAATATTCAGGGATGGGACGATGCCGTGAACCCCGAAAGGGCCGAACTTGTCTTCGAAGGAAGAAACAAGGAGTTTGGTGGCTATGTTATGCGAAAGAAATATCAGCACCGGCTGTTTATTGCCATGATTATTTCTTTTTCAGCCATCATCCTGGCGGTTGTCATTCCCAAAATTTCATCCTGGCTGTCCCGGACGGCCGAAAGTACCAGGTCCGGAATTTCGGAAGAGGTTACCCTTGCCGAGCCGCCTCCAATTGATAAATCAACCCCTCCGCCCCCCCCAGTTGTTCCTCCTCCACCGGTGCAGCAGACGATTAAATTTACACCGCCCAAAGTGGTGAAAGACGAAGAAGTAGAGGAGCCACCACCCACCCAGGAGGAAACCAAGGAAGTGCAGGTAAGTACCGTAACCCAGGAAGGGGACAAAGACCTTATTGACCTTCCTCCCGAAAATCCGGTAGTCGGTGATCCTGATGAAGGAAAGATTTTTACCGTGGTGGAAGAAATGCCCAGTTTCCCGGGCGGAGAATCCAAACTGTTTGAATACCTGAGCAAAAACATTAAATACCCTCCCGTTGCCAGGGAAAATGGTATTCAGGGCCGGGTGTATGTTTCTTTTGTTGTGGATAAAGACGGAAAAATAAAAGATGCCGTGGTGAGGCGTGGAATCGGCGGAGGTTGTGACGAGGAAGCATTGCGTGTTGTCAAATCCATGCCGGACTGGAAACCCGGTCGCCAGAACGGAAGAAATGTACAGGTACAATACAACCTCCCCGTTAATTTTACACTTAAGTAAAAATCCATACCATTCCGGATGACAGAACAGAAGTCATTTGCGGTCAGGTTTCATTATATTTTCACTAATGCAATGGCCGCCATTTACCTGATTGGCGGAATTATCCTGATATTTGTATGGGCGCCCGAAGGTCTCAGGGCAACCAACCGGATCATAATCGGCATTGTTCTGATTGCGTATTCCCTTTTCAGGGCGTATCGGTTCAGAAAAAAGAAAGAATGAATTTAGTCAAACAGGTCAGATTACGTTTTTCGATTCCCGTGTTGCTGGTTCTGCCCCTGCTGTTCAGTTCCTGTTCGGAACAGTCCGGCAGAAAATATACTGACACGCCTACCTCCGGAGATGTTCTGATCATAGCCGATGACTCTTTTCAGCCCCTGGTGTCAGTGGAATTAGACACCTTTCTGAAGATATATAAACGCGCAACCATACGGATAAAATACCTTCCCGAAACAGAAGTTTTTAATGAATTGCTCCACAACGATTCTGTCAGGATTGCTATAACATCCAGAAAACTCACCGGAGAAGAATCGCAGGTGTTTGAATCAAGAAAAATAATTCCCCGCTACATACCCTTTGCTATCGACGCGGTGGCGCTGATTCTCAACCCCTCCAATCCTGATACCGCGATAAGCTATGAAAATCTTGCCGGCGTCATTTCAGGCAACATCAGAACATGGAAGGATCTGAATGCAAAAAGCCGCGGGGACACCATCCGTATTGTTTATGACAGGAACGGTTCGGGGAACAGCAGGTACCTGAGCGAAAAATTTCTTGAGGGCCGGCCGCTGCCTTCCAACTCCTATGCGGCAAGCTCCAGCGAATCGGTAATAGAGTATGTCAGCACCCACCCCTCATCCATTGGAGTTATCGGTGTAAACTGGATAAGCGATAAACACGATCCGAAGGTCAACGAATTTCTTACAAAGATCCGGGTGATGGCCATTACACCTCCCGGCGTATCAGACCCTGCCGACTCATCCTATCAGCCGTATCAGGCCTACATTGCCCTGAAGAAATACCCCCTGACCCGTGAAGTCATGATCATCAGCCGCGAGGGCCGGAACGGCCTTGGCACAGGCTTTGCTTCGTTTCTTGCAGGTGATCAGGGCCAGCGAATTGTACGCCTGATGGGGATGCTGCCCGCCACAATGCCAATCCGAATTGTCAATGCAAATTAATATGAAGAATAGCCTGTACCTGTTGATTATTGTGAATCTGTTATGTGCAGATATAAAGGCCCAGAGTCTGGAAGAGGCAAAAAAGCTTACAGAGAATGAACAATACGATGTAGCCACAAGCCTGTACCAAAACCTTATTTCAAAAAACCCTGCGGACGGCAATGCCTATTATTTCTACGGAGAGAACCTGCTCCTGGGAGATAACCCGGATTCTGCTTCCATTGTTTTTGATCAGGGATTAAAGACAGATCCCAATAATCTTTTATTAAAAATCGGTAAAGCCAAATTGCTGCTTGACGGGATTTCTTTGCGTGAGGCGCAACTTGCCAGCGACAAAGACCCGTCGAATGCTGAATTAATAGCCCGTTATACTCAGGCGCAGAACGATGTGAACAGCGCGGGAACACTTCTGAATGAGGTGGTAAATTCATCTACATCTTCCAAAAACGCTATTGTGTTAATCGAAGCCGCAGACGCGCTCATACATTTCAAAAACAAGAATCTGGACAAGGCGAAGGAATACCTGGACAGGGCAGGCAAAATTGAACCTAAAAACCCCGAAGTCAATATACTTTACGGTGATATTTATACCGAGAAAAATGATGGGACACTTGCAGCGGACTATTACAACCGGGCCCTTGATCTGGATAAGTCCTCAGCACGCGCCATAGTAAGTAAAGGAAGGCTGTACAAGCGATCAACGAATTATGAAGGTGCTGCGGAAGAATTTAAAAACGCCATTCAGGTAAATCCCAGTTACGCACCCGCATACAGAGAACTCGCGGAGACATATATTAAACTCGGACGACTGTTACCGGCTAAAGAAAACTATGTAAAGTACCTGGACCTTACCAATAAGAACTGTACCGCCAGGATACGGTACGCTTCACTTCTTTATCTGGGGAAAGAATATAAAGATGCTATTCAGGAATTGGATCAGGCAAAACAGAGGTGTGATTCAGGCGGTATAACACTGCTTCGTGTATACACCTATTGTTACTATGAAACAAAGGAATACGACAAGGGACTTGAAAAGGTGCAGGAGCTGTTCAGGAGATTGCCACTGGATAAAAGGGCGGCAATAGACTACGAATACTATGGGAAGCTGCTGGTGGAAAATAATCAGGATTCCTCAGGGATCATCCAGTTGAGAAAGGCGTATGAAACAGATCCTTCACGCACGGACCTGCTTTCGGATATTGCTGCCACCTATTTTAAACTGAAAAACTACACCGCGGCAATAGGTGTCTGGAACGAGAAGAGAAGCACGGGAGTTGACATGAAATCGTCTGATTATTATTACCTGGGACGGGCCTATTATTTTACGCGTCAGTTTGAACAGGCCGACTCGGCGTTTATGAAAGTAAATGAATTAACCCCATCCTATGTTAGCGGGTGGTTGTGGAGGGCGCAATCGAACACTCAAATGGACTCCACCTCTGACCTGGGTCTTGCCAAACCTTTTTATCTTAAATACCTGGAGGTGGTCGGTGACGATACGACCAGCATAAACAGGTACCGCCAGGGTGTACGGGAAGCATACAGTTATCTGGCATCCTATGCTTTCCTTAAAGAAAAAGATCATGAAAGGGCGGTATATTACCTGAGAAAAAAACTTGATCTTACAGATGACCCCGATGAAAAAAAGGCAATCGAACAACAAATAGACCAGATTCTCTCGAAGAAATCTTCAGGACGTTGAGAAACCGTATCCTGAACCTGTCCCCGGCATTACCTCCGGGGATTTTTTGTTTTATGAATCATTGTATATACATTGCATCGTATCAAAACCGCATCCATGGCCAGCAGGTATTTTTCCCGGAAACCTTTGTCAGTATTGTTCGATGAAGCCAATGAAACAGGAGAACATACCTTACGAAGAACCCTGGGTCCCGTACAACTTGTGGCGCTTGGCATTGGGGCCATAATTGGCGCCGGACTTTTCAGCATTACGGGTTTTGCTGCCGGTAATAATGCAGGACCCGCTGTAACTATTTCATTCGTGATAGCAGCCGTAGGATGTGCATTCGCCGGACTTTGTTATGCCGAGTTCGCATCTATGATACCCGTTGCCGGAAGTGCATATACCTATTCTTATGCAACCATGGGCCAACTCATGGCATGGATCATAGGTTGGGATCTTGTTCTTGAATATGCAGTAGGTGCCGCAACGGTTTCTATAAGCTGGTCACGATACCTTGTGAAATTTCTGGATCATTTCGATTTACACTTCCCCGCCCAACTGGTGATGTCACCATTTGATACGGCAACTCTCGGAGACGGAACGGTGGTTTCGGGAATTATAAACTTTCCCGCAGTGGTAATTGTGGTACTGATGTCCATGCTCCTGATCCGGGGCACACAGGAGTCATCCTTTGTAAACGGAATAATTGTTGCGCTTAAAGTAGCGGTTGTACTGGTTTTTATCGGGTTGGGCTGGGCCTACATAAACCCGGCGAACTACCAGCCGTATATACCTGCAAACAACGGTGTTTTCGGTGAATTTGGCTGGAGTGGCATTATCAGGGCGGCAGGAATTATCTTCTTTGCATACATCGGTTTTGATGCCGTTTCAACGGCAGCCCAGGAGGCCAAGAATCCCAAAAAGGATATGCCCGTCGGAATCCTGATTTCGCTTGCCATCTGTACGGTATTATATATCCTGTTTGCATACGTGATGACCGGCCTGGCACACTACACCGAGTTCCGGGGACAGGACGGGATTGCACCGGTTGCAGTGGCCATCGAACACACTCCATTCGGGTGGTTAAAACAGGCAATCATCCTTGCCATTCTTGCCGGATATTCTTCTGTAATTCTTGTAATGCTTCTCGGCCAGTCAAGGGTTTTCTTTTCCATGTCCAAGGATGGTTTTTTGCCTCCGGTTTTCTCTGCAATACATCCCAAATTTAAAACTCCGTGGAAATCCAATCTCTTATTTTGCCTCTTTGTAAGCCTCTTTGCCGCATTTGTTCCCGCAAGGGTGGTTGGTGAAATGACCAGTATCGGAACCCTCTTTGCGTTTGTACTGGTGTGTATAGGAATTATTGTGTTGCGAAAAAGCCAGCCGGACGCTCCAAGGGGATTCAGGACGCCGCTGGTACCCATAGTTCCGGTGCTTGGAATCCTTACCTGTTTCGGGATGATGGCGTTTCTGCCCCTGGATACCTGGCTGAGGCTCATCGCCTGGATGGCTATTGGTATGGTGATTTATGTAAGGTACGGTAAAAAACGCGCAAGATACTGAGTACAATCAGTGAATGGCCGCATAACATTTTTTCAGTTTTTCAGTACAACAAAGATTTTCAGAACCAATCCTGACTATGATGCCTTTCTGGAGGGACGTATGGCTGATAATTATCAGCTTCCTGATGTTTCTGGGTACAATTTATATTTATTTCCGCCTGAGGAGCAGCACTTTTCGCCGGGTCAGGAAACTCCTGGAAGAAAGGGTTGAAGTGAAAACGAAACAACTGGTAGAAAAAAACCTGGAACTGGAAAAACTTTCCCTGGTTGCCAGTAAAACGGATAATGCAGTACTCATTGCAGGCGCAAATGGTGAAATCGAATGGGTCAATGACGGATTCATACGATTGATGGGGATGCAAAAAGAAATGGTTCTGGGCAAAAGGCTCTCTGAGATAAATGTATACACAAACATTGAGAATGAAATCAGAGAGGCCGTAACGAGCAACCACTCCAGGATTTTTGAATCCAACGTGACTACCCACAACCTGGAGAACGTATGGATTTCATCCACACTAACCCCGATCCTTAACGAATTCGGAAAGCCGAAAAAGCTTGTGGTGGTTGATGCCGATATCACCCGGAGCAAAGAGATGCAAAGGCAGATAGAAATCAGCCTGAAGGAAAAAGAAGTTCTGCTGAAAGAAATTCATCACAGGGTAAAAAATAACCTGCAGATTATTATCAGCCTGCTCAACCTGCAATCCGGGTATATCAAGGATGAATACACCCTCAAGGCTGTAAAGGACGGGCAGAACAGGGTACGCTCAATGGCCCTGGTACATGAAAAGTTTTATCAGGCAGAAGAACTGAGTGAAATAAATTTTGGTGAATACATTGAAAAACTGACGCAGTTTCTTTATCAGTCTTATGGGGACAAAACGGACCGTGTTCAGATGATCCTGGAAACGGATACGGTGAATTTTGACATGGATACAGCCATGCCCTGCGGACTTCTGGTGAATGAAATTGTTTCAAATGCGTATAAATATGCATTTCCGGGTGATAGGAAGGGAGAAATCCGTATCCGGTTGAAGAAGCTGGACCATACCATAACCCTTGATATTTCCGATAATGGCACAGGCCCACCCCCAGGATTTAATCCTGAAACGTCCGAATCTCTGGGCATGCAACTGATTCAGGCCCTGACCAGTCAGTTGGATGGAGAAATGCACTTTTCGGGTGAAAACGGTACCCGGTTTACCATAATCTTTAAGTATCCAAAGACTTAAGATCCCGGATCGTTGATAATTCCTGACGAGTACCCTTAAACAGAAACAATTTCATCTGTAATCTTGTAAAAAGACAGAATACATTTTACCCATATAATATTATGGCCGCATTAAAAATCATGATTGTTGAAGACGAGATCATCGTCGCAAAAGACATTCAACGCATCCTAAAAAAGCTCGGCTATGAAGCATTCGATCCATTTGCCAATGGGAAGAAAGCCCTGGACTCGGTCGAAAAACTCAATCCAGACCTGATATTGCTTGATATTAACCTTAAAAGCAGTGAAATTGACGGTATCATGGTGGCCGAACAGATTCATCAGCACTATCATATACCCTTTATATTCCT
Source organism: Bacteroidia bacterium (assembly GCA_020852075.1). Taxonomy (GTDB): domain Bacteria; phylum Bacteroidota; class Bacteroidia; order AKYH767-A; family 2013-40CM-41-45; genus JADZBN01. The sequence continues at coordinate 46,578 of JADZBN010000018.1, forward strand.
TACAGCATTTTCTGATAAGAATACCCTGGAGCGGGCAAAACTGACCGAACCCTACGGATATATTATCAAACCCTTTGAGGAGGACGATATCCGTACCGCAATTGAAATTGCCTATTACAAATACACCAAGGATCTTGAAATGCAGAACAAGGGAAACCGCTTTGCTGCAGCACTTGATAACCTTGAGGTAGCCGTTATTATTACAGATGCCAACGAAAAAGTAATTTTCATGAATAAAATGGCTGAGACCCTTACCGGATGCCTGAAACAGGAGGCACTGGGAAAAGACATCAGCATTGCCATGAAGAACTCTGTATCAGAAACCAAAAGTGTTTTTAAAACCCTTGCCCATACCGTGGTCGGAGAATCTCAGAAGAAAGACGGGGATGCCGAAGTTCCTGTTTCAAACGGTGCCGCGGAGCACAAGGTGGCCGTAAATACTTTTCCGATTCTGACGGTCAACAACAAAATTAACGGGTGCGCATTTGTAATGACCTCGCCCGGAAGAAAAGACGCCGTTCAGGAAACCAGTACGGATAAAAATCTTTTCAATTTCCTGGAGAATATTTATGCCAACAACAGCTTCTTTGTAAAGAAAGATTCGAGGTTTGTAAAAGTGAATTTTCAGGATATTCTATGGATTGAGGCCCTTGACAACTATGTGATCATTAAAACCTCCTCTAAGGAGCAGTTCATTCTTCACAGTTCCATGAAGGACATTGAATCCAAACTTCCTCAGTTGAATTTTACCAGGGTACATCGTTCATATATTGTTCAACTGGAAAAAATAAATGCCCTTGAAGAGAATGCCTGTATTATTGACGGGAACCGGATACCCATTGGTAAATCATACAAAGATAATCTGATGAGCCGCCTTAATCTATTCTGATGGGTGTGACCGGTGAGCGCATTCATGATTTGTACAGAACGGTTACAGTAGTTTTGACAAAAATTTTTATTGGAATCCAGAGAACCCATAATTCAGGTTGAGGGTCTGACAAAGCATTATGACCAGGTCATGGCGGTTAACGGAATTTCCTTTTCTGTTTACCGCGGTGAAATTTTCGGGCTACTCGGCCCTAACGGAGCCGGCAAAACCACGACCCTTGAAATCATAGAAACACTTCGGAAAAAAACATCCGGTAAGGTGTTGGTGACCGGCCTTTCCGTTGATAATAAATCCTCCGAAATTAAGAAACGGATAGGTGTACAACTTCAATCGGCAGGCTATTACCCCAATCTTACCCTGTGGGAATTATTAAAGCTGTTTTCGGGACTGTACAACCGGAAAACAGACCGGAATGAACTGCTGAAAAGTGTTGGCCTTGAAGAAAAAGCATACGCACATTTCAAGCAACTTTCGGGTGGACAGAAGCAGCGGTTTTCTATATGCACCACACTCATAAACAACCCTGAAATCATATTTCTTGATGAACCCACTACCGGCCTCGACCCTCAGGCACGCAGAAATCTCTGGGAACTGATTCTTGCCATACGGAAGAGTGGTACTACCATAGTCATTACCACACATTACATGGATGAAGCGGAAGAGCTTTGCGACCGGGTTGCCGTAGTTGAAAAAGGAAAAATAATTGCCCAGGACAGTCCCGCACAGCTTATCGAAAATCTGGTTCGGTCTGGATTTACAAGAAAAAAGGAAGTGCGCAATGCAAACCTGGAAGATGTTTTTCTATCATTAACCGGAAAGGAATGGCGGGATGAATAGGGAGGAAAAACAGTACAGTCAATGGACCGCCATGCTTGCCATTTCACGGGCCAGTTTCAGATCCATTACCAGAAGCCCTTCTGCGGTGATATTTACCATTGCCTTTCCTCTGGTATTCATTATTGCCTTTGGGTTTATAAACCCCGGAAGGATAAAACTTGAAGTGGGCCTTCATCCGGGGTCCGATACGTCGAGTGCTATTTATCGTTCATTTATTCTGACACCCAATGTAAAACTGGTGAAGGACCAAGGCCTTGGATTATTGGAAAGCGGGTTAAACAAAGGCCGGCTGGACGCCCTGCTATTCATTCACCCGCCCGATAGCACCCGCGTGGCCGGTCGAGTTGTAGAAGTGATTACATCCAAATCTTCCCGTGAAAAAGGCAGGTTTGTGGAATCAATTCTCACCAATATTATTGATAAGGGGAATTTAGCATTTTTAAAGGCACGTATACATTCGGAGAAATATCTGGAACACGAAGGCGGACTGACAGAATTCAGGGAAACGGAAATAGCCGGAAGAGAATATAAAATGATTGATTTCATTCTTCCGGGGCAACTGGGGTTCAGCATACTCAGTGCAGGAGTCTTTGGAACAGCATTTGTTTTCTTCTCCCTGCGCCAGACCCTGGTACTAAAACGTTTTTTTGCAACTCCAGTGAAAAGGTCCTTCATTATTCTTGGAGAGGCACTAAGCAGGCTTGTGTTTCAGGTAATAGGAGCTATAATTATTATCCTGATTGGAAAGTTTGCATTCGGCTTTACTCTTATCCACGGTGTTGTAACGGTTCTCAACATGCTCATCCTCTCCGCGATTGGTCTGATTGTCTTTATGGGATTCGGATTTGTAGTTTCAGGTATTGCAAAAAACGAGAGCGTAATTCCCCCCATTGCAAATATTGTTACGTTACCCCAGTTTCTCCTCAGCGGTACTTTTTTCCCTGTGGATGTATTTCCCGACTGGCTGCAATCCATCAGCCGTGCACTTCCTCTGACGTATCTGAATGATGCACTGAGACAGGTGGCATTTGAAGGTGCAGGACTGACAGACGTCCTTACCCCTCTGTTATTTATTCTCGGTTGGGGTGTGGTCGTCTATGCATTGGCTGTACGGTTTTTCCGTTGGGAATAATTCCAATCCCCCTGAATTTTGTAACATTCGCCATAAATCATGAAGGAAAATACCGGCCAAGAATCCTATTAAGTATCTTAGCCGCTGTAAGTAAGCCAGTTACCATGACGCCCCAATCCCATCCCATTTCGTATATCAGTCGCATGTTGAGGGCGGTTCTGTTTATCTGCCTGTTGCCCCTTATTTCAACGGCACAGGCAGGAAAACATGGTCCGGCGTTTATTTCTTCCGCCATTACAGTGAATGAATATACGCCACTTACATCGGATGCAATTGCCGGCTCGTCGGTAATCGCCGTATCAAATAGTTTTTTAAATGCCAACGGAATCTATCCTGCAAACCTGACCTCGGGCGACCTGATATTCATTGTTCAAATGCAGGGCGCCGCCATCAGCACTCCGGATGATTCCACCTATGGTGCCATTACCTCTTATGGAAATTGCGGCAACTATGAACTGGCGGAGGTAGCCTCTGTACCCAATTCCGTCAGTATTGCACTTTCCTGCCCTCTTGAAAACAGTTATTCCGTTTCAGGGAAAACTCAGGTGGTTCGCGTACCACGGTTTACCACAATTGATATTTCTGCCGGAGGGTCAATAACTGTCCCGGCATGGAACGGTACTATAGGCGGGGTACTGGTTGCAGAGGCAACCGGCAATATAACTATCAGCAATGGCGGGATGTTGGATGCAAACGGAAAAGGTTTCCGTGGAGGCCAGGTTCTGGATAATCTCGCCGCATGGGGTGTATTGAATTATCATTCTGTTGCGATAGATTATGGTGCAGAAAAGGGAGAGAGTATTGCCGGTGACTGGACGGTATATGATTCCAATGGCGGACGGTATTGCAAAGGAGCGCCAGCTAATGGCGGCGGTGGTGCCAATTCACACAACAGCGGCGGCGGCGGCGGCTCTAATGGCGGCATTATTACCGGCTGGAGCGGCAAGGGTGTTCCGGATCTTTCCACTGCAGCCTGGGCTTCGGCATGGAACCTGGAGTATTCCGGATTTGCCACAAGTTCCTCTCCGGGAGGTGGTAAAGGAGGCTACACCTTCTCTGCAACAAACGAAAATGCACTGAGTGTCGGACCATTCAACCTCGCATGGGGTGGCGACCAGCGAAGAGATGGCGGAGGGCGCGGAGGAAGGCCTCTTGATTATTCCGGGTTAAAAATGTTTATGGGTGGAGGCGGTGGTGCCGGTGATCAGAACAATGGACACGCAGGGCCGGGCGGTGCCGGTGGTGGTTTGATTTACGTGTTTACTCAGGGCGACATTTCGGGCAGCGGGCAGATCCGGGCGAATGGTGCAAACGGATCAGGAACGATAGGTACAAACGGTACAGACGGCGCTGGCGGCGGCGGCGGCGGCGGCTCTGTTGTTCTTAATGCATTGGGAAATATTTCCGGTGTTACGATTAATGCCAAAGGCGGTAACGGCGGCTCTCAATCTGTATCTGCGTTTGTAACCGAAGCCGAAGGACCCGGTGGCGGCGGTGGTGGCGGGTATATCGCGGTATCTAATGGCACTCCTGTACGCAATGCCAACGGAGGGAACAACGGCACCACGAATTCATACGGGCTGACGGAATTTATACCAAATGGCGCAACAAAAGGCGGCCAGGGAACATCAACAGCAATGATTTCAAACTTTAGAATGATTGTTTCTCCGGTTACCACCTGTGGCGGAACAACGGCAGTAATTTCAGCTTCTACACAAGGAACCATCCCTCCGGGCACCGTCTTTAACTGGTATGACCAGTCTGCCGGAGGTACGGTACTGGGAACCGGATTATCTTTTACCACACCTGTCCTGAGCGCAAGTACTGTTTATTACCTGGGCTCATGTCCGGGGCATTACAGAATTCCGGTTACAGTAACAGTAAACACCATAACCGCATCAACGACCGCATCTGCGGTTTGCCAGGGAGATCCTACCATATTTTCAGGCACAGCCACGGCCTCTGCCGGTACCATACAATCATGGCAATGGAATTTTGGCGATGGCTCCGGGAGTTCTTCCCAGCAAAGCCCATCCTATACCTATTCTGCAGCCGGCAATTATACGGCAACTCTTACCGTCACGAATTCCACAGGCTGTACAATGCAGGTAACACAGCCTGTAACGGTTCAGCCCGCACCCAATATCAACTTCAGTACCTCTTCTGCGTCAGGATGTTCTCCATTTTCGGTTACCTTTACCAATACCACAACCTCGGCGAATTCATTTTCCTGGGATTTTGGTGACGGCAGCGCAGGATCATCCCTGACATCTCCATCACATACATACACTGCAACGGGCTCTTATTCGGTAACACTAACTGCATCTAATGGGAGTTGCACCGCTTCACAGACCCAATCCTCGTTCATTCAGGTAAGCCCCAGGCCCCTGGCGAGTTTTTCATCCAATAATAATTTATGCCTGGGAGACACAGTCTATTTTTTAGATAATTCATCAGGGAACGGAGGAACAATTACTTCTTACACCTGGGATTTCGGAGACGGGTCTCCCCTGTCTTCATTAATCTCTCCCTACCACGTATTCACTTCCCCTGGAAATTTTTCCACAACACTGACGGTAAATACTGCCAATTGCCCCGATGATACTACCGTTCAGATCCATATTAATCCCGCTCCGGTTGCAGGCTTTTCAGCCTCTTCATCAACAGGCTGTGGCTCACTGAATGTAAATTTTTCCAATACCACAACCGGCTTTCCAACGTATTCCTGGAACTTTGGTGACGGTTCATCGTTGTCCAATGCAGTTAGTCCCTCTCATTTATATACAACACCCGGAACATATACCGTGACATTGATGGCAACACAGGGGTCCTGTTCGGATACGCTTACTATGCCATCCTATATTACTATATATGCTCAACCGGTTTCCTCCTTCAGTTCTTCGGGAAATGTGTGCCTGGGAGATTCGGTATTCTTCACTAACAACTCTTCGGGGAATGGAAGCACCCTGACGGGTTATTCCTGGGATTTTGGGGATGGCAGTGCCCCGTCTTCTGCAATGAATCCATCCCACCTGTATAGTACATCCGGAAATTTTTCAGTTACCCTGACAGCTTCATCCACCAACTGTTCGGACGACACGACGATAGTGGTAAATGTTGCACCTGCGCCCCAGGTTTCTTTCAGCGCAGCAGATACTTCCGGATGCGGATCAACAAGCATTCAATTCCAGAACCAGACTACGGGAAATCCTGCCTATACCTGGAATTTTGGCGATGGCTCTCTTCCAAGTTCATTGGCTAATCCCTCCCACGTCTATTCTGCACCGGGAATTTATAATGTGTCGTTGCTTGCAGTTCAGGGATCATGCACTGATGCTGATACGTTGACAGGATACATTCACATATACCCCCAGCCTTCCGCATCATTTTCGGCTACAAATGTTTGCCTGGGCGACACCTCCTTCTTTACCAACCTTTCTTCAGGAAATGGAACTGTCATTACCGGCTGGCAGTGGGATTTTGGCGATGGTTCCTCCACGGTAACTGCCGCAAACCCTTCTCATCTGTATTCTATACCCGGAACCTACTATGTGCAATTAACCGCCGCAACGGGCAACTGCAGTGACGACACAACCATTACGGTGAATGTAAGTCCGGCTCCGGTTGTAAATTTCAGCGCATCACCATTGAACGGGTGCGGTCCGCTTACGGTTGTTTTCAATAACACGTCCACAGGATCGCCGGTATATTCCTGGGATTTTGGTGACGGCAGTACATCACAGTTATTAAATCCGTCCCACACCTATACTTCCGCAGGAAATTATCCCGTAACCCTTGTTGCCACACAGGGCAGTTGTGGAGACACGCTCACCATCATGAATCTTGTTACAGTCAAGGCCACTCCCATTGCAGCATTTGCAACCAGTCCGGCCTGTTTTGGTGACTCGGTACTGTTTTCGAACAGCTCTCAATCCAATGGGACACTGATTAGCGGTTATGCATGGAATTTTGGTGATGGCAGTTCCGGTTCGGGAATGTTTTCACCCTCTCATTACTATAATACCGCAGGTAACTATCAGGTTTCTCTTATTGTTTCTTCCGGCAATGGCTGTTCAGATACCGTTTCACAACAGGTTTCAGTACTTCCCGTACCATCCATTTCCTTTACCCCATCAGTTACTGAGGGGTGTGACACGCTTACGGTTCAGTTCCAGAATTCAACCACAGGAGCGTCTCAGTACCAGTGGAGTTTTGGTGACGGGGGCAGCGATACCGGATATGCTCCTGTACATTTCTACAGTGCACCGGGCTCTTACAATGTGCTTCTTACCGCATCCACATCAGGAGGTTGTTCCTCTTCAAAAGCATTTATCGGGCTGATACAGGTTCGTGAAACTCCGATGGTCAATTTTACAGCTTCCCGAACATCCGTTTGCCCCGGGGAATGTATTGCATTTACCGGCCAGTCAGGAACGGGCATATTGAGCTGGCAATGGTCATTTACCGGAGCAAATCCATCTTCAGCAACAGTGCCTTCGCCAGGCTCTGTCTGCTATCCCGACACGGGATCTTATCCGGTTTCACTACTGGTATCCGACGGCCACTGTGATAACACAGAAATAAAGAATGCCTTCATTCATGTTGTAGATTGTTCTGCAATACCTGTGGCGGGCTTTGTGTGCAATGATTCGGTACTATGTGGTGGCTCCTGTGTTTCTTTTGTTTCATTATCCCTGAATGCCACCTCATGGGAATGGTCCTTCCCGGGTGCGGTACCACAGACGTCCAGCATGGAAAACCCAACCGGTATCTGCTACGCAAATCCGGGGAATTATCCTGTTGTACTCATTGCGGGTAATGCAACAGGACAGGATACAATTACCGCAAATGGACTTATTCAGGTATTTTCTCCTCCTTCTGCACCGGTAATAACACAAAGCGGGAATCTTCTTGTTTCCACCCCTGCAGTTTCATACCAATGGTATCTGAATGGAATTCCTTTATCAGGAGCCAACGCCCAGCAGTTTCCGGCCACCCTTTCAGGAAATTATTCGGTGGAGATTTCTGATAACAACGGGTGTACTGCCGTATCTTCCACAGTCTTTGTGACCCTAACAGGAATAGCGGAAACGGGAAACCCGCCATTGTTTTACCTATTCCCCAATCCGGTGACGGACCATCTTTCCCTTCTATACACTACAGAGAAGACCCAAAGAATGCACATTAAAATCTTTGACAATACAGGAAGAATTGTATTCAGTGATGAAAGAACTATATTTTCGAATGAATGGTATTTTACCATTTCGTGCACACATCTTTCATCCGGAGTTTATCTTTTCAGAGCGGAGAATCATGATTTTTCGTTTTCAAAACCTTTTGTGAAGCAATAACCAGCTTCTGGTTTGACAAATCCACAGGAATTCTTACACCTGTAAGTTCAACAGGTCTTATGTGACAGTGAAAACTGAACCAATAGGTGATGTTTCTGGTATAATATTTTGCTTTTGACAGATAAAAAGCAGCATTGTTATACCCAATGAGGAGAATTAGCCTATTAATTTTATGTATTGCCAGTCTGACCTGCCGGTCTTTCCGGTCTGCGGGCGAAAACGGAACTGCAAAAGACTCGACGGATTTTTACAATATGTCCCTGGAGCAATTGATGAATGTTGAAGTCAGCATCGCATCGCGGGCCAGCCAGACGCCACGTGAATCCCCGGGAATAGTAACCGTAATCACCAGAGAAGAAATACTACACTCGGGCGCCTCCGATCTGATGGAACTATTGAGCCGAGTACCTGGCTTTGATTTTGGAGTTGATGTTCAGGGAGTTGTCGGAGTC
>JADZBN010000019.1 GCA_020852075.1 Bacteroidia bacterium
AAACGTATCCATACGCTATACCAAATCTCCGGTTACACTTTCAACGAAATTTGAGTTGTGCGCTGTTGCGTCAGGGAAGGCTGGAATACACTTCATGATACCTTTCAATGCCATTTTTCAATGAAAAGTGCTCTATTGCTGCTGCCCTGATCCTCCGGGAAGAAAGTTTGAGGAGATCAGGTATCTGATCAATTATAAAATCATAATCCTCATTGGAAAAGGTTCGGACAATTGCACCGGCATTCACCTCTCGTATAATGCGGTCAGTGTCTCCCACATTACTGTTACAGATAATAGGAATTCCCATGCTCATAATTTCACCAAGTTTAGTCGGGGAGGAGGCTTTCTTGGAATAAACCGGCTTGATAAAAAACAATGCAATTTGAGACAGCGATAACAGAACCGGTACGTCTTTATAATGTGCTTTTCGTATGATGACCTGAGATGCAGGAATACCCCTTTTATAGACTTTGGAAAGTATGAATTGGGCACTTTCGTGTGTAATAAACAAAAACCGTGCTTCGGGGAATTTTATAAGGAGACGCTTGTAGAAATCCAGCATTTCATCAAGCATATACCAGGTACCTACCGCACCTGCATAGCTTATAACCAGGTTGTTTCCTGAAATTCCGACAGCGTCTGACCACAACTTTTTTTCAGCGTCGTTTATAGACTCACTGTGGAACAGGGTAGTATCCGCGCAGCAGGGAATTACCTTAATGGGGATGGGCTGACCCGGAATGGACTTCCAGGAATGGATTTCTTCCCGTGCAGCCTCAGTGAGGCAAATAGTGTAGTTTGCATACTGCATAAACCGGGCTTCCCTCATTTTAAAATACCTGTATATAATCCTGTATATAAAGCTTCGCTGATTCCACATATCACCATCAATCCTTTCATCCGCGTAAAACCCTCTGGTGTCAAAAACAAAACTCAGGTGAAATTTCTTTTTAAGATGAATTCCGATAAGAGCCGTAATATAACTTCTGCAGTGAATGGTATCGAACTGTCCCTTTTTCAGAACCCTGATACAAATCCTGTACATTCTAATGATATCGAACAGGGTTGACAGAATGGGAGGGCTTTTGGTATAGTGAATAAAAATCCATTCAATTCCAAGGGAGGAGAGGGTGTTCTTAATAGATCCTGATAGAATTTCCTGCCCTTTTTTTTCAGAGGATAAAATGGTTATCTGATGACCAAGTTTTCTTAACCCCGAAAGGTAGGGAAGGATCTGAGACTGACCCAGCGGATCTGAGAGCCCGTCATATGTGAGGTAGAGAACCTTCCGTGCTGTATTCATAAATTTCTATCTTTGTCTGGCATGCTATTTCCCCGAATGCAATGATTGATTATTTTTCCTTTGTTGACTTCATAAGTCCGCCGGTATTATTGATAATTATTTATCTTATTGCCAAACGAAGGCAGTTAAGAGAAATCGAAAGTAATCCAAGTTACAAATATTATTTGTGGGGGCTGTTTGCTAAAATTTTTGGTGGAATCAGTGTTTGTTTTATCTATGTTTTTTATTATGGTAACGGCGATACCATGAATTATTACAATGACAATATAGTCCTGATTAACCTTTTTCAGAAATCTTTTTCAAGTGGTATGAGTTATATTTTATCACACCCTCCCGAATTGTGGTATAGCTTTGATCAGGATACGGGTTTTCCGACCTATTTTTCTGATCCCAAAGCGACCATGGTTGTCCGGCTTACCTGGTGGATGTCCCTGATTTCCCTGAAAAGTTTCATCGGTACCACGATCATCCTTGCCTGGATTTCCTATTATCCCATTTGGAGACTATATCAAACCCTTGTAAAAGAATTTCCATCTTTATCAAAACAATTCGCATTTTCCCTTCTTTTTATTCCATCTGTAATTTTCTGGGGTTCTGGGCTTCTCAAAGATACCATTACTTTTTCTGCGGTTTGTCTGTTTGCATCTTCCTACAGTATAATGCTCATCCAGAAGCGGAATGTATTTAAGAATTTACTCTTACTGGTCCTGGCGGCTTATCTGCTTATTTCCATTAAACCCTACATCTTCTTTGCCCTGTTGCCCGGAAGCGTTCTTTGGTTTGGAGGAATCCAGATTTCCAAATTGAAAAACAAACTTGTCCGGTCAATGACCGCACCATTTCTGATCATTGTTTCCCTGATTTCAGGATACATTATGCTAAGCCTCATGGGGAATTTTCTGGGAGATTATGCTATTGAAAATGTTCTTGATAAAGCAATTGTCACACAGCAGGATCTTAAAAACGACAGGTACCAGGGATCATCCTGGGATATAGGAGAGTTTGACCCGACATTTTCAGGAATACTGTCAAAGGCGCCACTGGCTATTAATGCCGCATTATTCAGACCATATATCTGGGAATGTTCCAATCCTGCGATGATGATGTCAGGGATTGAGAATATGATCCTGCTGATCTTTACAATTTTTCTGCTGATTAAACTCAGGGTCTATAATGTATTCCGGCTAATGTTCAGACACAGAATATTGTTTTTTACGGTATTTTTCAGTTTGTTTTTTGCATTTTCTGTAGGCCTCACTACCTCTAATTTTGGCAGTCTGGTACGTTATAAAATACCCGCAATACCATTTTTTGTGCTGAGTCTGTTTATTATTAAAGCAACATTTGTTGACTTGAGGCGGGAGGATGCCGAAAAACTGCTGGTTACCACCGAACAGCAACC
>JADZBN010000020.1 GCA_020852075.1 Bacteroidia bacterium
AACAACTTTTACAAAAACCGATTGTCCGTTTTCTTTTCGGGTTACCCGGATAATGGTGCCAACAGGACACGTTCTGTGCAAGGCAAAATATTTGTTAGGATTTACTTCCTCCTCGCCCACCCACGCCGCGGTTCCCTGTTCATGCACCTCCTGCATATTTCCTGAAAAAGTAAACGTCCTGTCCGGATCGGGTTCCTTTTTCGTTAAATCATTTTTATCCGGAAACACGGGTTTGGGTTCAGCAGGTTCAGTATGATCACCTGCGGGTGGCGTGGCATGCAATGCGCCGGATTCTGAATTTTCTGGTTGGGGAGACGGTTTCACCGGTTGGGGTGTGTCAACCGGAGCTACTGCACTTTTTTCTTCCGTTTTTGGAGTTATTCCAGTCTCAAAGCCTACTATCAGTTTCTGGCCGGCGTGAATGGAATTTGAAGTAAGGCGGTTCCATTCTTTAAGCTCATCCACTGTACATTTATATTGCCGGGAAATGCTGTACAGGGTCTCAGAGGCTTTTACTGTATGATATGCCGCAGCTTTCGGCCTTTTTCCGGTTTGATCTGCTGAAGCATCCTGCTTTTTCGTATCGGGATAATTTTTCTGAAACCTGGGGTCGTTGACTTTGGGTTTCGAAGGAACACGAACCACCTGCCCGGTGATAAGAATGACTCCCGAATCTTTATTTGCGAGTCTCAGACTCGCATAGCTGATCCCGTATTTTTTTGCAATGGAATACCACCCCTCCCCCTTTTCCACCTTGTGCAGGATGAATGATTCGCCTCCCTGCATTTCCCGGCCAACTGAGTCGGGTATGAGTGCCTCACCGCAAATCGTATATGTGGTAAAAGCCATCAGAAGCATCATCAGGCATACAGATAATCCCGGTCTCCGCATGATATGGCAAAGGTACTTCATATTTTATGTTTCTGCATTTCCCTCCGCGGGGATCATAGCCTTTCTGCATTTCCGGATGAAATTACACCGGATGGCTCCCTTCTCATCAGCCATAATCCCAGGCAGGTGATGGCACCGTTAACTATAAGTAATTCAAATCCGAATTTATACCCGTAAAACCATATTTCGGAAAACTCATTGAGGACATAACAAATTACCGGTGATATCAGACATACCAGCGGAACCCACTGGTCTTTCACCCCGTGCCGGAAAAACAATCCGAAGGCATAAAGGCCAAGCAGCGGGCCATAGGTATATCCGGCTACTGTAAAAAGCTTATTGATAACCGCATCGTCATTGATTACCCTGAATACCACAATTACCAACAGCAGGATCACAGCGAAACCACCATGTACCCTGTATCGTATCCTTTTTTGTTTTTCCATACTCCATCCTCTACGGTGGATGCCAAGAAAATCAATGCAAAAAGACGCCGTGAGGGCCGTCAGTGCGCCATCTGCACTTGGGTAGGCAGCAGAAATAAGGCCAATGATGAAAAATACCGCAGAAATTATTCCAAGATAATTCAGTGCGATGGTCGGGAACAAATCGTCCGTTGAACGGAGAGGAATAACAACTCCTTCCCTGCCGGCATACACATAAAGAAGCGCTCCGAGGGAAAGAAACAACAGGTTGATGAAAATAAGTACTACCGCAAACGACAGCATATTTTTTTGTGATCCCCGAAGGGTTTTTACAGATATGTTTTTTTGCATCATTTCCTGATCGAGTCCGGTCATCGCAATTGTAATAAACATACCGCCGAAGAATTGTTTCAGGAAATAGGATCTCGACTGCCAGTCGTTATTGAATATGCGCGAATACCTGCTGTCAAATACCGTTTCAACCAATCGGGAAAAATCCAGGTGGAGTTCACGCGAGATAACGATGATGGAAAGTAACACAGCCGCGAGCATAAATGTTGTCTGCAGCGTGTCGGTCCATACAATCGTTTTTACGCCCCCTTTATACGTGTAAAGTAAAATCAGTAAAATGAATGTTGCGACGGTAACCATAAACGGCACACCCCAGGCATCAAACACGAAGGTTTGCAGTACATTAATAACGATATACAGGCGGAAGGCCGCGCCGATGGTTCTGGACAATAAAAAATAGAATGCCCCCGTTTTATAACTTCTCGTACCCAGGCGTTTTTCCAGGTATGTATAAATGGATGTCAGGTGCAGGCGGTAATACAAGGGAAGCAAAATAAGGGCGACTGCAGCATAGCCGAAAAGGTACCCGAAGACCACCATCATGTACGAAAATTGGGTGGTCCCCACCCATCCGGGTACCGACATGAATGTAACCCCGGACAGGGATGCCCCGATCATCCCATAGGCGACTACATACCATTTGCTGGAACGGTTTCCAATGAAATAGGATTCATTATCCGCATTCCGGCTGGTCCACCATACAACAACAAACAGGAGTATGGAATAGGCTATTACGCAGGTAACAATAAGTACCGGGGACATTCTCAGAAAGGTTGTGTATGCAAGCCGAAGTAAGTAAATTCGCGTGCAGCCAGTATTGAAATTTCCGTATAATTATTAACACAAAACATTGAGTAATCTACCCTCTAAGATTCTGGAAGAAACCGTTGCGGAATTCTCCCGCCTGCCTGGAATTGGCAAACGTTCCGCTCTCCGGATGGTTCTACACCTTTTGCAGGCGTCTGAGGATGATGCTTCACGGCTTGGGAGTGCATTGATTCGCCTGAGAAAAGAAATCCGGTACTGTAAAATTTGCAACAACATCAGCACCGGGGAAGTATGCATGATTTGCAGTAATCCCGGCCGGGAATCCCATATTCTTTGTGTGGTGGAGGATATCCGGGATGTAATCGCCATTGAAAACACAGGGCAATTTAAAGGACTGTATCATGTCCTGGGGGGAATTATTTCTCCCATTGACGGAATCGGTCCGGATGACCTGGCCATTGATGCACTGATCCGGCGTCTTTCCACTCCCGGAATTACAGAAATAATTCTGGCCTTATCAGCCACCATGGAAGGTGACACCACCTCATTTTTCCTGTTTCGGAAAATCAGCCAGTTGCACCGGGAGGACCTCCGGTTTTCGACTATTGCAAGAGGGGTATCTGTAGGTGATGACCTGGAATATGCCGATGAAGTCACACTTGGCAGATCTATTCTCAACCGTGTACCCTACGAAAATTCCCTTTCCCGCTGACGCCGTTGCAACATCAACCAAACACAGTACGACTCTCCGTAATCATTGTCAATTACAATGTGCGGTATTTCCTGGAGCAATGCCTGCTATCGGTTTTTAAAGCGGGTGAACAGGTATCCATGGAGATTATCGTGGTGGATAACAATTCGGTGGATGGTTCGGTAATGATGCTCAGGGAAAAATTTCCCGGAGTTAAACTGATTGCAAATACCGTGAATACCGGCTTCTCAAAGGCCAACAACCAGGGAATCCGGATTGCGGAAGGAGACCTGATACTTCTTCTCAATCCTGATACGGTGGTGGAGGAAACCACGTTTTCACGAATCATCCGGTTTATGGACGATCATCCCGACGCAGGTGCTTTGGGCGTAAAAATGATTGACGGAAGCGGCCATTTCCTGCCCGAGTCCAAACGCGGCCTTCCCACTCCATCTGTAGCATTTTACAAGATATCCGGATTGTCTGCATTGTTTCCCAAATCAAAAACCTTTGGGCGATACCACCTGGGCTTTCTTGATCCGGAAAAAACACACGAAGTAGAAGTCCTGGCCGGTGCGTTCATGTTAGTACGTAAAACGGTGTTTGATAAAACCGGCCTGCTCGATGAAGATTTTTTCATGTATGGCGAAGACATAGACTTGTCCTACCGGATCAGAAAGGCAGGATTTAAAAACTACTATTTCCCCGAGACCAGGATTATCCATTATAAAGGGGAAAGCACCCGAAAAAGCAGCGTGAATTATGTCTTTGTATTTTATAATGCCATGCTGATTTTTGCCAGAAAACATTTTTCGCAATCCCATATTTATACATTCTCGCTTCTGATACGGATTGCAATTTATTTCAGGGCAGGTGCAGCCGTTCTTACCCGCATTTGGCGGAAGCTGTTTCTTCCGTTACTGGACATCCTGCTCCTGTTTTCGGGTATGTATTTTCTCAAATCCTACTGGGGCCATAACATGCAGGTGAATTATCCTGCCTTCTTTCTTCAGGTCGCCGTACCCGGATATATTTTCCTATGGGTGTTTTCCGTGTTTTTCAGCGGTGGTTACGACCATCCGGTAAAACTTGAAAAAGTCATCCGTGGAATTTTCACCGGGACACTCCTCATTCTTGTGGTGTATGCACTGCTGCCCGAAGCCTACCGTTTCTCCCGTGCATTGATTTTACTTGGCGCCGTCTGGGCCAGCATATCCATGATTGGTTTGCGGTTAGTTCTGGGACTTCTCTTCAGGAATATTGTACCCCTACACGGGAATTCGAAAAAACGACTTATGCTGGTGGGCGAACCCGGAGAGGTGAACCGTGTGCTTTCGCTGTTACGGCTTACCCAATCCAGCCACAATTTTATTGGTTTTGTCCGAGTGGATAACCATTCCGAGGAGATGAAATCTTCGGAGACCTTCGAAAGGTTTTACCTGGGTGAAACGTCCCGGCTGGAAGCGATTCTGGAGGTGTATGCCATTGACGAGGTGATATTCTGCGGCAAGGATGTCAGCAGCAATCAGATTATTACGCTTATGTCAACTCCTGTTAAGAAAGAAGTTGAATTCAAGATAGCACCGCCTGAAAGTATGTATATTATCGGTTCTTCCAGTGTGGACAATCCCGGGGAACTGTACGTAATTGACATCAATTCCATATCCAAGGCTGTAAACAAAAGAAACAAGCGGCTGATTGATGTGGTATTGTCCCTGTGTTTTCTCATATTGTCTCCGGTTCTGGTACTTCTGCAAAACTACCCTGCAGGATATTTCAATAACCTTTTCAGGGTGTTCAGCGGTAAATTCTCGTGGGTGGGTTATGCGCCCCAGCCCGGCAATACCGGTAACCTTCCCCAATGCAGGCCGGGTATTCTGAATCCCGTTGACGGGATTCAGAAATCGGTAGCAGATGAACGTATGGTAATCCGTTTAAATACTTTGTATGCAAAAGATTACCGTGTTTATACGGATCTGAGGATTATTGCCAGATCCTGGAGAAAATTAGGCAGGAACAAGCCATAGAAAATTCATAATTTCTTAGATTTGCATCTATTGATTCAATGAAGAAATAAACTCCGGGTAAATCAGATATTTACACGCGAATACAAAAACCATGGTTCAATTAATAATGCCCAGAATGGGCGAAAGTGTCGCTGAGGCCACCATTCTCAAATGGCTGAAGAAGGAGGGCGACAGCATAGAAGCGGATGAACCCGTACTGGAAATAGCAACAGACAAAGTGGATTCGGAAGTTCCATCTCCGGCAGCAGGCAAACTGTCCAAAAGAATGTTTGAAGAGGGTCAGGTGGTAAAGGTAGGAGAAGTAATTGCCCTCATTTCCGCCGAGGGTGAAACCGAAACGGATGTGCCCCGGCCACAGGCAGCACCGGTTCCTGCAAAAGTACCTGAACCCATCCGGTCGGGAAACGGATCTCCGGCACCTGCCCCCGTGCTTCATGATACAGCGGTCCGCAAGCAGGGAGAAGGACGGTTTTATTCGCCTCTCGTACGAAGTATTGCAAGACAGGAAGGAATCAGTTTTACCGAACTGGATACCATTCTCGGCAGTGGAATGAATAACAGGCTTACCAAACAGGATCTGCTACGGCACCTTCAAAGCAGAGGAACCGGCACGCCTGCATCACCCTCACCATCCCCCGTTGCTGAAGTCCGGCAGTCCGTAAAGGAATTCACAGTTACCACTCCCGGTAACTCCGGGAACGTGGAGATTATTGAAATGGACAGAATGCGGAAGTTAATCGCAGATCATATGGTGATGTCCAAACATACCTCCCCGCATGTGACGTCTTTTGTTGAAGCCGATGTCACCAATATGGTAAAGTGGCGTGATAAGGTGAAAAAGGAATTTGAAAAGAGAGAAAACGAAAAAATCACCTATACTCCGCTATTCATTGAAGCAATTTGCAGGGCTATCAAGGATTTTCCGATGGTAAACATTTCTGTGGAAGGTAACCGGATCATTAAAAAGAATTTTATTAATATCGGAATGGCTACCGCCTTACCCAGCGGAAACCTGATTGTACCGGTTATCCGGCAGGCTGATTACCTGAATCTGACGGGACTGACAAAAACAGTGAATGATCTCGCTGCACGCGCCAGAACCAACAGACTTAAACCCGATGAAATTCAGGATGGAACATTTACCCTGACCAACGTTGGAACATTTGGCAATGTAATGGGTACACCTATTATCAACCAGCCCCAGGTTGCCATTCTCGCAACCGGCGCCATCCGGAAAAAACCTGCTGTTATTGAAACCCCTGAAGGAGACACCATTGGAATCCGGCACATGATGTTTCTTTCCCTTTCTTACGACCACAGGGTGGTTGACGGGGCACTGGGAGGCAGTTTTCTGAGGCGGATAGCAGATTATCTGGAACAGTTTGACCTGAACCGCGGATTTTAATCCGTCAAATAAAACGAACATGAAATACCTGCTTTCAGTAATTTCATTCCTGATAATTATTTCCTGCCCCACCATACGGTCTTCCGCTCAACGGGCGAAAGCAGGACATGTTCTTACATCCGATGAAGCCAAAGTGGTGAAAAAAGATGCAGCTACCAGTTTTTCTTCGGGCGATTTCAAGGGAGCACTGGAAGGATACAGAGAACTGATTAAGTCCGATCCCAAAAATCCGGATTTTAATTACCGTCTTGGATTGTGCTATCTCATGACCAGTATATCCAAAAAAGAAGCACTGACATACCTGGAACTTGGCAGGGATTCCAAAGATGCAAAAAAAGATTATGAATATAACCTGGGCATGGCGTACATGTACAACGATAAATTTGATGAGGCAATAACTGCATTTGAGAAGGCAAAGGAAACTTTCAGTGCCAAAAGCATGAAGGACAGTCCCACTCCAGATCGTCTCATTGAGATGTGCAATAATGCAAAGGAACTTGAAAAGCATCCGGTTGCCCTTACATTTTCCAATCCGGGAAAAGCCGTAAACAGTTCATACGAAGAATACAATCCCTGTATTTCGGCGGATAATCAAACCCTGGTTTTTACCAGTCGCAGAAAAGGAAATATTGGCGGGTTTGTGGAGGATCTCGGGATCTACACGGCGGATATCTATTCCAGCGATTGGCGGGATACGGTCTGGAGTAAGGCTCGTGGTGCCGGGGGTATGGTGAATACCGAATGGGACGAAGAATCTACGGGAATCAGTGCCGACGGAAATCAGATTTTTATCTATTACGATAATGTTGAATACTATGCCGA
>JADZBN010000021.1 GCA_020852075.1 Bacteroidia bacterium
AAAAAAACAAAGTTAGAATGATACAAAAGAGGATTTCTGCAGGTTTGATTTTTATTTTCGTCCTACTTTCGTTTTCAGCTTTTCCCCAATCCAATACCATCCGGGGTTTTTACCTGAAGAATGTCAATACATGGCTTGGCAGTGCCTCGCAGGAAGATGCCATACTGAATTATGCACAGGGAAACGGATTTAACTATATCATTCTGTACGACCTTGGTTCCTTTCACTGGAACAGTACCACCGACAAAAATGAATTGAGTGCATTTATTGAGAAAGCCAGAACTCAGTATGGAATCTCAGAATTTGGAGCATCCGGAGAAATTGCCAGTTTCTTCAACAATTATATAGTTCCCTTTAACACCAGCCGAAGCAATTCCAATCAAAAGTTCAATGTTTTTAATTATGAATTCGAATGGTGGGTTTCATCCAGTATCAGTAGTTTGTATTGCAGTAAATACCTGAGTCCAAACGGTTATGATTGTGATACTGCCGGTGCATTTGCTTTTGCCTGGAATGAATTCAAGCAGGTGGACAATCTTGCGGCATCAAATGGCGCCATATCAGAATACTACCTGGGCTGGCCAAATGCTGGCCAAATGCAGCAGGTAGCAAGCCGTGCAGACCGCATTTTACTTCACGCATACCGCTCCACTGACGTTGACGTATATCAATATTCAAAAAACAGGCTGATCAATGCGGCATCCCTGAATACCAATGTTACCATTCTGCCGATATTCAGCAGTGAACCATCCTTTATGGGTCCCTGGCTGGGCAGCCATCCGATTACCCAGCCTTACCAGACCTATTCAGGATACTATTCAAATGAATCAGGAAGTTGGAAACAATACATCAACCTGCAGGGATATACATGGTTTCATTACAGTTATATGCCCCAGACTACCATTGCGGTAGCCACAATTACCACAAGCGGGCCCACTACATTTTGCACGGGCGGAAGTGTTGACCTGACCGCGAACAGCGGATCACAATACCTTTGGTCACCTGGCGGGGAAACCACACGCACTATTACCGTTTCAAGTTCCGGAAGCTATACGGTGAGAGTAACCAATTCCAGCGGAGCAAATGCGACATCAACACCCGTTGTAGTTACTGTTAATTCAACACTTCCTACACCTACCGTGAATGCCAGCGGGCCCACTACCTTTTGTCCGGGCGGGAGTGTTACACTCAGTTCCAGCAGTGGTGGCTCATACCTTTGGAGTAACGGAGCCACTACACAATCCATCACCGTTTCGACTGCAGGCAGTTATCATGTTACGGTAACCACGGGAAACTGCAGTGCAACCTCTGCAAATACCAATGTTACCCTCACATCAGGTGCCACCACTCCAATTATTACAGCAAGCGGTTCCACCAATATTTGCCCCGGTACAAATGTCACACTTAGTTCCTCCCAGGCAGCAGGATACCTCTGGTCCACGGGAGCCACCACGCAATCCATTTCCGTGGGTTCATCAGGCAATTACTGGGTGAGGGGCTACAGTGGTCCGGGTTGTTATGCACAGTCGGCAGCAACAGTGGTTACCAGGCTTTCTGCACCTTCCACACCTACCATCACTGCCGGAGGATCTACCGTTTTAAGCAGTTCGAATCCAACAGTTGATCTTACCTCCAGCATTGCCAACAGTTATCTCTGGAACTCAGGACCCACTACACGAACCATAACCGTTTCGGCGCCCGGTTCCTATACGGTTTCCGTAACCGGATCCAACGGATGCAGTGCTGCATCGGCAGCAACGACCGTTACAGTAAATGGTTGCGTTCCGCCACCACCACCTTCTGTGACTCTTAGCGGGGCTTCTATCATTGTCCCCGGGCAGTCAGTGACGCTCACCTCATCTCCTTCGGGAGGCTACCTGTGGTCAACCGGTGAATCCACCCAATCCATTACCGTCAGCAGTCCCGGCAACTATACGGTACGCGGGTATATATCCGGAAACTGTTATTCAACCTCTGCACCGGTCAGCATTTCGTTTGTTACTCCAAGAACACATATCGGGTTCACGACAGCCACGGTGAATGCATTTACCGTATATCCGAACCCCGGAACCAGCCACCTGAATTTCTCGTTTGAGTCATCCATGGCAGCCAGGGTAGTATTTTCCATTTATACTATCACGGGTCAGGAAATGGCCCGAACGATCATTGAATCACATGAAGGGATCAATCTGTTCGATCTGGATGTTGCTTCCTTCCCCCGTGGATTTTACATCGGATACCTCAGGGGTAACGCGGAAGAATCCGCTGTGCGGATTGCGCTTCAATAAGAACGTAACTGTTTTTATCGCAAACCGGTTGCTAATTGCCATACAGTGTTATGTTCATGGTAGCGCATCATTATTTTCCGGGCCATCCGTATAATTTTTTTTACCTGTTGCAGATTTCTTTATACGGGCACCACAAACAACGGCTTTCATCGTCGGTCTGCCGGAATGGAACCGTAGGATTGAAAATTTCTGAAATCAATACATCCAGGTGTGTGTCAAAGTTTTGATAATCCTCATCCAGAAAGGCAGCCCCATCATTAAAATATCGTACTCCTTCTGACATTGCCCTGAGAGTAATGAGTGCTGATTTGATTTTTTTCTTGGGGAAGCCTGCATGCAATATGCCCGCATACATGGTTGCCTGAAATTGTTCTTTGAGTTCAGGATCTGAAAACAGGATATCCGCGTCTGTCTTGCTTTGAAATTCTATTCTTCCCGTTTTATAGTCTAAAACTCTTGTGACACCCATTTTTTCGTCCACCCTGTCCAGAATTCCCATCAGGACAACAGACTTCCCATCTTTCAGGCTGAATTTGCGTTCCATGTTTTGCTCAAGGGATATCATATTGAATGGCGCCTCTTTCGCGTCCAGTTCTATAATCCGGTGCATAAGATCGAGGATGGCACTTCGAAGGAGAATGTTTTTCCCTTCCGGAGCCCGGCGGTAAGGATAGAGAGAATGAATGGCTTCGTCCAGCGCATTTGCAACCTGCCCGGTCTTTGCTTTCAGGTATTTTTCAGTAACCAGTCCTGCATCCCTGTATAAAACCTGCATTCCGGCATGAAGTACCTTTCCGAATTCCGCAGCTTCCCAGTCTTCCCTCAATTCCTCCTTTTCACTAAGGCCGGCAATGTATTTGAAATAAAATTTTAACGAACAGGAAATGTAGGTACTCAGTGCAGACGCCGAAAATTTTCTGACTCCGGGTACAGTTTCTTTCAGCAGATATGCATCCAGAAGAGCCTGTACTTCCTTATTCTTTTCTACAATAACCGGCTGGATCTTTTCATTATTATAATGAGTGGCCAGCAACTTCCGGTTAAAAGAGATGGATTCCTGAAATTCCGGAACAAGTTCATTTTCCAGTTGTCGTATAAACCTTGAACATTCTCCGGAGGTGCGTGAAGCGGATTCTGTATTATACAATAGGTGAATATTCTCTGCGCGTTGAAGTAACCTGAAGAAATGATACGCAGATACCGCGTGTTTATCTTCGTAGGTAGGAAGTCCAAAGGCCCTTCTGAGGTTGTACGGTATGAAACTCACCTGATGCCCCGTTGCAGGCAGGACATCTTCGTTCACACTCAGGATAATGACATTCTTAAAATCAAGCACCCGTGTTTCCAGAAAGCCCATCACCTGGAGGCCCTCAAGAGGCTCTCCGGCAAATGGGATACGTGATGAATACACAATTTCACGGAACAACGACCAAAATGTATTCGTATCGGCCACAATATTTTCTTCACTGAAAATAT
>JADZBN010000022.1 GCA_020852075.1 Bacteroidia bacterium
AGGTAATTTTTGTTTCCCGCAGATTTCGCAGATTAACCCAGAAAAAAAGATCTGCGAAAATCAGCGGGATCTGCGGGGGTAATTTTTGTTTCCCGCAGATTGCGCAGATTAACGCAGAAAAAATGATCTGCGAAAATCAGTGAGATCTGCGGGAGCAATTTATATTTCCCGCAGATTACGTTGATAACCGCAGAAAAAATGGTCTGCGAAAGTCAGCGGGATCTGCGGGAGCAATTTATATTTCCCGCAGATTACGTTGATAACCGCAGAAAAAGATTTGCGAAAATCAGTAAGATCTGCGGAGGTAATTTTTGTTTCCCGCAGATTGAGTAGATAACCGCAGAAAAAAAGATCTGAGAAAATCAGCGGGATCTGCGGGAGCAATTTATGTTTCCCGCAGATTGCGCAGATTAACGTAGAAAAAGATTTGCGAAAATCAGCTGGATCTGCTGGAGCAATTTATATTTCTCGCAGATTGCACAGATTAACCCAGAAAAAGATCTGCGAAAATCAGCGGGATCTGCGGGAGTAATTTTTGTTTCCCGCAGATTGCACAGATAACCGCAGAAAAAAGATCTGAGAAAATATTTAGTCTATCAGGGCTTTGACTCCCGGAAGCGTTTTCCCCTCAAAGTATTCCAGCAACGCGCCTCCACCCGTTGAAACATAACTTACCTGCTTTTCAAAACCAAATTTGCTGATGGCCGCAGCCGAATCTCCTCCGCCAATCAATGACCAGGCACCATTCCCGGTGGCCTGAACTACCGCTTCAGCAATTTTTCGTGTGCCTTCTTCAAACTTTTTCATTTCAAATACTCCCATAGGGCCATTCCACAAAATGGTCCTGGAAGAATGAACAACCTTTTCAAAAGCCCTTATTGATTCGGGTCCGATATCAAGGCCCATCCAGCCATCGGGAATTTCCCTGTTGGAAGCAATCCGTGTTGACGCATCATGGTCAAACTTATCTCCAATGACCGAATCCTCCGGAAGCAATAAATTACACCCCGCTGTCCGGGCTTTTTCCATTAGGCGAAGTGCCATATCCAGTTTATCGTCCTCTGTCAGTGAATTTCCAATGTGACCACCCATAGCCCTGAAAAATGTATATGCCATTCCTCCTCCGATCAATATATTGTCCGCCTTTCCAATCAGGTTTTCAATGATCCGTATTTTATCACTCACCTTTGCTCCACCCAATATGGCGGTAAATGGATGTCCTGAATTGTTCATCACCTTTTCTGCATTTTCCAACTCTGCCGCCATGAGAAAACCAAAACATTTTCTCCCCGGAAAAAATTCTGCAATTATTGCTGTAGAAGCATGAGCCCTGTGAGCAGTACCAAAGGCATCATTTACATAGTACGTCCCGTGGCGGGCCAGTTTGCCGGCAAAATCCCTTGAACCTTTTTCTTCTTCCTTGTAAAATCTGAGATTTTCGAGAAGCAATACCTCTCCCGGCTTCAATGAAGATGATAATTGAAATGCTTCCTCTCCTATACAATCGTCTGAGAAAAGAACCGGCCTTCCAAGCAATTCAGAGGCTCTCTTCACGGTGTGTTGCAGGGTAAATTTTTCACGGTCAAGGCTCCCGTCTTCCTTCAGCTTTTTCTGCGGACGGCCCAGATGACTCATCAGTACTACACTGCCTCCGTCGGCAAGAATTTTCCTGATTGTTGGAAGTGCGGCTCTTATCCGGCTGTCATCGGTAATATGGAAAGACTTATCCATCGGGACATTGAAATCCACGCGTACCAGGGCTCTTACTCCTGAAAAGGAAATATTTCCGGCTGTTATCATGCTGCAAAGATGCAAAAGTGTCTGTTGACTTTGCAAATCAGAGAAAGGCTCACCCAGCCTTTTCGCGGGTTAACCGCTTAAAACAATACGGCATACATTACGTACATTTGTCTTTATGAAATTTTCAGATGTCGTAGCCCAGCATGAAGTAAAAGAGCGGCTTGTTCAGTCAGCCCGCGAGGGACGGCTGAGTCATGCACAATTATTTATGGGCCCCGAAGGCAGTGGCAGTCTCCCCATGGCATTGGCTTTCGCAACGTACCTGGTATGTGAGCATCCGGGAGATGAGGACAGTTGCGGTCATTGTCCCGGCTGCCTGAAGATGTCAAAACTGGTGCATCCTGATGTTACTTTTTCTTTTCCTGTTGCCGCCCTTGATGGAATAAAAAAACCCAAGAGTGCCGATTTTCTTCCGGTTTGGAGAGAATCTGTTTTGGAAAATCCCTATCTGGGCTATGGAGAATGGGTGGATGCACTGAACATCCAGAACAAACAGGGATTGATTGCCGTGGAGGAATCCATGGATATCATCAGCCGTTTGAATCTTCGGGCGTATGAAGCACCGTATAAAATTGTTATCATGTGGCATGCGGATTGTATGAATACCGCCGCCGCAAACAAACTCCTGAAGGTCCTGGAAGAGCCTCCGGGGCCGGTTGTTTTCCTCCTGGTCACCGAACATTACGATCAATTACTTACAACTATACTCAGCAGATTGCAACTGGTGAAGGTCAACCGTCTTCCTGACAAGGACCTGAAACAGGCCCTGGTTGAGAGACACGGGCTGAGTGAGGAAATGGCAAAAAAAATTACCCACCAGGCTGACGGAAATTACAACGAAGCACTTTCCCTTATCGGGAAGGATCATAGTGAAACGGATCTGAACCAGTGGTTTCTCAACTGGATGCGTGCCTGTTATTCCCTGAACATTGAAGCCATACTCGGTATTTCCGAACAATTGGCTGCAGGAGGGCGCGAAATGCAGAAAATGTATTTCCTGCATGCACTTCAGGCGTGCAGGGAATGCGTGCTGATCAATTATGGTGATAAAAGTATGATCCGTACCGATGGCAATGACCTTGAGGGCCTGACCCGGCTTGCACCGTTTATCAATCTCGGCAATGTTGAAAAAATTACCGGTGAAATCAATGCTGCACATTATCACATAGAAAGAAATGCCAATTCAAAAATCGTTTTTACAGACCTTTCTCTTTCCATCAATACCCTGTTTCACGTCAGGCCGGTATCTGTCTAATTTATAATGCATTGATAATCAATAAATGGGAATCTCTCCTTTTTTGTAATTTTACCGTTTTCCAACCCTCTATATCCTTCAACTGAATGTCCTGTAATTCTTGTGGAACCGGGAAAGATGCTATGCCTGCCGGCTGCAGAAATAATGGTACGTGTGGAACGGGCGGCTGTAATAAGCTCAACGTCTTCAACTGGCTCAATGATATGCAACTTCCTTCCGGACAGGAAAAATTTCCGGTCATTGAAGTCAGGTTTAAAGGAAGCCGTAAGGAATTTTATTACAACAAACCAAACCTTGATTTTAAATCAGGAGATGTGGTTGCCGTCGAAGGAAATCCCGGTCATGACATGGGAGTGGTTTCCCTGACCGGAGAACTTGTACGGTTCCAGTTAAAGAAAAAAAATATTCAGGATGCACCGGAGACATTCAGGCAGGTGTACCGGATAGCCAAGCAACCTGAAATCGAAAAATGGTATGAAGTAAAAGACAAAGAAATACCCACCCTTCACAGGACACGCGAAATTATACAACAATTGAAGCTGACCATGAAACTGGGAGATGTGGAATTTCAGGGAGACGGGAAGAAGGCGACATTCTTTTATACGGCCGATGACCGCGTTGACTTTCGTGAATTAATAAAAAAGCTTGCGGAAGAATTCCATATCCGTATTGAAATGCGTCAGATCGGAATGCGCCAGGAAGCAAGCCGGCTGGGAGGTATTGGCGTTTGTGGACGAGAACTTTGCTGCTCCACCTGGCTGACGGACTTCAAGGCGGTAACAACAAGTACTGCAAGGTACCAGAACCTGGCACTGAATCAGGTGAAACTTGCAGGCCAGTGCGGCAAACTGAAATGTTGCCTCAATTACGAACTGGATTCATATATGGATGCCCTGAAGGATTTTCCACAAACGAATATTGTGCTCGAAACGGAAAAAGGCAGGGCCAGCCACAGGAAAACGGATATTTTCAAACGGACCATGTGGTATGCGTACAGTGAGGACAGGCGTGAGCATGCGGATTCCCAGGATATGATGGGTGAAGGAGGTAACTGGATCGCGTTGCCGGTTGAAAGGGTCAATGAAATTATTGAACTGAACCGCCAGAAAATAAAACCCGCCGAACTCAGGGATGCAAGTATGGTGGAAGAAGTCATCGAAAAAGCTCCTGATTATGCCAATGTTGTCGGACAGGACCGTATTGACAGGATGGATAAATTGAAAAAGAAAAAGAAGAAGAAGCCGTTCGCCCAGGGGAAGAAACCCGAAAGCAGCACGCAGCCTCAGAAACAGAATACCGGGCAGCAGGCGACTCACAAACCCCAGCATCAGAAGCAACCATCCAAAGGCGAATCTCAACAACAGGGATCGCCAAACAAGGGATCGCGAAACCAGAATAAAAACAACGACAGGAATAAGCATTTCAGAAATAATAAACCCGGCTCATCGCCACCCCCGCCCAAACCGGGAAATCCGGGAAACCCTTCCGGTAACTCATGAATTTTCTGTATGTATCCATGACAAACCTGAAAAGGATCGTTTTGATTTTTACCAGCGTTGTTGTACTTGCATCGTGTAACGGCAATGTTGTCTTTGATGAAAATATCAAGCTTCCCGAAAATCGCTGGGCTGCCGGTAATATCCTGCATTTTACCGTTACTATCCCGGATTCTTCACAGGCAATGAATATGTATATTAATCTCAGGAATGCGGAAGGTTATCAGTTCAGCAATATTTTTCTGTTTTTAACCACGACCACTCCTTCAGGGCTAAGAGCACGTGATACCGTAGAACTCACACTGGCTGATGCAAGCGGGAGGTGGCTGGGTGACGGATCAGGTGACATCTGGGATAATCGTATCCTGTTCAGGAAAAATTTCCGATTCCCCCAATCCGGCGTTTATACCTTTGATCTCCAGCAGGCTATGCGGATTGATCCGCTTCCACAGATTATGGATGCGGGCATACGGCTTGAAAAGGTTTCACCATAAGTCAGCTCCGCCTGGCTTTCCTGTACATGAGAATCAGAAGTACTGGGAGTAAAAACAATACAAAAAAGTATTTTATCCTTAATGCTTTATCCGACTGATTCAATACATACAATTCCTGCTCTTTAAGCCGCAGTTGTTTGGATAGCGTATCAACAGCCGAACGCAGGTTATCCAGGCTTTCATTGTTTTTGGCCGCCTCATAAGAAAGGTTTTGTTTTTCGAAATTTTTAAAATCAACAATCCGGTTCAGGACACGAATCAGGCGGTTATCCATTTCAACGATTTCCTGCAACCGGTTCTGGGACAACCTGAGATCAGCCTTTGTTCTGTTCCCGAAGAATCCGCTTTTTTTTGCGAGTGATTCCGAATACTGTCCAAATAATTTTTCTCGCTGCGACAGCAATTCGATCAGGTCACCACGGTCCTTTTCAGTGGAAGGCGCCTGAATTCCGAAAACCCTGGAATAAACAGCAGTCAGGAGGATTCCTGAAAAAAGGAAAACAATTTTGCTCCGGAATAACAACTTCATAATTGCTGGGCTGGCAAACACCTGATGCGGGGTTGCGCGAATGTGTTAAAAAGTATTAAGATGAACAAAGGCCATTTCAGGCTCAACGGATTTTGATACATTCGCAATTCCTGAATTGAAAATCATGAAAAAACCTACAATTCTTATCGCAGGTGCATTTTTAGCACTGATTGTTCCCGGAAAAATCTATGCAGGCGACGATATGTCATCAAAAATCCTTCCTTATCCGATTCTTCAAAAAAAATTATCAAATGGACTGAATGTGGTTACCGTGCCTTACGACAGCCCTGGCCTTGCGGCCTTTTATATTGTTGTCCGGACAGGTTCCAGGAACGAAGTGGAGGAGGGTAAATCCGGATTTGCCCACTTTTTCGAACACATGATGTTTCGTGGTACGGATAAATACCCCAATGAAAAATACAGCGAGGTGCTGAAGTCCACAGGCGCTTCGGCCAACGCAAATACCAGTCTTGACAGGACCGTTTACCACATGACGGGTAATGCAGCAAAGCTGGAAACCATGTTTGAGCTCGAAAGTGACCGGTTCATGAACCTCAAATATTCACTTCAGGATTTCAAGACAGAAGCCGGCGCTGTAAAAGGAGAATACACAAAAAATTCTGCCAACCCGTATGTACAGTTAAACGAACAAATCCAAAATACCGCATTCGACAGGCATACCTATAAGCACACCACAATGGGTTTCTTCAAAGACATTGTTGATATGCCAAATCAGTATGAATACAGCATTGAGTTTTTTCACCGCTTTTACCGTCCGGAATACTGTACGCTGATTGTTGTGGGTGATGTGGATCCAACTAACGTAAACAACCTTGCAGAAAAATATTTCGGAAAATGGGAACGCGGTAATTACCAAAGTATGATTCCGGTTGAGCCCGAGCAAAAGGAAGCACGGTACACCCATCTTAAGAAAGCGGGATTCCCTCCGTATATGGATATTAATTTTAAAGGCCCTGCTTTCAGCGACCATGAAATTGATATGCCGGCATTGGATGTACTTTGTTCCATTTTGTTTTCTGAAAAATCAAACCTGTATAAAAAACTCGTGCTTGATGAACAAAAAGCGAGGTTCATCAACGGAGGCGCCCAGGATTCCAGGGATCCTTTTTTAATCAGTATCGGTGCTTCCGTAAAAAAGGCATCAGATATGCAATATGTAAAGGACCAGATAATGGCCGCAATTGACAGTGCAAAAACCAATAAGGTTTCGGATGCTCAGTTAAAAGAAACCAAAATGCACCTGAAATACAGCTTTGCAATGTCTATTGACAATCCGACATCCATCGCAGAATCCCTGAGTGCATATACCTGGCTTACCGGTGACCCGGAATCCCTGAATCGGTTATATGCACTGTATGACAGGGTAACCGCCGACGACCTTATTATGGTGGCAAATAAGTATTTTCAAATACCTCATATGACCGTCGGTACTATTGCAGATACGAACGAATGTCCGGTAAAGTAAACTCAAAAAGAAGATCCAAATGAAAAATATTTTCAAAGCAATTATTGTGGCTGCATCTGTAAATACTCCGTCAGGAATCCTTATGGCCCAGGATGTTATTGAACTGCCTATGCCGAATTCAAACAAGGTGGTTGTCGAACTCATGTTCCGGAACGGAAGTATCTGCGATCCCTCTGGCAAGGAAGGTCTCACATACCTTACCAACAACTGTATCACCGATGGGGGAACGGGCAACCTGAGTGCCTCTGATATTCAGGACAAGATATATCCCTGGGCAGCCTCATTTGGCGGTTTCACCGACAAGGAAGTGAGTATTTTTTCATTTGAAGTTCCAACTGCCTTTGCAGATCCTTTTTATGAAATTTTCCGCGGTCTCCTGCTTCACCCCGCTTTTAAACAGGAAGACTTCGACCGTACAAAATCCAACCAGCAGAATTATGTGGATCAGATCATCCGTTCATCTTCAGATGAAGAATATGGCAAAAAATATCTTGAGGATATGCTCTTCAGAGGAACGAATTATCAAAGCATGACTGCCGGAACCAGCGAAGGTGTCCGTGCAATTACCCTGGATGACGTAAAGAACCAGTATCATACGTATTTTACCAGGAATAATGTAACGGTGGGCATTGCAGGAAATTATTCCAAAGAATTTCTCAGCAAGCTTAAAGCCGACATGAATCTGTTACCTTCCGGAAAACCACCGGTACCTGTTCCTGGCAAGGCCATTATGCCCAATGGCATAAATGTGGAAATTGTTTCCAAAGACGGCGCTCTGGGATCCGCCATTTCTGCAGGCTTCCCTCTGCCAATTACCCGTTCGAATGATGATTTCGCAGCCCTGATGGTAGCGAATTCCTGGCTGGGGGAACACCGGAAATCATATTCCAGGCTATACCAGAAGATCAGGGAAGCCCGTTCAATGAATTACGGGGATTATTCTTATATTGAATGGTATGAATCCGGCGGCGGTCACATGCTGCCCATGTCCGGTGTCCCGCGCAATTCCAACTATTTCTCTATCTGGATCCGTCCGGTACAAACGGCCAAAGGCCTCAAAGGACAATACGAGGAACTGAAAGGAATTCAAACCGGGCATGCCCACTTTGCCCTGCGCATGGTGCTTAAAGAAATGGACAGCCTCATAAAAAACGGAATGACACCCGAAGCATTTGAGGAAACCAGGGATTTCCTGCGCAGTTATACCAAACTCTATATACAGTCCCCTGCAGACCAGCTCGGCTTTCTGATGGATTCCAGATTTTACGGCAGGACGAACTGGATTCAGGAACTTGATACATTGCTTGCCCGGCTCACCCTGGATGATGTAAACAAGGCTATCAGAAAATACTGGCAAACCAAAAACATGGATATCGTAATCATCACTGATAAAAGTGAAGCCGAGCCTCTCGCCAACAGTCTTAAAAACGGTGATCCTTCACCGATGAGCTATTCCAACGCACTGAAAGAATCCCTTCCTGAATCCATTCTGAAGGAAGACGAGGAAGTCGAAAATTATCCAATGCCGGTAAAACAGGTAAATATCATTGATTCGGATAAAACATTCCGAACCACCCGTGGGGACGGAGACAAGGGCCTTTTAAAAATCCAGAAATAATTCCCGTGCCATCCGATATAAAGAGCCACTCAAATGCGGCTCTTTTTTTTGCTTTTCATATTGGTATCTGTTGCATCTTCCGGAACTGCTTTACCGAAAAACCTGTGATGGATTCGTTTGGGAACTCAGGATTCAGGTATGCACGATTCTATCACCTGTTGATACCATCGGTCCTGTACCGGTCTTTGAGCGGTTACTATTCCCCTTAATCCCCTGACCATAATCATGGTAGGTGTTTTCAAAATTCCCGGCTGCTATTTTCGTTTACAGGTTCGTGGTGCTCGGTAAAATCACCCCTTAAAATTTTACTATTTTTAACCCGGTTTCTGGAATTCCCATGCCAAAAAAAAAGTCGAAAACTTCTTTCAGTAAGTACATCCGCTATTTCTGGATTCTTTTTTCCATTCCTGTTATCATTTTACTCGGGATAATTTTTATGGCTTCAAGGGGCTGGATCGGCGAACCCTTACCCACATTCGAGGAGCTTGAAAATCCGAAAAGTTCCCTTGCTTCCGAGATCATTTCCAGTGACCAGGCCGTATTGGGCAAATATTATCTGGAAAACCGGACCAATATCCATTACCCCGACCTGTCACCCAATCTGATCAATGCCCTGAAAGCAACAGAAGATATCCGCTTTGAAAGTCATAGCGGAATTGACCTTCGGGGCCTGATACGGGTTGTATTAAGGGCAGGTACAGCAGGAGGAGGAAGTACCATCACCCAGCAACTGGCAAAAAATCTTTTTCACGAGAAACCCGATACGAAATTTGAACGGGTGATCCAGAAAATTCAGGAATGGATCATTTCTGTCGAGCTGGAACGCCGGTACACGAAGGAAGAAATCCTTGCCATGTACCTGAATAAGGTAGAATTCAGCAGCAATGCCTATGGAATTAAGGCGGCAGCAAGAACCTACTTCAATAAAATTCCTGAGTCCTTAAATGTTCAGGAATCGGCTGTATTGATCGGGATGCTTCAGGCACCCACCCGGTATAATCCAATGCTCAATCCGGAAAAATCGCTGGAACGCCGAAATGTAGTGCTTTCCCAGATGAAAAAATATCATTTCATCACATCACAGGCGTTCGACTCCCTTATAGCTCTTCCCATTCAACTGGATTTTCAGGTTGAGGACCATAATTACGGACCGGCAACTTACTTCAGGGAAGAACTGCGCGGAGATATGATCCGGTGGTGCAGGGAACATATAAACAATTCCACCGGAAGACCATACAATCTATATACAGACGGGTTGAAGATTTATACCACTATTGATTCCCGCATGCAGAAATATGCAGAGGAGGCTGTACGTGAACACCTCTCCCAGCTTCAAAAAAAATTTAATGAACATTGGAAAGGAAAGGTCCCCTGGCTGGGTTTTGAAGA
Organism: Bacteroidia bacterium; assembly: GCA_020852075.1. GTDB lineage: Bacteria > Bacteroidota > Bacteroidia > AKYH767-A > 2013-40CM-41-45 > JADZBN01. Next base: position 10,068 of record JADZBN010000022.1, read on the forward strand.
CCTGCTTACAGATGCCATGCACCGTTCAGACCGGTATATCATGCTAAAAAAAGCAGGGGCTTCTAAAGGAGAAATTGAAAAATCCTTCAATAAGAAAGTAAAAATGAAATTGTTTTCATGGAAAGGAGATATTGATACCGTTCTCACCCCCATGGACAGCATCAAATATTATAAAAAAATCCTCCAGTGTGGATTTATGTCCATGGAGCCCCAAACCGGATATATCCGTGCCTGGGTGGGTGGTGACGATTACAGGTATTTCAAATATGATCACGTAAAAGAAGGAAAACGGCAGGTGGGCTCCACCTTCAAACCCTTTTTATATACCCTTGCCATGCAGGAAGGATTCTCTCCATGCTACAAGGTTCCAAACGTCCGTATAACATTTGATCTTCCGACAGGGGAACAGTGGTCTCCCGAGAATGCAGACGCAAAGTATGGTGGCATGCTCACCTTAAAAGAAGGACTGGCAGAATCCGTGAATTGTATATCTGCGTTTCTTATGAAACAATTCGGCCCGCAGGCCGTGATTGAGATTGCCCGGAAAATGGGGATTACTACACCGATTGATCCGGTACCTGCCATCTGCCTGGGCACTCCGGATGTGTCAGTCTTTGAAATGGTGGGAGCCTATTCTACCTTTGCAAACAAGGGTGTATGGACAGAACCCATTTACCTGACAAGAATTGAAGACAAAAACGGGAATGTACTGCAGGAATTCTTACCGCGTAAGGTGGAAGCTATCAGCGAAGAAACTGCCTATCTGATGATTAATCTCATGGACGGCGTTGTACAATTCGGCACAGGCGGACGGCTGAGGGGCCAATATAAGTTCACAAATCCCATTGCAGGAAAAACCGGCACAACCCAGAATCAAAGCGACGGGTGGTTTATGGGTATTACACCGCAACTTGTATCCGGTGCCTGGGTCGGCTGTGAGGACCGTGCCGTGCATTTCAGGGACCTGGAATCCGGGCAGGGTGCCAGGACAGCCATGCCTATATGGGCGCTATACATGCAGAAATTATTTGCAGACAAATCACTGAATATATATAAAGGTGATTTTGAGAAGCCGTCCGAACCCCTGACTGTAGAACTTGATTGTAATAAGTATGTGCAGCCCGGTTCCAATCATTCCGGTACCTTTGACAAAGATTTTTAAAATATAAACAGTTAGAACCATGAATAAAGTTGTGTCAAATGCCGATGAGGCCATTCATGACATTAAAGAAGGTATGGTTATTATGGTAGGAGGATTTGGCCTCTGTGGTATTCCCGAAAACCTGATAACAGCACTGATAAAGAAAAAAGTCAGTGGACTTACCTGTATTTCCAACAATGCCGGCGTAGA
>JADZBN010000023.1 GCA_020852075.1 Bacteroidia bacterium
CAAAGGTTGGTGAAAATTTCATCCACGGAAACGACGCCAAGTACACCGCGAAATTTGTTCTTTTTTTTGAAATAATCAATTAAGGGTGAGGTGTTACTGTTGTATTCGGCAATTCTTTTACGAATAACTGCTTCGCTTTTATCATCTGACCTGCCCGATTCCTTTCCACGATTTAACAACCGCCTGATAAGTTCCTCATCTTCCACTTCAAGCGCCAACATACAGGTGATGGATGTTTCTTTTTCTGAAAGCATTTTGTCAAGCGACAGGGCCTGGGCAATTGTCCTGGGGAATCCATCAAAAATAAATCCCCTGCCTGTTAAATTAGCCTCCACCCGGGATTCAATCATCCTGATAACCACCTCATCAGGTACCAGCATGCCCTGATCCATAACTTTTTTTGCTTCAATACCCAATGCAGTGCATGAGGCAACTTCCTGTCTTAGAATATCTCCTGTACTGAGGTGTACAAGATGATAATGCCCGATCAGTTTTTCCGACTGAGTTCCTTTGCCGGCACCGGGCGGTCCGAACAATACTAAATTAAGCATGGCATAGATTTATTTACTCTTTAAACATACCCGAAAGCAAAGCGCCTTCCTCATATTCCCACAACATTATTTTCTGGACAACCTCAGAGTGGACTTCCTCTCAGGATACGGCTAATTTATAAATATCCTTCAGATTTCTCCCCAGCCCGTCAAAGTCAAGGCCATACCCCACCAGGAAATCATTGGGTACTTCAAAGCCGGTATAATCGGGGCGGAAGTCATGTTTCAGTGCGGACGGCTTAAGCAGCAGGCTGGCAAATTTAATTTCAGAAGGTTCCTGCTTGCTGAGTTCCTTCATCAGGTAAACCGCTGTATCGCCTGTATCCACAATATCCTCAAGAATTATTACCGGCCTGCCTTTTATAGATTCCGTAATTCCAATCAGATTTTGAATGGTCCCGGTTGATTGGGTACCGCTGTATGAGGCAACCCGTATAAAGGCAATCTGGCAGTCCAGTGAAATATTTCTGAAAATATCTGCCGCAAAAAGAAATGCCCCGTTAAGAACACAGACAAATACGGGCTCCTTCCCGGAAAAATCCCGGGTGATTTCCCTGGCCATCTCACGAACCCGGTTCTGAATCCTTTCGGACTGCAATTCCACACGGAATGTTTTATTATGAATGGTAACGGTGTCCATAGTTCTGAAAAAGAAGGCGCAAAATTACGATTTCAGGCCGTGCGGGCAATTCCTGCACCTATTTTTTACATTTTTTTCCAGCGAAGGAATTCATTATTTTGCCAATGAAAATGAATAAGCCATTTTATGATTCCATGAAGCTGGGAATCCTCGGGGGCGGCCAGCTCGGAAGAATGCTACTTCAAAAAGCTGCTGATTTCAATATCAGCAACCTGGTGCTTGATCCCGACGAAAATGCCCCGTGCCGGTATATTTCCGAGACTTTTGTCCACGGTTCTTTCGGGGAATACGACACGGTGTATTCCTTTGGAAAGGAGTGCGATCTTATTACCATCGAAATTGAACATGTGAATACGGATGCCCTGATTCAACTTGAATCAGAAGGAAAAATAATCCATCCTTCAACTAAAATTATCCGGCTTGTTCAGGATAAGGGGGCACAAAAAATATTTTTCCGCACCAATGGCATTCCAACTGCCGAATTTCAGCTTATTGAATCAAAAAAAGAACTGACGGCTGCGGGTTTCCCCTGTATTCAGAAACTGCGGACCGGTGGCTATGACGGTCGTGGTGTATTCAGGCTGGACGAAAAAGGAGACATTGATTTGGCCTTTGATGAACCGAGTGTTATTGAAAAAATTATACCCTTCAAGAAAGAAATCTCGGTGATTGTTGCCAGAAATGCATCCGGTGCGTGTAAAACATATCCTGCGGTAGAAATGGAATTCAACCCTCAGGCCCACCTGGTGGAATTTTTGTTTTCTCCTGCGGATATTTCAGAAAAAGCGGAAAAAGAATCCCGCGACATTGCCATCAGGCTCGCAGAGGCACTTCAGTTAACAGGAATACTGGCCGTGGAGATGTTTCTGCTTGATAATGATACACTACTGGTAAATGAAATGGCACCCAGACCACATAACAGCGGGCATCATACTATTGAAGCCAATGTCACCTCCCAGTATGAACAGCACCTTAGAGCGATCCTGAATCTGCCCCTCGGTAATACCGAAATGATCTCACCTGCCGCCATGGTAAACCTGTTGGGTGAAGAAGATCATACCGGTCACGTCCGGTTCCAGGGTATTGAAGAACTCATTGCGATGGAAGGTGTGAAGATTCATTTATACGGAAAAAAAATTACAAAACCTTATAGAAAAATGGGCCATGTCACCATCCTCGCGTCCGATTCAAAAACCCTGAGATCAAAGGCCAGAGAGGTACGCAACCTTTGCAGGGTCATTTCCGAACCTGAAAATACCTTCATTTAATTTCAAAAACGATATGAGCAGCACCATTCTGGTTGGAATTATCATGGGAAGTCAGTCAGACCTAGTGATAATGAAAGAAGCCGCGGATATTCTCGACAAACTTCATATACCTTATGAGATATCCATTGTATCTGCCCACAGAACACCCGACCGTATGTTTTCTTATGCAAAATCCGCAGTGGACCGTGGATTAAAGGTCATCATTGCGGGTGCGGGCGGAGCTGCCCATCTGCCCGGCATGGTTGCCTCCCTGACTCCGCTACCCGTAATAGGTGTTCCCATACGATCCAGCAATTCTATAGATGGATGGGACTCAGTGCTTTCAATCCTCCAAATGCCCAATGGCGTACCGGTGGCGACGGTTGCCCTGAATGCTGCACAAAATGCCGGAATTCTGGCGGCCCAGATTATTGGTTCCTCAAATCTTAACGTGCTGCATAAAGTTGAAGCCTTTAAGGAGTCCCTTAGGGAAAAGGTCATCCAGAGCAATGAGAACCTCGGTGCAAAAACCTGATTTTTCAGTTATTTTCACGGGTTTAAGACGCTTTTTCACGGACTAATACATGCATTTTACCAATTAAAAATGACCTCCGGCGGTTGAGAGGATACTTTTACATCATTCCTCCAGCCCGATATGAAGAAGACCCTGATAATCGCCGGTACCCTGCTCAGCCTGACTGCCACCCTCACTGCATCACCAGTAGATTCTGTCTATGTCCGAATTGACCGGACAGGAAGCGATTCACTAACCGGTTGGTCAAAAACCTTCGAATTTACAGACAGTATTTCTCAGGGAAAAACCATCGCAAGTCTTAAGAGAAGGTGGGTGAACAATTCCTGGATGAATGTTTCATTAACCCGGTATTCCTTCTCTGCTGATGGTAAGATATCCGTTGAATTAAACGCTGACTGGAACGGACAGGAATTTCAACCGGTTCAAAAAAGATTGGTTTCCTATGCAGCAACCGGTTTAATGAATTCTGAAACTTTCTATTTTAATACGGGCGGAAACTGGGCTCCTGTTTCCAGGAATACTTTTGAATATAACACTGCAGAGGAACAAACGTCTGAATCGTTGAGTAACTGGTCAGGAACGACCTGGGAATTATCTTCTCTTAAAACCCGCTGCTACTACGGTTCCACATCCCTGCCTGCCTGTGACAGTACCTATATCAAATCCGACGGTTACTGGTACCCCGTTCAGGCAGTATTTTATGATTACACCGGAACCGGTCAATTAATGACTTTGTCCACACAGGATCTTTTCTCCTACCTTGTTTCTGATCCGGATACTGAATACATATTTTCAGATGTTGAAAGGGAATATACGGTTACAACCGAGTACGATGCAGCAGGAAATGTTCTTGCAACCCATGGGGTTCAAACATGGGGTTCCAGCCAAAGCTGGTCTTTCAACCACACCTATTATATTTCCGATGGTATGGGGCATTCTGTTGAATTCAATCATTCCGGAACAAATAATCAGGATTATTTTTCAAGTACGGATATCTACCATCTTACTCCGCTTGCCATCCATTTGGAGGCTACACCTGCATCCTGTGCAAGTTGCAACGATGGAACGATTCAGATGAGTATTTCAGGTGGCTATGCTCCATACCTCCCGGTTTGGGCTCCCTATTCAGGAATCAATACCGGCTCGGGTATCTCAGGTTTGCATCCAGGAAATTATACTTTCACGGTTGAGGATGAATTGGGAAGTACTGCTACCGCCGCTGTTGAGGTAGGGCTGAATCTGATTTCAGGAATTTTGAATAATGACCTTCACAATTTTTCTATATATCCGGCCATTTCGACCGGTGAAATTTTTCTTGAGAACAATTCAGGACAGACTTTAAAAACTGTTATTTATGATCTGACAGGTAAAATCTGTATCACCTCTGAAACCACATCAGGCCAGACGGTACTGAATCTTGAATCTCTCAGCAACGGCACCTACATGTATCGGGTTGCAGGAACCGGAATCCTTTATTCGGGAAAGCTGATTTTGTCGCACTAATTATTCCGCTAAAATAATCCATCACACACTGGGTTGCCGGTATCCTGGTCAGCAGATACCTTGCCGGCTCACCCAGTATGTATTTACCATTGCATAAAATTTTCTTCACGTTTTACATTCTGAATTCGATATGCCTGAAAACATTTGCTCAGGATGCGGGGATGGAGGGAATAAACATCCGGGGTATCAACGGTACCGATCCTGCATCGGTGGTATGTAATCCAGGTGCAGGAAGCGAGACCGGGAAGGTCACCGCTTCCGCATTTTTTCAAAAACCATTTATGGCGGACAATCTTCGCACGGAAGGCTTCTTTGTTTCATTGCCTGCCCTGTACCATATTCAGGCAACTGCCGGTTACTGCATCACAGGGTTCTCTTCGTATAATACAGGGTTTGCCATCACGGCAGTGAATATGAACCTGTCTGCAAGGCTCAAAGCAGGAATTGCAATGATTTACAGGTTCACACAATCCCAGGCAGAAAATTTTACTGATAAAGATAGAATGGAAGCATCTGTTGGTGTGAATTACCAATTAAATAAGACCCTGACAATGGGAGCATCCGTTACGCGAATTGAGGGCTTTATGAAAAAGCCAAAAGAATTTCCGGAAAATCATGAAGAAATAATGCTTGGCATGAAAATAACAGTTTCAGACCAAGTTACCTGTTATGTTGAATCCTTCGGTCCCGGGATAAATTTCAGTGGAGGCGTATGCTATCAGCCGAAAAAATTCATCTGGTTAATGACAGGTTACTCTGTGAATAACACCTCAGTGTCATTCGGTGCCGGATACCTGATAAACAAAATAAAGGTCTGCATTTCTTCAAAAATTCATCCGGTGTTGGGAATTACTCCCTCGGCAGGCCTGAGTTATGAATTCAAATGAACCGTGTCACAGTCATTGTTATCTGCCTGTTTCCTTTCTTTGTTATACAGGAATGGTGTGTTGCACAGTCCATCCCGAATGAAAATAATCAGGTCGAAGATCTCCTTGAAAATGATACAAAATCTGATTCAAGAAATGTGGATGACACCTATCTGGAGGAAAAGTATGCATTTTTGCTGGACCATCCATTGAATATAAACACTTCAGATTATGATGATTTCCAAAGTATCTCCTTGCTGGACGCAGGGGAAACAGAAAAAATCATCCGGCACAGAAAAACATTCGGGAATTTCCTCTGCATCGAGGAACTTCAGGTTTGTGGAATTGCTCCAGAAAAAATACGTATCCTGAAACCCTTCATCGGGGTAGGTCAGGATCCAGGAAGAGTACCCTTCAATGCCACCGGACTGCTGAAAAACAGCACATCCAGTCTGGTACTAAGGTTCCAGGAAAAATTTCCTGATTCAAAAAGTGATGAAACAACTGAAGAAATAAGCCCCTGTAAACTCTGGTTAAGGTACCGGTACAAATACAGCGACAGGTTGCAAATAGGGCTGACTGCCGACAAAGATCCCGGAGAGGGCTTTTTTTCCGGTTTTCAAAAAAATGGATTTGATTTTTATTCCGGATTTGTTGAATGGAAAAGCAGGGGGCTGATCAGGAAAATCATATTGGGTGATTATAGTGTTTCGGCCGGTCAGGGCTTATG
>JADZBN010000024.1 GCA_020852075.1 Bacteroidia bacterium
CGTCATTGATTACCGTTGGTGCAAAAATCATCATGGGAACCATGGCATTTGCCTCCGGCTCTTTGTAGGCATTAAGTCTTTTGGCCATTACAGATCCGGTGTTTTCATTCAGTTGCTTTTCGAATACATAGGCACGGTCTTTAGCATACCTCGTATCACCTTCCCGGAATTTCTGCACATTGAAAAAGAGGTCACTGACCGTCACCGAGAAAGCTACCGGATTCAGCAGGTCTTTGCCGATGTTTTCAATGTTCTTCATGTGGTTTACCTGCTTCATAAGACCCAGCCTGTGGAGCAGGAAAATCTCACGGTAATAAGCCGCCCCTATCATTCCTCCAGATGCTCCGGTAATCAGTTGTGTGGATTTTGTAAATCGGTTATTGCTCAGGCTGTCTGCCACCTGCATAATTCTGTAGGCCCAAATGGAAGCCCTCAGGCCACCGCCTGAACAGTTTACAAAAACCATCCTGGGTTTTCCCTTGTCTCCTATGAATTTTTCTTTCCAGCGTTCGAGAATCCGGATGGTGTTTTCATAATCCGCCTCGGCAAGCTGGTCGTCATCCAGCGCATCGAACCTGTCTGTACTGTATGTCGCCATACCCTTTGAATAATCCATCCCGTAGGCTTTATTCTCGGAATAGAATACACCGTAACCTGAAAGAAAATTCATCACCAGTAGAATGGCCAGGAAGGCAGAAGTCGCCCATGCTTTCAGCCAGAACCTGAAGGCGGAACTGAGCATGATAAACATGGAAAAAATCAGGATAATGCTGGCTCCCGCGGGAATCTTGAATAAGGAATAGTCCTTAAACAGACCCATTACGATGAACAATACAAAAACAATAATTTCAACAATGGCCGCATTCAGGTGATTCTGACGAAAAACAGATTCCACCATCTCACGGGTATAATGTTCGGTCCTCCTGACGAGTTTGACCTTTGTTATGCCACTCAGGTAGGTATCAACCCTCCAGGTTTTGTTCGCGGATCTTTTTCGGGAGAAAATATATTTCTTCTTCCGTGTACTGCTTTTTTCCTCCAGGTGAGAGGCATACGGGGCGTTTGGATCCGAGTCAGACGTTTCCATTCCAAACATGAGCACTATGTCCTTGTTGGTCCGGAAAAAATAGGTCAGTGTAATCAGGACGATCAGGGTGAGTCCGGTTACAAAACCCAGGAATTGCATTCCTGCGGTTCCCAGACCATGAAATTCATTGTTCAACTGGAAAGAAAAAATATTGTACCCATAAACCAGGATGAACAATACGGGTACGATAAAATTGTTAATGGTATATTTAAGGAAGGGCCTCGAAAGGGTGGCGATGAAGGGGAAACGGAAACCATTCATGATGTAGCTGGAAATGTTAAACACCATGATGAAGCAACCGGTGGTGAAACCAATAATAAAGAACGAAGTGAAGCCAACCGTACCCATATATTCCGGGTCGAGAAAGAGATAAGGGATACCGAATGTTTTGGAGAACGAATTGGTGACCCAACCAAACAGAATCAGCCAGTAAATAAGGAGGAAATGGTTTTTCTTAAACAGTACAATAACCAGTTGTACCGGAAAAGAAAAAAACGTACGGTAAAAAGACTTCTTCGTCCACATACCCGAAACAAATCAAATCACAGCTATGGAATTAATAATCAATACGGAAGAAGTCCCGAAAGGTTTTGTCCAAAAGGTCAGATCATACGGGCGCGTGCAAGGTTTAAGATAGCCTCTTCCTGTTCACAGGCAGAACGGTAAATATCCTCAGCTTCTTTCAATACAGAATCACGGAAAACTTTGTCTTTCAGCCCCGTACAATTTGTCTGGACATTCAGAAAAGCGCCCGCAATGGCGGTTTTGACGCAGAGGGCACCAACCCCGGCATCCGAAGCAGAATTTGGATTTCCTTTTTCAACCATCTGAAGAATCAGTTCAAATGCACCGGTACAGACCTTCATGACCCGGAATGGCACTTCAATAGCTGTCCGGGTCGCGGCTTCCAGCGCCTGTGTCCGTACGGTTTTTTCGGCCTGAGTTGATTTGGGCAAACCGAGTGCATCCATGATTTTATTGAATGCGGCCGTATCATCATCCACAAGGCGCAGAAGTTCTTCCTTTATCACCTGTCCCTTTTCCGCCCATGACGAAAATTCCTCCCAGCGATCGTCCCATCCTTTTTTATGAGAACTGAGATTCGCAACCATGACGCCCAGGCTTACCCCCAGTGCTCCGGTATAGGCAGACACAGAACCTCCGCCCGGCGCGGGTGATTCGGACGCTGCTTCGTCGGCAAATTCGGTGAGTGTCATATTCACCAGTGATGTACCGTCTTTATCCTTCATCCTGTATTCAATAATCCGTTCTTCCGGAATAAACGGAGCGAGTTCACCCAGTCCCAGGGATCTGATGGCGATCCGGATCAGTTCGGATTCGGAAACCCCGGAAGACCGGCGTTGTTTATTGAGAAAATATTTTCCGGCTTCCGTCAGGCATCTCAGCGGAACAAGGCCTACCAGTTCAGATCCTGTAACCCTCATACCGCGTTTGAAGGCACTGGTTACACATTCGTCGAATGCTTTATGCAGGGGTGTTACGGAAATATCCGTCAGGTTCATGCTGACCTGGGCGATGCCGTATTCTTTGATGTACCATCCGATGGCCTTTACAGATTTGCAGGTACCGGGTTGAACCACCTCTTCGCCTTTTTCATTTTTTACCTTTCTCCCGTTTTCCCGGACATCGAATGCTACTGAATTAGCCCTTCGTACGGAAGTGGTGTTAAGATTCACATTGTAGGCAACGAGAAAATCCCGTGCCCCGATTACGGTAGCGCCACTGCGGGGTGGTAATTCTGTGGGACCGAAATCGGGCTTCCATTCCGGTTGTTTGATTTTCAGGAAAAAGCCTTCATATTCACCAGCACGGATGACTGAAAGGTTTTTTCGGGCAGGATTCTTTTGTGCAGCTTCATACAGATAGACCGGAATCTGCAATTCTTTTCCGACGCGTTCAGCAAGTTTTTGAGCATAGCCGGCCGTTTCTTCCATACTGATCCCCGATACAGGAATCAGGGGGCATACATCGGTGGCCCCCATTCTGGGATGTTCGCCTTTATGCCGGCTCATGTCAATCAACTCGGAGGCTCTGCGAATTCCACGAAATGCCGCTTCAATTACAGGTTCGGGTTCTCCGACGAAAGTAACTACTGTCCTGTTGGTGGCTTTGCCCGGATCTGTATTGAGCAGTTTCACACCTTCCACCGATTCAATAGCCTCCGTTATACTCCGGATGATATCGGGATGATTTCCTTCGCTGAAATTTGGTACACATTCAATTATTTTCATGATATAATATTTTTACTTTATGCTTTTATAGATTTCACAGAGCCTGTGACTTTTTGGCCCGAGCCCTCTTTTACCATGGTATATTCTGCGTTGCCATCAATGCCCAGGCTGTGAGTGTGGTATTATTTTCCCGTGCAATGAATATCCGTTGACGGGAATGTTGGTTTTTATGTAATCTTCAGAACAGAACGGGTACATGAACATCTGCATTTCAGAGGTCTTTAGGTATGAAATATCCGATTCATAATTGAACATCACGCATTATGAATCAGGATGCGAATCCTGAATACACGGAACCTTTCAGGATAATCTTATGGATGAGGATAGTACCGAAGGAATATGGGAGAAATGCATAGGAAGGTACCGGCCTGGTGATAAACAAATTTGCAACTTTTCCCACGCAGATACTTCCATACTCTTCACTCAGTCCGATGGCGGCGGCAGCATTGGTGGTTGCGGCAATGATTGCTTCCTCAGGAGTCATTTTATATAAAATACAGGCAAGGGAAACCGCCAGGCTCATATTCCCTGCCGGACTGCTTCCCGGATTGTAATCGGTTGCGAGGGCCAGCGGTAATCCGGCCTCCAGCATTTTCCTTGCCGGAGGATGCTGAAGGCCCAGGAAAAACTGTGCACCCGGAAGCAAGGTTGGGATACAGCCGGTATTCTTCAACAGCCGGATATCTTCTTCATTGGCGTATTCCAGGTGATCCACGCTGATGGCACCGCAATCTACACCGGCGCGGATACCGCCGCTGTGCGACAGTTGCTCTGCGTGCACCTTAGGTATCATTCCATGGCCAGACGCTGCCCGCAGGATCCGCCGGCTGTCATCATCGGTAAAATATCCCTTCTCACAAAACACATCACAATACTCCGCCAGTTGTTGTTTGCCGATTTCCGGAATCAGTTCGCCGGTAAGGAAGCGGATATATCCTTCCCTGTTATCAGAAAATTCTTCCGGCACTGCATGTGCTCCCAGAAAAGTTGCCTTGACCGGAATGGGTGCTTTTTCCCGGATACGGCGGATTACCCGGAGCATCTTTAATTCGCTCTCTGTGTCCAGTCCGTAACCGCTTTTTATTTCAACGGCCCCTGTTCCCATACGGATCATTTCATCCAGCCGGTTCCAGGCGGTATGGAAAAGTTCATCTTCCGGGGTGCTGCGCAGCCTTTTCACGGAGTTCAAAATACCACCTCCGCGATGGAAAATTTCCATATAGCTAAGCCCCTTAATCCGGTCCACAAATTCCTGCTCCCTGCTGCCGGCAAATACAATATGCGTATGTGAGTCCACCCAGGAGGGGAATACCATTCCCCCGTTGGCGTCTTCCACAGCAATTTCCCTGAATTGATTCCGGATCTCCTGAATCCGTTCCCTTGTTTCTGTTCCGAATTCAGCAATCCGGCCCTCAAGAATCAGTATGTACCCGTTATTGAGGGTGTTCAGGGTACTCATATCCCGGCCTTCATATATTTTTTTGAAGGACTTTTCAGTATGAACCAGGCAGGATGTGTTCCGGATGAGTAAATTCACAATACAATAAATAAATTCGCGTCCGAAATTAAGCATAATAGTATCAATTCAATTCATCCGGATTTCGATGTTATCATCCTCGGGGCAGGGCCTGCAGGATGTACCGCAGCGCTTTCTTTGAAAGACAGCGGGTTATCCGTTTGCCTGGTAGATAAGCAGCGGTTTCCGCGGGATAAAGTGTGTGGTGATGCCATTGGAGGCCGTGCAGGTTCAATTCTGCGTAGCATTGATCCTTCTTATGCGGATGCATGGGAACGGTTTCCGGGGAAAAACAATACACGCGGATGGCAGATTACCTCCCCCGGAGGAAAAACCGCAAGAGTACTTTTTGCAAAACCGGGTCATGTATCCAAAAGAATAGATTTTGATAATTTCTTATTGGGCCTGGTCCGGGATTCAGGCACTATTCAAATCCGGGAAAATATTACGGTAAAAGACCTGGAACCCTCTGATTCAGGAACAGGACTTGTTTACAACGGGGGCACCATGCAAACCAGGGTATTAATTGCTGCAGACGGTGCACATTCCATCGCTGCCAGAAAGCTTGCCGGATATGTTCCAGACCCTGCACATTTCTCGGGAGCCGTCCGTGCCTATTATGAAAAGATAGATGGTATTGAAGATCCCGCGATTATTGAGATTCACCTGATGGATAAATTCCTGCCCGGATATTTCTGGATTTTTCCTTTGTCGTCCTCACAGGCAAATGTGGGATTTGGAATGCTTTCGTCAGATATTCAAAAGCGAAAGCTTGATTTAAAAAAAGTATTTCAGGAAATCCTCTGCTCTGGGATCATGGAAAAAAGATTTGCGCAGGCCGTCAGAATTTCTCCACTCGAGGGATTCGGTCTTCCTCTTGGGGGCAGGAAAATGAAAATATCCGGTAGTGGTTTTATCCTCACCGGCGATGCGGCTTCCCTGGTTGACCCGCTCAATGGTGAAGGAATAGGAAATGCCATGTGGAGTGGTAAACTTGCCGCGGAAGCGGCTATGAAGGCTTTTACAGAAACAGATTTTAGTGCTGAAATGTTCAGAAATTACGACCTCCAGATACAGCAAAGGCTGTTGCCTGAACTCAGGAAAAAATTGTTTTTACAGCGCTTGTTCAACAGGCCCTGGCTCATAGACCTGCTGGTTGGGGCAGGGGAACGATCGCCCGTTTTCCGGAGCTGGCTGGGGAAAAAATTATAAACCCCACGCGGGGTTTTTCTAACTGACAAAATCAACATATTGTCGTTGATTTCAGGATTTCTGTTCAGCAAAATGCGGAAATCTTTTTTCTAATTTCACCCTGTAATTATGGCAGGAAATTCATTCGGAAAAATTTTTAAACTATCCACTTTTGGTGAATCACACGGTCCGGCCATCGGAGGGATCATTGATGGTTGCCCTTCAGGACTCCTGCTCAACCAGGAATTGATCCGCTATGAGATGAAGCGCAGGAGACCGGGTCAGTCCGCCCTGAGTACGCCAAGAATAGAAGCGGATGATTACGAAATACTTTCGGGGGTTTACGAAGGTAAAACCCTTGGCACACCCATCGGTTTCATCATCAGGAATCAGGATTACAGACCATCAGATTACGAAGCCCTGAAGGATGTGTACCGGCCTTCCCATGCGGATTTCACGTACCAGGAAAAATATGGTTTCAGGGATCACAGGGGAGGAGGAAGGTCATCGGCAAGGGAAACAGCATCCTGGGTTTTTGCCGGTTCTGTTGCGCGGCAATTACTACCCTTAACTGAAATTATGGCTTTTGTTTCTGCCGTGGGACCTGTAACATTTTCGGGTTCGTATGAAGAGGGGGATCGGAATAAAATAGATTCCAGCCCTGTTCGTTGCCCCGATGAGGGGAGTTCCGCAAAAATGATTGCATTCATTGAGTCGTTAAAAAAATCAGGCGATAGTACAGGTGGGGTCATCACCTGTGTCATCCGTAATTGTCCCGCCGGACTGGGGGAACCGGTATTCAGAAAACTCCAGTCAAAACTCGCTGCTGCCTGTCTTTCCATAAATGCCGCTCACGGTTTTGAATATGGCAGTGGGTTTGCCGGGGCATCCGGAAAGGGTTCGGAATTCAATGACGCATTCCGCGTATCGGACGGGAAGGTGATTACCGCTACAAATCATTCCGGCGGCATTCAGGGTGGTATTTCCAATGGCATGGATATTTATTTCAGGGTTGCATTCAAGCCGGTTTCCACTATATCAATGGAACAACAAACGGTTAACAGCAGCGGCGAAAATGTCATACTTAAAGCATCCGGACGCCATGATCCCTGTGTGGTTCCACGTGCGGTTCCGGTGGTGGAAGCACTTGCCGCTCTTACCCTCGCCGACCTGATGCTTGAGCACAGGTGTTCACGCCTTTAATATCCAACATACCGGAACAAACCAAAACACGATATATGACAATGAAAAAGATTGTAAAATGGACGGGGATTATCCTTGTAATACTAATTGCATTGATGGTTGTACTGCCCATAATTTTTAAGGACAAAATTGTATCCATGGTAAAAACACAGGCCAACAATTCATTGAATGCCAAGGTGGATTTTGGCGATTTTGAACTTTCCCTGTTCCGGAGCTTTCCCAATTTTTCCCTCCGGATAGATCAACTCAGTATTATCAACCAGGCCCCGTTCCCCGGTGATACACTTGTCTATGCAAAACAGGTTGATATTTCAGTGGACTTGTTCAGTGTTATTTCCGGTGATCAGATTTCCATACGGTCGGTTTCCATTCAGTCACCGGTGATGAATTTCCTGGTGGACAGGGACGGAATGGCCAATTGGGATATTGTAAAACCCGGCAAACCGGAATCACCTCAATCCTCTTCATCATCATTCAAACTGAAACTGAAAAAGTATGCTGTACGTGAAGGCAGGATCCTTTATGATGACCGGACACTGGATTACACCCTGAAACTGGATAATGTAAATCATGACGGAAGCGGGGATTTCACCCAGGACCTGTTCGTGCTTGCTACCCATACCCGTGCGGATAAAATGTACATGTCGTACGACGGAATGCCATTGTTTTCAGGCGTGAAAACGACCGCCGATGCAGACATTGATATGGACATGAAAAATTTCAGATTTACATTCAGGAATAACAAGGTGACACTCAATGCCCTTGAAATCGGCGTGGATGGCTGGCTGGCAATGCCGGATACGAGTATTGATATGGATCTGAAGTTTTCAACACCGCAATCTGAATTCAGGAATTTTCTTTCCCTGCTACCTGTAATTTACAAGGATGGATTCAGCAATCTGAAATCGTCGGGTAAGCTTGCTCTGTCTGGATATATAAAGGGGCGGTATAACGGGGCCAGTTCACCAGGGTTCGGCCTTAGTGTAAATATTGAAAATGGTATGTTTCAATATCCGTCGCTGCCTGCTTCTGTTAATAATGTACAGGTAAATCTGGATATCCATAATCCCGACGGGATTCCGGATCATACGCTGATCAACCTTTCCAAACTTCACCTGGAATTGGCCGGTGATCCCTTTGATGCCAGGCTTATACTAAAGACCCCTGTTTCCGATCCTGACTTTGATGCCTTTGTAAAAGGGAAAATTGACCTGGGGAATATGCAGAAAATTGTTCCATTGGACAAAGGCACCCGGCTTACCGGAAGCATCACCAGTGACCTGAGTGCCCGGGGAAGAATGTCCGCTGTTGAAAAAAAGCAATTCGACAGATTCCAGGCGCAGGGCAGCCTCTCTGTGGCAGGACTGGTGTACGGTTCCCCGGATATGAAACAGGATTTTCAGTTAAACACCATGCAGATGACATTCAATCCTTCAAATGTTTCATTGAATGCATTCCGGGCAAGGTCGGGCAAGAGTGATTTTGATGCCTCCGGCAACCTGGAGAATTTTATTCAATATGCCCTTAAAGGTCAGACCCTGCGTGGCACCCTTCGCCTGAAAAGCGATGTTATTGATCTGAATGAATTCATGACAAGTGAAATACAGGCAGGCGCCACACCGGACACCGGTTCCATGAAAGTGTTGGAGATTCCGGGGAACCTGGATTTTTCAATGACTGCTTCCGTCGGTACTCTCATTTACGGGGAGATCAACATCTTCAATGTGAACGGCACAGTTGAAATCAGAGACCAGTCCATCCGGATGAAAGATGTTGCCATGCGTATGCTCGATGGCAGTCTGAATATGAATGGCGGATACTCTTCGAAAAATTCCAAGTCTCCTGCATTTGATTTTATTTTAAAACTTAAGGATTTTGATATCCGGAAAACCTCACAGGCGTTTTCCTCGGTACAAAAACTTGCACCGGTTGCCAAATATTGCAGCGGACGTTTTTCTTCGGATCTGGCTGTACAGGGAAAACTGGACGGGAAGATGAATCCTGATCTGAATTCAGTCAGCGGTAATGGTAAATTAATGACAGGCAATGTTACCGTTGAAAACCTGCCTGCATTTTCAAAAGTTGCCGATTTACTGAAAATGCCATCCTGGAAACGATTTGATATTCCGTCCATGAATCCGTCGTTTAAAATTATGAATGGAAGAGTGTACGTTGATCCGTTTGAAGTTAAAATTAACGGATTCAAAAGTACCGTCGCAGGTTCCAACGGACTTGATCAGACCGTAGATTATACTATGGCGGTTGACATTCCACGGTCATCTTTCGGAGGTGCGGCAAATTCCGTATTGAACAACCTTGTTGCCGGCGCTAACAGTAAAGGAGCCAATCTGAGTGTAGGCGATGTTGTTCCGGTCCGGATCAAAATCGGCGGTACGGTAACTGATCCGAAAGTATCCACAGACCTGAATCAGCAGGGTGCCAGGGCTTTTGAATCTATAAAGGCTCAGGCAGAGGAA
>JADZBN010000025.1 GCA_020852075.1 Bacteroidia bacterium
GATTTTTACATCTTCAAGATTAAACGACAAACCACCTTTGAAGGCCATCCTGAACCCAAGGTCCTTAATATCATCCAGGAATTTTGCTGTCTTGGCAATACCACAAGCTTTCAGAATTTCACCGATAATATCACGTAGCGCTTTTTTGGTGAGAAGGGAATTAATAAATCCCATTTCCTCGGGAACGACCTGGTTGAACAGGACGCGGCCCACCGCAGATTTAACGATTTCCTCACGAAGTACACCGTCACGTTTTACCATTGCCTTAAGGCTGATCATGGCATGAAGATCTACCACTCCTTCGTTATAGGCAATAATCACCTCTTCGGCAGAATAGAATTTCATCCCATCACCCTTTACCTTCTTGTTCCCTTCGCTACGTCGTTCCTTTGTAATATAATACAGACCGAGAACCATGTCCTGAGACGGTACGGCGATAGGTGCGCCATTTGCAGGATTAAGAATATTATGAGATGCGAGCATCAGCATCTGGGCTTCCAAAATTGCTGAATTTCCCAGCGGTACGTGAACAGCCATCTGGTCACCGTCGAAGTCAGCGTTAAATGCCGTACAAACCAGCGGATGAAGCTGGATAGCTTTCCCTTCAATAAGTTTCGGCTGGAATGCCTGGATACCAAGCCTGTGAAGCGTTGGTGCCCGGTTCAGAAGCACCGGATGACCTTTTAATACATTTTCAAGGATGTCCCATACAATTGGATCTTTCCTGTCAACAATTTTCTTGGCAGACTTAACTGTTTTCACGACTCCCCTCTCTATCATTTTACGGATGATAAAAGGCTTGAAAAGTTCGGCTGCCATGTCTTTAGGAAGGCCGCATTCGTGGAGTTTCATTTCAGGGCCTACAACAATGACCGAACGGGCTGAATAGTCAACTCTCTTACCGAGGAGGTTCTGACGGAACCTGCCTTGTTTACCCTTTAAAGAATCGGATAATGATTTAAGTGCACGGTTAGATTCAGTCTTGACTGCGTTTACTTTGCGGGAATTATCAAACAGGGAATCTACCGCTTCCTGAAGCATACGCTTTTCATTACGCAGGATAACATCGGGTGCCTTGATTTCCAGCAGCCGCTTAAGCCGGTTATTCCGGATAATTACCCTTCTGTAAAGGTCATTTAAGTCTGAGGTGGCAAAACGGCCGCCATCCAGCGGAACAAGAGGACGCAACTCAGGCGGTATTACCGGAACCACTTTAACAATCATCCACTCAGGATGATTTTCAATATGTTGATTTGCTGCCCGGAATGCCTCGACGACATTCAGGCGTTTGAGAGCTTCATTCTTTCTTTGTTGTGAGGTCTCATTACTTGCCTGGTGACGCAGTCTATAGGAAAGCTCATCGAGGTTCAGTCTGGAAAGCAGATCATACAGCGCCTCAGCACCCATTTTTGCAATAAACTTATTGGGATCCGTATCATCCAGGTATTGATTTTCCTTCGGGAGAGTGTCCAGGTGCTGGAGATATTCTTCTTCGGTAAGGAAATCAAGGTAATTTATTCCATCCTGTGCTTTTACCCCCGGATTAATAACCACATATCTTTCATAATAAATGATCATATCCAGTTTCTTGGTCGGCAGGCCCAGCAGGTATCCGATTTTATTAGGCAATGACCGGAAATACCAAATGTGAGCAACCGGAACAGTAAGGGTAATATGTCCCATACGTTCCCGTCGTACTTTCTTTTCCGTTACCTCAACGCCGCATCTGTCACAAACTATTCCTTTATACCGGATGCGTTTATATTTTCCGCAGTGACATTCCCAGTCTTTTACAGGCCCAAAAATTCTCTCACAAAACAATCCGTCTCTTTCAGGCTTATAGGTTCTGTAATTTATGGTTTCGGGTTTCAGAACCTCACCGCTTGATTGCTCCAGGATATGTTCCGGTGAGGCAAGGCTGATGATGATCTTCGAAAAATTGGATTTGATTTTTATTTCTTTTCTGGTTGCCATCTTATTAGTGTTACTGGTTATTGGGAATGGACAGACCGGAATTTCCTGTTCCGGTCTGTTTAACCCGGAATCAGTCCAGGGTAATCTTCAGTCCGAGACCTCTGAGTTCATGCAACAATACATTGAATGATTCAGGGATTCCCGGCGTTGGAAGGTTGTCGCCTTTGACTATAGATTCATAGGTCTTGGCTCGTCCGATTACATCATCAGATTTCACGGTAAGTATCTCCTGAAGAATGTTTGCGGCGCCAAATGCTTCGAGCGCCCACACTTCCATTTCTCCAAACCGCTGACCACCAAACTGCGCTTTACCGCCCAGAGGTTGCTGGGTAATGAGTGAGTACGGGCCAATGGAGCGGGCGTGCATTTTGTCATCAACCATGTGACCGAGTTTCATCAT
Source organism: Bacteroidia bacterium (assembly GCA_020852075.1). Classification (GTDB taxonomy): domain Bacteria; phylum Bacteroidota; class Bacteroidia; order AKYH767-A; family 2013-40CM-41-45; genus JADZBN01. The sequence continues at coordinate 2,375 of JADZBN010000025.1, forward strand.
ATAGATAATTCCCACTGTCGCGGGCTGGTCGAATCTCTCTCCCGAGCCTCCGTCATACAGATACGTGGAACCGAATCGCGGCAAACCTGCTTTGGAAACATACTCATCAATCTGCTCAATGGTAGCTCCGTCGAAAATCGGTGTGGCAAACTTCATTCCTATCTGCTCCCCTGCCCATGCAAGAATGGTCTCATAAATCTGGCCCAGGTTCATCCTGGATGGTACTCCAAGGGGGTTCAGTACGATATCAACCGGCGTGCCGTCAGGGAGAAACGGCATGTCTTCGTCTCTGACAATTTTTGCAACAATGCCTTTGTTACCGTGGCGGCCTGCCATCTTATCACCCACCTTCAGCTTACGCTTCTTGGCGATATACACTTTCGCAAGTTGAACAATTCCAGCAGGAAGTTCATCTCCAACTGTCAATGCAAATTTTTTCCTCTTATGAAGGCCGGTAACATCATTAAATTTGATAGAATAATTATGAAGCAGTTGTTTAATCTGATCATTCTTATCCTTATCCGTTGTCCACTTATCCGGATGGATGGTGTCAAAATTTATTTCAGATAACATCTTCTGGGTAAACTTCGCACCTTTAGGAATAATAACTTCCTTAAAAATGTCCGTAACTCCCTGTGAGGTTTTCCCGCTTACAAGAACAAAAAGCTTATCAATCAGCTTTTCCTTTAGCTCTGCCGCAAGCTGGTTATATTCTTTGTCCAGTTTTTCAAGTTGCAGCTTTTCATCGTTTTTCTGTGATTTGTCCTTGGCAACGACACGGGAGAATAGTTTTTTGTCAATCACCACTCCTTTTACAGACGGAGGGACTTTGAGTGAAGCATCCTTTACGTCACCGGCTTTATCACCGAAAATTGCACGCAGGAGTTTTTCTTCCGGTGAGGGATCGGTTTCACCTTTGGGTGTAATTTTTCCAATGAGAATATCTCCTTCAGTAACTTCAGCTCCTATCCGGATAATTCCGTTTTCGTCTAGCTCGCGGGTAGCTTCTTCGCTTACATTTGGGATGTCAGCGGTAAGTTCTTCCATTCCGCGTTTGGTATCACGTACCTCAAGGCTGTATTCATCCACATGGATTGAGGTGAAGATATCTTCCCGGATCACTTTTTCCGAAATCACAATCGCATCTTCAAAGTTATATCCCTTCCAGGGCATGAATGCAACTTTAAGATTCCGGCCAAGAGCAAGTTCACCACCTTGTGTGGCATATCCTTCAGAAAGTACCTGACCTTTTTTCACCTTTTGCCCCTTTGATACGATGGGTTTCAGATTGATACAGGTACTCTGATTGGTCTTCTGAAACTTTGTCAACGGATAGGATTTAACATCGTCTTCGAAGCTGATCAGTTTTTCATTTTCTTTTCTGTTGTAACGAATAACA
>JADZBN010000026.1 GCA_020852075.1 Bacteroidia bacterium
TGAAATCCCCAGCCGTTGCTGTAGTTTCTGTTGTCAGAAAATGGAATTATTGTACTGAACCTCGGTGCAATGCTGATTTGGGTTGTATGGACCAACTGATACCTGTAGTTGAAAAGCAGTTCATTGATACGGAAATTCCTTGGGTCTGATGTTGCGCCGGAAAGAGTAAAGGAAAGCTGATGGTTCATTCCTGAGAGTGGCAGTTCTTCTGTGAAACCTGCTTCGACATCCATGGAATTCTCATCGGCCGTGATCAGAAAAATATGCTGAAGCACCCCGGGCTCCTGGTTGTAAGCCTCTTCAATCAGGAAGGAGTTATCCAGAATAAACCGGCTGTCCTGGGCAAATACCGGCTGCAGGCCGGTAGCGAGAATACACAGGAATCGCAACGCAATTTTCATACAATGAAATTTAGGCAAATCTAAATAATAGTTTCAATATACTAAAGAATAAAATCAATGATATGTTAAATTTCGTATTGTTTCGTCCGGCAGATTTTTCAAAAAACCAGCATTTTACCCGATCTTCGCATTGAAGCCGGTTTGGTTATCTTCGCGCCGATGGGATGTTATACTAAACTGATCCGGCCTGTTTTTTTCCGGGTTAACCCGGAAGGCATTCATCACCTGGTAATCAGGCTGCTGCGCCTGGGCCTCGCTATTCCGGGGATGAAGTACATCATACGTTCATGGTGCTTCAGCAGTGTTTCAGGTGGTATTGAACTTATGGGGCTCAGGTTTCCAAACAGGGTCGGGCTGGCAGCCGGATTTGATAAGGACGCTGTTTGTTTCGAAGAATTATCCTGCCTTGGATTTGGGTTCATTGAAGTCGGTACCCTAACCCCGCTTGCGCAGCCGGGCAATCCAAAACCCCGGATGTTTCGCCTGCCGGAAGACCATGGCCTGATCAATCGAATGGGTTTTAATAATGAGGGTGTTGCCGCAGCCGCCCGACGACTCCGGAAAAGAAAACCGGGTATCATCATCGGGGGTAATATTGGAAAAAATAAAAATACACCCAATGAAGAGGCAGGCAATGACTTTGAAAAATGCTTCAGGGAACTGTATGGTTGTGTGGATTACTTTGCCGTGAACGTTAGCTCGCCAAATACCCCACATCTCAGAGAACTTCAGGAACATAAACCCCTGAAAAGACTGCTTCAGCGGTTGCAGGAACTAAATACATTTCTCCAGGAACAATATAAGTTGGAAATGCCCCGGCCTATCTTACTCAAAATTGCACCGGATCTGACCCCACAGCAATTGGATGAAATTGCAGATGTGGTTAAAGAATGTCGCCTTCCGGGTGTAATTGCAACCAATACTACGGTAAGCAGAGAAAACCTGAGAACCAACCAGGCTCTGGTAGAAAAAATGGGTGATGGAGGTCTCAGCGGAAAACCCCTGGGATCAAAGTCAACGGAAGTAATCCGCTATCTATCCCGGAAATCGGAGGGGAAGTTTATCATTATCGGAGCAGGGGGTATCCATTCACCTGAAGATGCATTGGAAAAAATTGAAGCCGGTGCGAGCCTGGTTCAGGTGTTTACCGGCTTTATCTATGAAGGACCATGCCTGATAAAAAAGATTGCAACCACTCTCAGGTGATTGCCCTTGTTAATTTTTTGATCATAAATTTCAATCCGGCCCATCTGACTGCATTCACGTATTCTAAAATTCGGCCTGAATCCTGAGGGTAATCAGATCGTCAGGGACGTCTTTGGAATAATACGATACTGACCCCGGCTGGTCGGTGGTTTCATTGATTATACGATCATAATATGCTATAATTTTTGCATGAGAGTCCCATAACCAGATGGCACCAAATCCCAGTGTCCGGTAACAGAGGTCCGTGGAATTGGTTGCGACAAAGCCCGGAACAACTGCATCACCCACCTGGTTGCCCTTTACTGCGGTATTGGGATCATACCAGTCATACTTCAGCAGTACCTGCCAGGGGCTGGTGCGAATGTTTTGAATGAAGTAAAAGTAGGCTCCGTTGAATTTCCGGTAATAAATATCTTTGGTAACCGCTGAGGAAGGGCTGGAAGATGAGACGGATGTGGAAGGCTGTGTACCCTGAATGTATTCACCCCTGAGAATGGTTCTGCCACCGGCCCAGTCAAAGCTCACCTGGGCATCCGCACCCATGTACCTGCGTTTCGTATAGGATCTTGATCCCGTCAGTCCGTCCTTATAGTTATCCGCGGCATGGCTCACCAACGAATAACCCTTTACACCGCGGTTGTCAGTATTCATCGTAAAGACATTTACGCTGTCAATCCGGAAACCGCCTTCATACATGCTGAATCCTCCGCTTACTGTTACTTTTCCCGAAGAAAGCTTACGGGTAGTGGAAATTCTGCCGATGAAATCCTTTTTCTTATCGAATTCATCGGCCTCAGCCAGTGATGACGGGCCACCGACTCCATTAAACCATCCGCCTTCAATCCTCAGCCAGTGGAAGGCCGATGTCTTTGGCCCCTGAATTGCCAGACTGGCTCCGAGATCTTTTACGTTCGGAAAGATAATGCCCGACATCCGGCCACGCTCAGGACTTTCCCGTACACCCGATGAATAGGGGTTTTCAAATCCGAAAGGACGGTTAAACATCCCTGCCTGAATATTGAACCAGCCTGTCCATGGATCTGTGAGGATGGTATAGGCGTCCTTGATATTCAGTCCTCTTTCCGTAATATCTACCTGAAGAACGTATTGGGAGGTTGACCAGCCTTTCGTATTTTTTGGCGAAACAAATGAAAACTTTATCCTTCCACGCCGCACCTGAAATCGTTTATCGTTTCCCGGTGAAAAAGATTTTTCAGCATAGGTAAACTGTGCCTGAACATATCCTGATATCAAAATCCTTGGAGAAGGAGTTGTCTGTGACGGGACTTCCGGTTTATTACCGGATAGTGTGTCGCTGAGAGGTACACCGGTTCCCTGGGCGTGGATAGCAGTTACGGTGTACAGGGTAATACATAATAATAATAGCGTATGTTTTATCATTGGAACAGGATCTGGTTGATATGCAAATAAACCATTCCATGAGGTTCAAAAGCCCCCCGGTTAGGAATTTTTTATCTTTTTAATCAATACCTAAAAACATCCACCGGGCTGCCTGGAAGCGTTCAAAAACATGGATTTTGCCATTAGATACATGTCCTAAAACCAAAAAAGCGGCGGGCTAATGAACAACCATTGATATTGTTGAGAAATTATTTCGGCCCCGAAACCGTTATGTAAAAAAGCAGGTATTTTCGTTTTGAAATCATGGCTGTTTCCGGTAAGAAAATTAAGCGATTCCTCTGGGGATCTGTAGTTGTATTGGGCATTTTGGCGTTGGGACTCGGAACCGTCATTTACAGGGAAGTATTTTTTAAAAATGTAAACACCGGATCTGAGAGTTCCCAATACCTGCTGATCGCAACGGGTTCAACCTTTGATGATGTAATGAAAGACCTGAAAGAAAACCGCCTTATCAAAGATGAAAAATCATTCCGGTGGACGGCCCTGCAGATGAAATACGATAAAAACATAAGGCCAGGTCGCTATGAACTGAAGGCCGGCATGACCAACAAGGATTTGATAGCCCTTTTACGGTCGGGGAGGCAAACCCCTGTGAAGTTGGTTATTAATAATATCAGGACAAAAGGGGAACTTGCAGACAGGGTTAGTAAACAAATAGAGGCTGACAGGAAATCCTTGCTCGCGATAATGAATGATTCCATTTTTCTTTCAACCCTTGGATTTACGAGAGATAACATTCTGGTGATGTTTCTTCCAGATACCTACGAAATGTACTGGAACACTACAGCATCTCAGTTTCTGAAGCGGATGAAAAAGGAGTATGACAGGTTCTGGACTGCATCCAGGCTGAAACAGGCAGCAGTAAAAAATCTTACTCCGCAGGAAGTTTCCATATTGGCATCCATAGTTCAGCAGGAAACCAACAGGGATGATGAAAAACCCGACATTGCCGGCGTATATCTGAACCGGTTAAAAAAAGGCTGGAAACTGGAAGCCGATCCAACCCTTGTCTGGGCTTTAGGCGATTTTTCCATTGGGAGGGTACTTAATGTGTATAAAGAAATAGATTCTCCATATAACACTTATAAATATGCAGGGCTTCCACCCGGGCCCATTTGCCTGCCCACGCAGGCTTCATTGAATGCAGTGCTGAATGCAAGTTCACATTCCTATATGTATTTCTGTGCTAAGGAAGACTTTTCCGGATATCACCGGTTTTCTTCAACCTATGAACAACATCTCCTGAATGCAAAAAGGTTTCAAAATGCGCTTAACAAAAGGGGTATCCGTTCCTAAGTTCCGTGCCTGTTGGTTCCTTGCGATCCTTTTCCTTGCCGGAAAGCAGGAGGTAGCCTGCGCACGTTCGATTCCGGTTCTGCTTTTCCTGAACAGCAACGATCAGCCTGATAGTCTCGGATACAATCTTGTAAAAGCCCTGCCGGCTCTGGTCTATCCGGGGGTAATGAATGGCAGGATTGAATTATGGGATTCACCCCAAAAAGAAATCCGTATAAAACCCACTACCCTCCAAAGGCTTGAACAATCCACCGGCACCCTGTTCGGCAAATGCCAGCAACTTTTTATTTATGAATTATGGGATGTAAACCATACCAAAAGTGATTTTCAAACCGTGGGGTTTTATTTTTCCACCCGCTCGCTCTCAGGGGAAGAAGTATCTTACGGATATGTGGATGAAAAAGATCTTGACAGCCTTCTCAATAATTCACTTATCCCGGTTGATGCAAACGGAAATTGCAGGTCTTCTTTCAGAGAAATCCTGGATCAGAAATATTATTATTTTAATGTGGTGCAATACGGTGATAGAAAAGTTTCCGGCCTGACTGAAGCCCTTTCCATCCGCAGGGATGCAGAATCTGCCATTTCACAACGCAGGACACCTCCGGGGAGTTCATGCAGGGAGATCACTTATTTTATTGATGATTCGGTTTCCGGCGATGCGCCGCAGGCTAAAAATTCGATTTTATTTCTGAATTCCTGGTCTTCCTATCTGGATGCCAACAAAGAATTTTATTTTAATCTCGGTGGTGACCGGATCTCAGGTCTTTTTGATTCAACCAGAATCCGGGTGGAGTCCGCTGAAGTCCATGAGATATGGTTTCGGAAAAATGACAGCCTCTGGTATACAATTCAGAATATCAGGTTATGGGTAAAGGGAAAACCACTGGATAGGATTTCAGGGGTTGAAATTGACCACAGCGACCTGATTTGTGATTACAAATCGCTGAAGGATTTCCTGCTTGAAAAAGAATTCTATTTCCGGATCAGCAGGATTAACAGCCAGGAAATCCCTGCCTGGCAATCGGAAGCATTCCGGAGAGGATTGATGTTATGGCGCTGGAATGCAATCAATGAATTTGTGAAATATGAGTAAAACCCTTATTGCGGGAACATGAATTGGTTGTACCTTTGAACATGGACAAAATTAAATTTGGCACGGACGGATGGCGTGCCATCATTGCTAAGGATTTCACAGTCGAGAATGTTGCAAGGGTTAGCGATGCCACGGCA
>JADZBN010000027.1 GCA_020852075.1 Bacteroidia bacterium
GGTGCCAGAACCATACTCGCCGTATCCCTTTTTGCCAGTACAAAAATGGGATTTGCAGAGGTGTTGGTCACCACCGCACGCGCCGTCATTAAAACATTTGACGGACCTGTTAATACAAGACTGTCACTGGTAACTACCAGGGACTGCGCCATGGCTGTTGTGCCAACGAAACCGGCTGCAAGCAGGAGTAGAATTTTTTTCATTTGAAATCTGATTTTCCATAAATGATAAAATGTAAAAAGGAGTCAAGAAAGACTCCTTTTTACAAAAAACCGGATGATTATTCAACTACCAGTTTCTTCATGGAAGAACCGGCGGAAGTTTTGATGCTTACCATATAAATACCTTTGGCATACCCTTCGGTATTAATGGTATAATTGTGTGCGCCGGGAGCAAGATCAGCTTCCGTGGCGGAGAATACCTGTTTTCCTATTTTATTGAATACTTCAATCGTCACATTGTCTTTTTGCGTCAGTGAAAAATCAATGTTGGTCAGTGATGAAGCAGGATTTGGGTAAACACTGAATGAGACCGGAACCGTAATTGTACCGGTACCGGTATTGAAATTCATGTTTACATTATCAATATACAGGTTGTTGCCGTAATCCGACAGGGCGTCAAAGCGTATGAATACATTGTTGTTACCAACATAGTTTGCAAAGGATATGGCTTCATTCCTCCACTGCGCATTACTGGACGGTGTAAATGCACTACTGGTTGCGGGTGCTGTGGAAAGCGTTGCACCCGATTTGTTGTAAACCATAACCCACGATGCACCGCAGTCTGTGGAAACCTTCACCTTAAGATTATCCGCTGAGCCCGAATACTGGGCATAGGCCACATCAAAAGTGAGGACAGCATCCTGAAGGCCGGATAAATCCATGGCAGGGGCCTGGAGTATATCCAAATCACCGGCAGGTGAACTGTAAAAATCCATTTTAGCGCTTCCCACACCGCTATATCCTGCCGTAGAGCGGGCCCATGTTGGTGATGAACCGCCGTTGGTACGATACCATCCGGCAGGCGGGAAAGTACTGGCAGCATAGGTTTCAGCCACTGCCGGGCCACCTGTAGTTGGGTACATCAGAAAGTCCGTGGTATTGCTGTTGTTTGCAGCAACAGGATCTGTGGTGCCGTTAGGATTGCTGGTGGTAATTACAGCCTGGTACGATGCTCCGGGAGGAGCGGAAATATTGGAAAAGGTCAATACTGTGGATTCATAAGTATTCAGGCTTCCGGTCCAGTGGTAGGATTGCTGGGTGGAAGTTCCGGGAACAGCAAGATCCACGTCACAGGCAGTGAGGGGATTTGCGCCGTAATTGCACAGTCGGTAGGAAACATCAACATCTGTGCAGGATGCCAGAGTTCCGTTCAGGCACACGGAGGAATTGGTAATCCCTGCATCCACCGGCTGAGAGGATTGGGAACAATTGCTTTTCTGAGCATATAACTGCGCCGTGCTGAGTTGACCTACTTCACGGATGATTCTGTCAGGGCAAACCATATAAATCGTCGGGAAGTACGAAATCTGAAGCTGGTTGGCAATAGTCGCATTGTCGATAATCGGGTAGGGTGTACCGTTTACCCAGTTGCCTTGTGTGGAACTGTTACAGCCGGAAGGCCCGTAAAGACATTGTGTGTTGGTGGTGCCATCGCCCTCCACCATAAATACCATTACTTCGTTGGTTCCGAGGGGGCCGTATTGGTTGTATAGTCCTTCCAGAGCGCCGGAAGAATGATAACTCCAACAGGGACCACACCAAGTCGCAGATACATCAATGTACACGGTTTTACCTGTGTTTAATATGTCGTAGAGGTGCCAGGTGGTTCCGTTAATGTCGGTAGCGGTGAAATCCGGTGCGACACAGCCGGCTGTCATTGGCGCATTGGCCTTGTAAGACCACATTCCTGAAATCAGGAGGATAGCGAGTAATAGTTTTTTCATCGTAATACGAATATAGGTTTGGTTTGGGTTAACTGATACTATGAATTGGGATGTCGTAATAATCAACGAAGTAAGCTAAATTTAATCATAAATCAAAGATGTTTTTCAAGGCGGGCTGGGGTTTCTGTATTTTTAACAAACTTATGACATTCCCTGGTGGATATTTCAAGGCAGTTTCCTTTATTTGTTGTCAATATTCCATGAAATCTATGAAAATTTCAACCCTAACCCTGGCATTTTTGGGATTGGTGAGTCTTCACGGCACATCATTCGCCCAGGATCAGGAAGCCGGGCGACCGCTTCCCTCAGCAAGCGTTAAAACCCTCACGGGTGAAAATGTGGATACCAAAAGTTTCAGTAACGACGGTAAACCGATGATTATTGACTTCTGGGCAACCTGGTGTAAACCCTGTATTGAAGAATTAAATGCCATCCGGGAAGATTATGCGGACTGGCAAAAGGAGACAGGGGTAAAGCTGATTGCGGTTTCCCTGGATGATGCCAGGACCATGTCACGAGTGGCTCCTTTTGTAAACGGGAAGAACTGGCCTTTTGAGAATTACCTGGACCCCAACGGAGATTTCAAGAGGGTAATGAATGTAAACATGCCGCCCCACACTTTTGTGCTGAACGGAAAAGGCGAAATTGTCTGGCAACATGTCGGATTTGCAGAGGGAAACCAGGATGAATTGTTTGAAGTGGTACAACAGGTTGCTTCAGGCAAGCCGGTTCCGGTAAAAAAATAATATACCAGGGTTTCCGGTGAATGATCATATTGAAACAAGCCTATTGAAAATTATACGTGAAATATAAAAATATACTCTCCGGTGTGCTGTTGTTTTCAGCTACCTCCGGCGTCCGGGCACAATTGCCTGCAAGTTCACCCGTTCACGGGAATCTTCAGTTCGATGCTCAATATTATATGGAAGATTCCCTTATTGGCGCACCGAGGGTTCCCGAAAAACTGTTGAGCAACGGATTTGCAAATTTTATTTTTGAGAAGGATAATTTTTCTGCAGGCCTCCGGTATGAAAGCTACCAGCCTCCGATGCTTGGCTTCGATCCGAGGTACAAAGGAAGTGGCATTCCTTTTCGTTACCTGAGTTACAGGAACGGAGATCTTGAAGTTACCGCAGGGAATTTTTACGAACAGTTTGGCAGCGGCATGATACTCCGGGCGTACGAGGAAAGGAATCTGGGGTACGACAATGCATTCGACGGATTCAGACTGAAATATAAACCCTGTAACGGATTGTATTTAAAAGGCCTTATTGGAAAACAACGTTCCTATTTCAGCACAGGCGAAGGTATCGTCCGGGGTTTCGATGCGGAATGGAATATAAATGAATCCTTCACCACACGGCAGGAAAAGAAAATGCAGTGGATTCTCGGGGGAAGTTTTGTCAGCAAATACCAGGCGGATCCGGATCCATCTTATATCCTCCCACTGAATGTAGGCGCCGGCGCCGGCCGGATTACCATGACAGACGGTACATGGAACGTCAATGCGGAATATGTACACAAGATCAATGACCCTTCAACCTCGAATGGATTTATTTATAAGGACGGTGATGCCCTGCTGGTGAATCTTGGATATACCGTCAAAGGACTTGGAATAAATGTTTCAGCCAAGCGTATTGACAACATGGCATTCCGGAGTGACCGGTATGCGGTGAACAATGATCTTTTTATCAATTATCTTCCTGCCCTGACAAAAAATCATACCTATGAACTGGCGGCTTTTTATCCGTACGCCACCCAGCCAACGGGAGAGTTTGGATTTCAGGGAGAGGTGTTTTATTTCATGAAGGAAGGATCTGCGCTGGGAGGGAAATACGGTATGGATGTCGCACTGAATTATTCAAGGGCCCAGGCCATTGAGAAAAATCCGGTGGATACGACGGGTAATCCCGATGCTGCCGACATGGGATATACTTCCCCCTTTTTTACACCTGGAAAAGAAGTGTACTTTGAAGACTTTAATATCGAGATCAAAAGAAAACTCAGCAAAAAAGTCCGTGCCACCCTTACATATATGTATCAGAATTATAACAAGGATGTTGTGGAAGGAAGAACAGGATTCGGGCACGTGTATGCCCATATTACGATTCTGGAGCTGAACATCAAACTCAGTTCGAAGCGTAACCTGAGAACAGAATTGCAGCATCTCTATACCAGGCAGGATAAACAAAGTTGGGCGCTTACGCTTGCAGAATATACCATTGCCCCGCATTGGTTTATCGCAGCCTTTGACCTGTATAATTACGGAAATGATAATTCCAGCCAGAGGTTCCACTATGCTACAGGACAGATCGGATTCAATAAAAATGCCAACAGGATTACTGTCGGTTATGGAAGGCAGCGTGCCGGAATCCTTTGTGTGGGCGGTGTGTGCAGAAATGTACCTGCTTCAAACGGATTTTCCTTATCAGTCACAAGCAGTTTCTAAAATGATGGTGTGAAAACAATTAATGTGATGAAAAAAATCATGAATCGGCTTATGTTGCCATTCCTGCTCATGGCGGCCATTTCGGGATGTGATAAAATTGAAGGCCCTTATCATGAAGGCAGCAGCAAAGGAGTGGTATATCTTTCAGATGATTCACTCATAATCAACGGGGATACCCTGTCTTTTACTTCCGACAATTCGACCCCGGTAAAAAAGATATTGGCCGAAGATTATACGGGACTCCTGTGTGGCAACTGCCCTTACGCCGGAGTGAAACTCAATGACACGCTGAAACCGGCGTATGGTGACAGGCTGGTTGTGATGTCGGTGCATGCAGGATTTTTTGCCAGTCCATGTCCGGGCGGACTTGCCTGTCCCGGTAACCAGCCTGCCGGCGCCCTTACCACAGATTTCAGAACGACGGTTGGAGAAGAATGGGATCATTTCTTCGGAAATTCTTCAGCAGGCAATCCTAACGGGCTTATTGACAGGATGGACTGGCCCGCCACACATATCAAAACGCCTTCCTCCTGGGCTGCCAAAATCCAGGAACGCAGTGCACTGCCTGCACGTTTCGGCATCAGAATAATAAATCACTACCTGCCAGGAACCCGTGAAATCAGGTGTGCGGTTCAGGTCAGAAACTTAGCAGCCCTTACAGGCAATTACAAACTACAGGTTGTGCTTACGGAAGATTCCGTGGTTGACTGGCAGGTCTGGTATCCGCCGCATACACCCGAATTTGACGATACCTATGCGCACCGGTATGTCTTGCGGGAGTCTTTTAATACGGAATACGGCGAACAAATCATTTCAGGCAATGCCACGGCGGGGGAATTATACCTGAGAGGTTTCTCGGTTGCATTGGATCCGGCTAGGGTTTCCGCACACTGTTATGTTGTAGCATTTGTGTATAACGCGGATACTTACGAGGTGCTGCAGGTGGAGCAGGCTCCGGTTATGCAGTAACAGGTGCATTCCATGGTTCTTCCCAAAATACCGGTTGTATTTCTGCTGTTACTGGTCTTACCCTTTTACCAACAGGCACAGGATTTTCACGCGGGAGTCCGTGCAGGTGTGGCCGGAAGCCAGGTGTCGGGAGATCAATTGAGCGGTTTCAACAAGGCCGGACCGATCGCTGGAATTTTTGTTGAACGGTATTTTTCGGACAATTGGGGAGGGAAAGTTGAACTGGTTTATATTCAGAAGGGGAGTCAGAGTGCTGTTTCGCAGTTAGATAATTCATATTACAGGATGCGGTTGAATTACCTGGAAGTTCCCGTTTCGATCCAGTGGAAATTCAAAAAGGACCTTGCGTTTTTTGCGGGCCTGGGATATGCACGGCTGCTCAAATCGGAGGAATCAGACCAGTTGGGAGTCATATATTACACACCCGAATTCAGGAAATATGAAGTTTCCTGGCAAGCCGGCTTGCTTTATAATTTCAGTGACAACTGGTTTGTGGATGCCCGTTATTCTGCATCTGTAACACCCATCAGACCCTATCACAATTCCTATAATTATAACTTTTTTGACAAGGGACAGTACAATTCGGTTATTGAATTTACCATGAATTACCGGTTTTAGCCCTTCACAGATTACCGGCTTTTGAAGGCTTCTTCGTATATTCGTAAAATAATTACGGGTAATTCAGAAGTAATCATGAGCAGGATGTACAGTCCTACAATGCCGTCAGTGTACATTGATCAGGTTGGGGTGGAAGAACGGGTGTCGAGGCTTAACAAAAGAAGTATTAAAAAATCCTCCAAGCGTTCCATGCTGAATCTGGCGATGAGCATGCTGGACCTTACCACGCTAGAAGCAAAGGATACGCCCGGAAAGGTAAGGCAACTTTGCACCAAAGCCATGCACCCGCATGACCTTCCCACCATCCCTGCCGTAGCGGCGGTATGCGTGTACCCAAACCTTGTCAGGACCGCCAGGGAATGTCTCCGGGGCTCAAAGGTTAAAGTGGCCGCGGTAGCCACCGCATTTCCTTCAGGTATGTCAAGCCGGAAAGTGAAACTGGAAGAAACCAGGTGGGCCGTAAATGAGGGCGCAGATGAAATTGATATGGTGATTTCACGCGGACACTTCCTGAGCGGAGAGTTCAGGTACGTATCGGATGAAATTGCTGCAGTAAAGGAAGCATGTGGAGACGCACACCTGAAAGTAATTTTGGAAACGGGCGAACTGAGTACGTTAGATAATGTGAGACTCGCAAGCGACCTGGCAATGTATGCCGGTGCAGATTTTATCAAGACCTCCACGGGTAAGGTTCAACCGGCAGCCACACAGCCGGTGACATTGGTCATGCTCGAAGCCATCAGGGATTTTTATTATGATACCGGAAAAAAAATCGGGATGAAACCTGCCGGTGGAATCGCTACGGCCAAACAGGCACTGGCTTATCTGGTCATGGTAAAAGAAACGCTGGGTTTCGATTGGCTGACTCCGGAACTTTTCCGTTTTGGTGCCAGTTCACTTGCTAACGATATTTTAATGCAATTGATTAAGGAAGAAACCGGTGTTTACCAGTCACTGGATTATTTTTCAAAAGACTGATTCAATTACTTACGTTCCCCGGGTGCATTAATACCTGAATACCTTATTATCATGGCCAGGACAAGCAAAAAACAAACCGCACTTAAATTCAGAGGAGAGTGGGAATATGCACCCGCTCCGGAGAGTAAAGACCATATCCGGCTGGAAAAGAAATACGGACTTTTTATTAACGGTAAATTTTCCGAGCCCAGATCAGGAAAATATTTTGATTCCGTAAATCCGGCGGATGAGACCCTGCTCGCGTCTGTAGCCGAAGCCGGCGCTGAAGATGTGGATCTTGCCGTAACGGCGGCACGCAGTGCATACGAAAAAACATGGAGTAAAATGCCCGCCAGGGAAAGGGGCAAGTACATATATCGTATTGCCAGGCTGATGCAGGAGCGCGCCAGGGAACTGGCAATCATTGAAAGTATGGATGGCGGAAAACCCATACGGGAATCCAGAGATATAGACATTCCGCTGGCCGCGGCACACTTTTTTTACTATGCAGGATGGGCGGATAAGCTGGAATATGCTGTTCCGGGCAGAACCGCAGGACCTCTGGGAGTTGCCGGTCAGATTATCCCCTGGAATTTTCCGTTGCTGATGGCTGCCTGGAAAATTGCTCCTGCGCTTGCAGCCGGAAATACCGTGGTGATTAAACCCGCAGAAACTACCCCGCTGACGGCACTTAAACTGGCGGAAATCATCCGCGATGCAGACCTTCCCTCCGGTGTGGTGAATATAATTACCGGTGCCGGATCAACCGGATCCGCCCTGGTAAACCATCCCGGTATTCAAAAGGTGGCGTTTACAGGTTCCACAGAGGTTGGCAAGATGATCCAAAAGACCCTCGCGGGAACAGATAAAAAATATACGCTGGAACTGGGAGGTAAAGCCGCAAATATCATTTTTGAAGACGCTGCCATTGACCAGGCAGTTGAAGGAATCATCAACGGCATCTTCTTCAACCAGGGACATGTTTGCTGTGCCGGCTCAAGGCTGTTTGTACAGGAACCCGTCGCAGCAAAGGTGATTAGGAAACTTAAAGACAGGATGGAAACCCTCCTTGTTGGGGATCCGCTTGATAAGAATACAGACGTAGGCGCTATCAATTCAAAAGCACAACTCGACAAGATTCATAAATACCTGAAAATCGGTGTGAATGAAGGAGGTGAAATGTATCAGACTTCCTGCAAACTGCCCTCCAGAGGATTCTGGTGCCGCCCCACCCTGTTTACGGATGTGAGTCAGTCGTCCAGAATTGTCCAGGAGGAAATTTTCGGGCCGGTGCTAAGTGTGCAAACGTTTCGCACCGTGGAAGAAGCGATTGAGAAAGCCAACAATATTCCCTATGGACTGAGCGGCGGTGTCTGGACAGACAAGGGATCAAAAATATTCAGGGTTACATCACAGATCCGGGCCGGCGTAATCTGGGCAAATACCTATAACAAATTCGATCCGGTTTCGCCATTCGGTGGCTATAAGGAAAGCGGTATGGGAA
Source organism: Bacteroidia bacterium (assembly GCA_020852075.1). Classification (GTDB taxonomy): domain Bacteria; phylum Bacteroidota; class Bacteroidia; order AKYH767-A; family 2013-40CM-41-45; genus JADZBN01. Next base: position 8,443 of record JADZBN010000027.1, read on the forward strand.
GGGAAGGTGGCTTGCATGGCCTGCTGCCCTATATTCAAACCTATTCAAACTGATCACCAGGACAAAGTTGAAAAAACGGAACATGGAACAGACAGAAAAGAAAAAGTCAGAAACCCTGAACGGAACCCGGCCAAATGGTCAGGAAGGAAATAAAAGAGTGAGTGTGCGCAAAACGTATAAACTGTACATTGACGGGAAGTTCCCCCGTTCAGAGTCCGGACGTTATTATGCGCTTACTTCTCCCGAGGGTGAAATGCTTGCCAATATCTGCCGTTCATCGCGTAAAGACTTTCGCGATGCCGTGGTGGCAGCCCGGAAAGCACAGCCGGCATGGGCTTCACGTTCCGCCTTCAATAAAGGACAGATTTTGTACAGACTGGCAGAGATTCTCGAAGGAAGAACCGCACAGTTTACAGCGGAACTGGTTTCCATGGGGGTTTCAGAAAGCAGGTCAAAACAGGAAATCCAGGCTTCCATTGACCGCCTGGTGTATTACGCGGGCTGGACCGATAAATTTCATCAGGTTTTCAGCAGTGTGAATCCGGTGGAATCATCTCATTTCAACTTTTCCGTTCCTGAACCTACCGGTGTAGTTTCCATCATAGCACCCGAAGAAAACGGCCTTCTCGGACTGGTATCGGTTATCGCACCTGCTATTGCAGGGGGAAATACCGTTGCTGTACTTGCATCATCAGCCTATCCACTGACTGCCATTACATTTGCCGAGGTGGTGAACAGTTCCGATGTTCCTGCCGGAGTGGTAAATATCCTCACCGGTTATCGTTCCGAATTGCTTTCGTGGTTTTCAAACCACATGGATGTCAATGCTGTGGTATATTGCGGATCAGACGCGGAGGAAATACGTTTGGTCGGCGAAAACGCCTCCCTGAATGTGAAACGGCCGGTAATTCTGTCGCCCGGCGATTGGTATTCTCCCCAGGAGGAAAATCCCTACCGCATTATGGAACTTCAGGAGGTTAAGACTACATGGCATCCTATCGGGCAATAATACAGCTATAAATTTTTCGGGTAATGGTAAACGGTCAGATTTTTCCATTTGAACATTCCGTCACGAAAGAACGCAGGGAGCAGCTTCTCCGGCAGAAAGCGGTTGCCGTATGGTTTACAGGCCTGAGTGGTTCGGGCAAAAGTACCATAGCAGGAATGCTGGAAAAGAAGCTTTATGAAAAGGGCTATAAAACAATCCTGCTGGATGGAGACAATATCCGGCACGGGCTGAACAGCGATTTGGGTTTTACAGATTCAGACAGGGTGGAAAATATCCGAAGAGTAGCTGAAGTGACCGGTCTGTTTCTTAATGCAGGGTTGATTGTGATCACGGCATTTATCTCCCCGTTCCGTTCCGGAAGAGAAATGGCAAGGAAAATAGCCGGTCCGGGAAGATTCTTTGAAATCTTTCTCGATACTCCACCAGAGGTGTGTGAATCCAGGGATACCAAAGGGCTCTATAAAAAAGCACAATCGGGAGAAATAAAACATTTCACGGGAATCAGTTCTCCCTATGAAAATCCGTTACAGCCCGAGCTCAGGGTGAATACCGCTGAAGTAAAACCGGACGCAATACTTGAATCCGTTTTTCAACGCATTGAACTTTCCATACGTTTTACTTGAACAATCACCGGGGAATTTTATTCATTATATTCGCGGATTAATCCGGAATTTTTCAGCGTTTGATATATGTTTAGTTACAATCTCAGTTATTTAAAAGTTCTTGAAGCTGAATCTTTTTTCGTATTCCGTGAAGTAGCTGCTCAGTTTGACAAACCCGCTTTGCTCTTCAGTGGCGGTAAAGACTCCATTGTTCTGAGCTACCTGGCAAAAAAGGCATTTGCTCCCGCCAGGATGCCATTTCCACTGCTTCATATTGATACCGGACATAATTTCCCCGAGACCATCCGTTTCCGGGATGAATGGGCCAGGGAACTGGGAGTTCAGTTGATAATCGGGAGTGTCCAGGATTCCATTGATAAGGGCAGGGTCATGGAAGAATCCGGACTTTATGCAAGCAGGAATGCGTTGCAGACAGCCACACTGCTGGATACGATCCAGGAAAATCATTTTGATGCTGCAATCGGCGGAGCCAGGAGAGATGAAGAAAAAGCAAGAGCTAAGGAAAGATTCTTTTCCCACCGGGATGAATTCGGGCAATGGGATCCCAAGAATCAGCGTCCGGAATTGTGGCAGCTTTACAACGGGAAAAAGAAGAAAGGTGAACATTTCCGGATATTTCCCCTCAGCAACTGGACAGAACTGGATATCTGGTGTTATATCCAGAAAGAAAAAATCCGTCTGCCTTCATTATACTTCTCACATAATAGAAAGGTGTTTACGAGAAAAGGGAACCTGTATGCCTGGGCGGATTTTATGACCCTTGGACCGGAAGAAAAAACAGAAGTGAAGTCGGTACGATTCCGTACCATTGGTGATATGACCTGCACCGGAGCGATTCTCTCAGGAGCTTCTTCGGTCGAGGAAATAATTGCTGAAGTGAGTACGTCCAGAATAACAGAACGCGGGACAAGAATGGATGATATGCGATCCGAATCATCCATGGAGGACAGAAAGAAAAGAGGTTATTTTTAAAACAGAAGGAAGCTGCTGATGTCACATATCCGTACTGATACCGAATTACTCCGGTTTACCACTGCCGGAAGCGTGGACGATGGAAAGAGTACGCTCATTGGCCGTCTCCTTCTGGATACCAGGAATATCTTTGATGATCAGTACGATGCCATCCGGAAGACAAGCATGCAAAAAGGATATGAGGAGGTGGATCTTGCATTACTCACCGATGGACTGAAGGCGGAACGTGAGCAGGGGATTACCATTGATGTGGCCTACCGGTTTTTTTCCACACCCAAAAGAAAATTCATCATTGCCGATACCCCCGGACATATTCAGTACACCAGGAATATGGTTACCGGAGCATCCACCGCAAACCTTGCGCTGATATTGATTGATGCCAGGAAAGGAATGACAGAACAAACCTGCAGGCATGCATTTATCGCGTCCCTGCTCAGGATCCCGCATTTGGTTGTTTGCATCAACAAGATGGACCTGGTGGATTTTAACCAGGAACAATATGAAAGCATAGTGGAAGATTTCAGGATGTTTTCATCCAGGCTGGATGTTCAGGACGTACAGTTTATTCCTGTCAGCGCCCGATACGGGGATAATGTTGTTGAAAGAAGCAGCCGGACTCCATGGTACCAGGGTACGACACTGATGTTCCACCTGGAAAATGTTCATATCAGCGGAGATATCAACCACATAGACTGCCGTTTTCCCGTTCAGTATGTAATACGGCCGCGGGAGGAATCCTTTCATGATTACAGGGGGTATGCAGGAACAATTGCAGGAGGTGTTTTCAGAAGCGGCGACAAGGTGATGGTATTGCCCTCCGGATTTACCACCACCATAAAATCTATTGATACGCCTGAAGGTGAAATTATGGAAGCATTTGCACCAATGGCTGTTGTGA
>JADZBN010000028.1 GCA_020852075.1 Bacteroidia bacterium
CAGAACAGTGGAAGAACCCCGTCCGCCCGTTGAACACCTGGAGTATAATACCCAAAGAGGGAATTTATTGATTTCCGAATATGGCCGGAATGTTCAGAAAATGGTGGAATATGCCAAAACCATTGAAGACCGTGATCAACGGAGCCGGGCAGCCCAGATTATCGTGAATGTAATGGGATACCTGAATCCCTCTGTCCGGGAACTTGTAGATTACAAACACAAACTTTGGGACCATCTCTTTATCATTTCCAATTTTGAGCTGGACGTGGATTCGCCATTTACCAAACCCGACAAACAGGTTGTAAAGGCAAAACCCAATCGCCTCGGATACCCGGAAAGTAAAATCAGATACAAGTATTACGGTAAAACCATGGAGGGCATGATCCGAAAGGTTGCCGAACTTGAAGAAGGAAAGGGAAAAGATCAGATTGCACAGAACCTGGCCAACTTTATGAAAATGTCCTACCTGACCTGGAACAAAGATACTGTTGATGACTCTACCATCATCAACCACCTGAATGAACTGTCTTCCGGAGGGGTGAAATTGCACGAATCCGCCAGGCTGAATCATACTGCCGAAATTCTTGCGATGAACAAAGAAAAAATGCAAAGAGAAAATAATTCCAGAAACAATAAATCCAGGAATAAGAAGCGTTCCCGAAAGAAATAACGATCATTTTTTTATACCTGATTTCATCGAATGAGTAACGGGCCATCAGCATTCAGTTTTTCTCAGGAACCGGAACCCCATAAAGCCAGAACGCGGGAAATACTTACCCATCATCCCGAGGTGAGGAAGCTTATCGGAAAAAATCCCTTTACGGTTTTTGCCATACTGTTTTGTGTTGGCTCCATGATTGCCATTGCCTGGCTGCTGAAAGACAGTCCCTGGTGGCTTATTCTGCTCGTATCGTACTTCGCAGGGGCCTTTTTCAATCATGCACTCTTTGTTCTTATTCATGAATGCTCACATAATCTCCTGTTCAGGGGTAAGACCTTGAATTACCTGGCCTCTATTACAGCCAACCTTCCACACGGCCTCCCTTCAGCAGTGTCCTTCACCCGCTATCACATGATGCACCACTCCTTTCAGGGGCACCACGACTGGGATGCAGACCTTCCCGACTTCTGGGAGGCAAGGGTATTTGGTAATAATTTTTTCAGTAAGGCACTCTGGCTGCTGCTTTTCCCCTTCTTTCAGGTGGGACGTACGTTTCGTCTGAAAGAAATTAAATTTATGGATGGCTGGATTATTACAAACATTGTCGTACAACTTGCTTTTGACGCAGCTATTTGGATATTCCTTGGCCCGAAAGCGTTTCTGTTTCTCCTTATAAGCTTTTTCTTTTCGGTAGGACTTCATCCCCTTGGAGCCAGATGGATTCAGGAACATTACCTGGTGCTGGATCCGGTCCAGGAAACATACAGTTATTATGGCCCCCTGAATACCCTTGCATTCAATGTGGGTTACCACAATGAGCATCATGATTTTCCCTCTGTCCCCTGGAACAGGCTTCCACGGCTGAATAAAGCAGCACGTGATTATTATTCAGGATTAAAATACCACCGGTCATGGACGGTGCTGTTCTTCCGGTTCCTGTTTGATAACCGCATCAACCTTCATTCCCGCATGCTGCGCAACCAAAAATCCGGAACCGGAAAATAAAGGGTACTTCGTTTCCCGCAGCATGTGAATCAGGCGCTTTTGTTCAAAACTTTTCTAAACACATCAGGATGCATTGAGTTTGTGTTTTTTCCTTCGTAGGACAATTTCAACCAGACTTATTAAACAGGAATACCAGGTACATGAGTAATAGTTTTGAAGTAACCGGCGGACTGCAACTCCACGGGGAGATTACACCCCAGGGTGCCAAAAATGAGGCGCTTCAGATAATTTGTGCCACTCTTCTAACGCCCGGCAAGGTGACCATCAGAAATATCCCGGATATCCGCGATGTAAACAAACTGATTGAACTGCTCCGTAATCTGGGTGTTGAAGTAGAACAAACAGGTGTACTCAAAGGTGAGTTTACATTTTGTGCCTCCGATATCAGGTTGGATTTCCTCGATACTCCTGAATTCAAAAAACAGGCTGCATCACTGCGGGGATCTATAATGATTGTCGGACCCCTTCTTGCCCGTTTCGGAAAGGCCCGGATACCGCGCCCGGGAGGTGATAAAATCGGGAGGCGCAGGTTGGATACCCATTTCATTGGATTCCAGAATCTGGGTGCAACATTTGATTTCAACAGCCAGGATAATTTTTACAATGTATCCGCCAGTAAGCTCAAAGGCTGCTATATGTTGCTGGATGAGGCTTCCGTAACCGGAACAGCAAATATAATTATGGCAGCGGTACTCGCTGAAGGCAGGACCACCATATACAATGCGGCCTGCGAACCTTATATTCAGCAGTTGTGCAATATGCTCAACAGGATGGGAGCAAATATCAGCGGAATCGGATCAAACCTCCTGCATATCGAAGGTGTGAAGGCCTTGCACGGAACAGAACACAAACTGTTACCGGACATGATTGAGATTGGTTCGTTTATCGGGCTTGCCGCGATGACCCGCTCTGAGATAACAATTAAAGAGGTGGAGTACCGGCACCTCGGTATTATTCCGGATGTATTTAAAAGGCTGGGAATTAAAATGGAATTGTGTGGAGACGACCTGTTCATCCCCGGCCAGGAATTTTATGAAATTGAATCGTTTATTGACGGTTCCATCCTGACAGTAGCGGATGCCATCTGGCCAGGATTCACCCCGGACCTTCTCAGTGTAGTACTGGTAACGGCGACCCAGGCAAATGGTACGGTCTTAATCCATCAGAAAATGTTTGAAAGCCGCCTTTTCTTCGTGGATAAGCTGATTGATATGGGAGCCCAGATCATTCTGTGCGATCCACACCGTGCAACAGTGATAGGGCTGAACAGAAAATTCCCTCTAAGGGCTATTCAAATGACCTCGCCGGATATCAGAGCCGGGGTTGCGTTGCTGATTGCAGCCTTGTCTGCTAAAGGCAAGAGCGTCATTCATAACATTGAACAGATTGACCGGGGGTATCAGCGTATAGACGAACGCCTGAATGCATTAGGCGCCCGGATTGTCCGCATCTGATATCCTGCGCCTGATGCATCACAACAATCCATTAAGCATACAGTTGCGGGTCAGGATCCAGCCGCTTACCGGGACACACCATATACAATCACCTGAAAATCCCTACATTCGCAGCCTGTACTTCCGGATGATTCCTGACCAGTGAATATGGCAGGGTTCTTGAGTAATGGAGCCATTCAAAAGAATAAATATGAAAAAATCAGCATTTTTTATTGTTTGTGCATTTCTGATCAGTACGGTATTTCCGGTTACAGGTCAAGGCCCCAAAGGTCCCGGACTGAATGTCGGAAACCTGGCCCCCGATATCAAACTGGATTCTCCGGATGGTAAACAAATCGCGCTCTCCTCGTTACGGGGAAATGTTGTTCTGGTGGATTTCTGGGCTTCCTGGTGTGGTCCATGCAGGCATGAAAATCCCAATGTGGTGAAAGCCTACAACAAGTATAAGAATGCAAAATTTAAGTCAGCAAAGGGATTTACCATTTACAGCGTTTCTCTTGATAAAGCCAAACAGCCCTGGGTAAACGCCATCAGTCAGGATCAGCTAAGCTGGCCGTATCATGTGAGCGATTTGAAATGGTGGTATTCTGCCGCTGCGAAGGCCTATGGTGTTCAGTCAATTCCCACCAACTGGTTGATTGATGCCAATGGATATATCCTGGCTCGCGATTTACGGGGGTCTGCTCTTGAGGCCGAACTTCAAAAACTGGTTGAATAAACTTTATAATGGTTCATTATGAAAAACAGAAAGCGACCTGCTTTCTGTTTTTTTATAAATCCACCCTGGAATAATAGCGGATAGGATGATTGTAAAGGATAAAATACTGCCAATTTGACTAAAACCCACAATTGGCAAAATGATTGAGTAGGAGGAATTCCGTTTATTTGCAGGAAAATTTCTAAAAAATACAGAAAATGAAAAAAAACGCGACAGAGGGGCAGGACATACAAAATCAGTCAACGAATGCCACAGGAGTGGATGAAAACCCTGCAGAAAATCCATCTTTTCCGAATGAAAATGCCCTTCCGGATGCAGAAACAGCGGAGACTGATCCATTAGCGAAACTTCAGGCAGAACTGTCAGCAACCCAGGATAAATATCTCCGTTTATATTCTGAGTTTGAAAACTATAAGAAACGGATTGCGCGCGACCGGATCGAACAAGGGAAAATGGCTTCTGCCGAGGCATACTTAACCATCCTGCCTATGATAGATGACCTTGAAAGGATTATCAAATCGTTCGACGAAAACCCCGAAACGGCCTCCCTGCGTGAAGGCATTACATTGGTGTTTAACAAGATCAAATCCATGATGGAATCCAGAGGCCTGGTAGCTATGAATTCTCTGGGGACACCCTTCGATCCGGAATTGCATGATGCCATTTCGGGCGTTCCGGCACCGTCGGAATCCATGAAAGGGAAAGTGGTTGATGTAATTGAAAAAGGGTATTTCCTGAATGAACGTGTAATTCGTCACGCAAAAGTTGTTGTTGGGAGTTAATTAATCTGTTTCAATCAGGATTTCAGGACGAATGACAAAAAGAGATTATTACGAAGTACTTGGCGTATCAAAAGCCTCTTCGGATACCGAAATAAAAAAGGCATACCGGCAGATGGCTTTAAAATACCATCCTGATAAAAATCCGGGGAACAAGGATGCCGAAGATAAGTTTAAAGAAGCGGCGGAAGCCTATGAGGTACTGAGTAATCCGGAAAAGAGGCAGCGCTATAACCAGTTTGGCCATCAGGGAATGAACGGAAACGGCTTCGGTGGTGGTTCCATGAACATGGAAGATATCTTTTCTCATTTCGGAGATATTTTCGGAGAAGGGAGTCCATTTGAAAGCTTTTTTGGAGGAGGATCCAGAGGTGGCCGTCGTGTATCACGGGGCTCCAACCTGAGACTCAAGGTGAAACTTACCCTGGAAGAAATTGCTTCCGGTACGGAAAAGAAACTCAAGGTAAATAAGCTTGTAAATTGTTCACATTGTAAAGGCAGCGGAGCACAAAACGGAGGCGCAACCCACCGTTGTTCAACGTGCGGAGGCTCCGGGCAGGTCCACAGGGTAACCAATACGTTCATCGGGCAGATGCGCACATCTTCTACCTGTCCAACCTGTCAGGGTGAGGGTCAGGTAATTCAGGATAAATGCCGGTATTGCTCCGGATCCGGGGTGGAAAGAGGAGAAGAGGTGATTCCGGTAAATATTCCTGCAGGAGTAGGCGAAGGAATGCAATTAAATGTCAGCGGAAAGGGAAATGCAGCAGAAAGAGGCGGGATACCGGGCGACCTCCTGATTGTCATTGAAGAAATACCACATCCGAACCTGCAGAGGGATGGAGACAACCTGCTGTATGATCTGTATGTGAATTTTGCGGATGCTTCTCTGGGAATCTCCGTTGATGTTCCCACTATTGAAGGAAAAGTAAAAATCAAGATTGATTCCGGCACCCAGGGTGGTAAGGTACTGCGTCTGAAAAACAAGGGGCTACCCTCTGTTCATACCCATCGCCGGGGAGATCTGCTGATCAATGTTAATGTCTGGACGCCGCAGCATCTTTCCGCAGAAGAAAAAAAACTACTCGAACAACTCAGGCACTCACCCAATTTTCAGCCGAATCCCGGAAAGGGAGATAAGAGCTTTTTTGAGAAAATGAAGGAGTACTTTCATTCCTGATAAATGACATTGTTCAGATGAATCTCCGGTGAGGTTTTAATTCGGACCAGAAACATATTATGTGTAATTTTTTATCAGGATTCACCAATCCATGAGAGGTTTTTTATTTTTGTGCCTCATTTAACCCACGATGAACATTCTTGAAATACAGGAAGTGACAAAGATTTATGCCGGCCACACCGCACTTGATCATGTTACCATTCACATTCCCGAACAAAGTGTGTTTGGCCTGCTTGGGCCTAATGGCGCAGGGAAAACGTCTCTTATCCGGATTATTACACAGATTACCGGGCCTGATAGTGGAAAGATCCTTTTTCGTGGTGAACCCCTGAATGAAAAGCACATCGGCAGGATGGGTTATCTGCCTGAGGAGCGTGGCTTGTATAAAAAAATGGAAGTGGGTGAACAGGCTCTGTACCTCGCAAGGTTAAAAGGCCTGAGCCGTCAGGACGCCATGAAAAAACTGAAGTACTGGTTTGAAAAGTTTGAAATCCAGAGTTGGTGGAAGAAAAAAATTGAAGAATTGTCAAAGGGTATGGCCCAAAAGGTTCAGTTTATTACTACCATAATACATGAACCTGAATTTCTTATTCTCGATGAACCATTTACCGGCTTTGACCCCATTAATGCAGAGTTGATTAAAAACGAATTGCTGGATTTCAGAAAAAGAGGCGCCACCATTGTGCTTTCCACACACAGAATGGAGAGTGTGGAAGAACTCTGCAGCCATATAGCACTTATAAATCACGCCAGGGTTATTCTGGAAGGCTCTGTCAGGGAGATAAGACAGACCTACAAATCCAATGTATTTGAGGTATTCTACACGGGGAACAAGATTGCATTTACAAACGCCCTTTGGTCAGGTTTCGAATTACTGGATATTAAGGAAGATACTGAATGCAATGTGGCACAGGTAAAGATGCTGAATGGCAATTCGGTAAATGATCTTCTCGGGTTGTTGCTTCCTCATGTCAGCATACAGGGACTGCGGGAGATTATTCCGGGAATGAATGATATTTTTATCCGAACAGTGAATGAAACCATGCCGCAAAAATCCGTAGCCTGACACCGGAAACTTGCAGGGAATTCTCTGAAACAAAAAAAATCATGAATAAAATAGCACTTGTAATCAGAAGGGAATATATCTCCAGGGTAAAGAAAAAATCTTTCCTGATCATGACCCTGTTAGGCCCTGTACTGATGGGAGGAATTTTTGTTACAACATTTCTGCTGAACAAGGTTGATACGGAAAAGAAGACCATTGTTGTATTGGATGAATCTCACTTTTTCCATGACAAGTTTAAGGGGAATGATCATATTAGTTTTATATACATGGACGGACCGCTGGATACGGTAAGAAGTGCCAGTGTCCGGAATGGTTATTTCGGGGTGTTATTTATTCCGGCAACATCAAATCTTGGCTTACTGGAAAAATCGGTAACACTGTATTCAGGCTCAACTCCCGGGTTGGAAGTTTTATCCCGGATAACATCCACTATAGAGAAAGAAATTAACGGTTTTAAATATGCGGAAGCAGGTATTGATGAGAAAAAACTGGATGCCATTAAAACAGATGTGGAAATCCGTACGCGGGACCTGAACGACAAGGAAACAAGTTCACCGCTTACCTCAGGACTGGGCTTTGCAGGCGGACTGCTGATTTATCTTTTTATATTTATTTACGGAGCAATGGTAATGCGCGGTGTAATGGAAGAAAAGACGAACAGGATTGTGGAGGTTATTATCTCATCTGTTAGGCCCTTTCAACTGATGATGGGAAAGATAATCGGAGTGGCATTGGTGGGGCTTACACAATTTCTTCTCTGGGTTATCCTCAGTTTTGTGGTAATTAATATTGCCTCAGCGGCAATGCTTAACGGAAAATCAGATAAAGAAAAAATTGAATCCGTGATGCAGTTGAAGCCGGATGCGGGAGGAATGCAAACATCTCCTGAGGATGCCTCAGCCGGTGCTCAGGGAACAAGGGAGAAAATCACTATGTTGCTTTCTTCAATTAATTTCCCACTGCTGATTGGCATGTTTATTTTTTACTTTCTGGCAGGTTTCCTGTTGTATAGTGCATTGTTTGCAGCCATTGGTGCGGCGGTTGATTCTGAAACAGACACCCAGCAATTTATGTTGCCGGTAACCATTCCCCTGATCATTGCCTATGTTGCTGCCATGAATGTAATCAACAATCCGCAGGGCAATGTTGCTTTCTGGTTCTCCATTATTCCATTTACCTCACCCATTGTAATGATGGTCCGTATCCCTTTTGGAGTTCCATGGCTTGACGTGGTACTGTCAATACTTATGCTGATTGCAGGATTTATCTTCACTACATGGCTCGCAGGCAAAATTTACAGAACCGGAATACTGATGTATGGCAAGAAAGTCAGCTACCGGGAATTGTGGAAATGGCTGAAGTACCATTGACCGGGGTAATGGATTTGATGGAAAAGCCCGTGAAATCCGTGCTCCATATTCATTTTTAATACAAAACCTGTTTACTTTTGAGGCAGACGGAAAAGTTTCTTGTTTCAGGTGAACCGGAATGGTTGCTTTATACGCAGGAATATGTTTTTGAACCATGTATTGTCCATGAGTTATTGCCATATTTATTTTTTCGGTGGTTGCAATGATGAACCAGGAGTGATGCCCGTTATATTCATTTGATTATTTTTGCAACCCTAAATGTTCCCGGGATGCCAAGAGTTTTGATCATTGACGATGAAAAAGCGATAAGGAATACGCTGAAGGATATCCTTCAATATGAAAAAATGGATGTTGATGAAGCTGCTGATGGCATTGAAGGATTGAAAATGGCCTCAGAGAATAAATACGATCTTGTTCTATGCGATATTAAAATGCCCAGGATGGATGGATCCGAGGTGCTTGCCAGTCTTCAGCAGCTTAATCCTGACCTGCCTGTGGTGATGATTTCAGGTCATGGTACTATTGAAACGGCTGTAGATGCCATCAAACACGGAGCCTATGATTATATTTCCAAGCCGCCGGACCTGAACCGGTTGCTGGTTACCGTGCGAAACGCCCTGGACAGAACCACCCTGATTGCAGAGGCAAAAACACTGAAACGGAAAGTCTATAAAACCCGGCAAATGATCGGTGAATCCGAAGCCCTGGTCAAGATCCGGCAGATGATTGACAAGGTAGCGCCTACCGAAGCACGCGTATTGATAACGGGAGGTAACGGGACAGGAAAGGAACTTGTCGCACGCTGGATTCATGAAAAAAGCCTGCGTGCAGCGGGACCTGTGGTGGAGGTGAATTGTGCCGCCATTCCTTCCGAGTTGATTGAGAGCGAATTATTTGGCCATGAAAAAGGCGCCTTTACCTCCGCCATTAAACAGCGTATTGGCAAGTTTGAACTGGCAAATGAAGGGACCCTGTTTCTTGATGAAATCGGGGACATGAGCCTCCCGGCCCAGGCCAAGGTCCTGCGTGCCTTGCAGGAAAATAAGATTACCCGTGTGGGAGGAGAAAAAGAGATTTCCGTCAATCCAAGAGTGGTTGCAGCAACGAACAAAGATCTGATGGAAGAAATTAGAAAAGGAAGTTTCAGGGAAGACCTGTATCATCGCCTTAGTGTGATTATTATCCATGTCCCGTCCCTGAATGAAAGAGTGGAAGATATTCCCCTTCTTGCAGAACATTTCCTGAAAGAAGTTTGTGAAGATAACGGTATGGCTGCAAAATCCTTTTCACCTGAAGCACTGAAAGAATTGCAGAAAATCAACTGGACAGGCAATATCCGTGAACTCAGAAACGTGGTGGAAAGGCTGGTTATTCTGGGAGAGAAAAGGATCACCGGCAGGGATGTAAAATCCTTTGCTGTCAAATAATAATACACCTTTGATTACTTATCCAACACCCTGATTATGGCCGGGAAAATAAAAATTATTAAAAGATTCAACCAGAGATACAAATCCCTGAGTTTTTCAGAACTCATGACCAGGGCAGATGAGGAATACCTGGAAATGCAGGCAGAAATGGATGAACAGGGGAATGTGGTAACGGAATCCAAATTCAATGCCGAAGGAGAACTTGAGGAAAGAAATTCTTATACCTGGAACTCATCCGGCAAACTCATGTCACACGAGTTATATTATGCAGTGGATGATGTAACGGAACACAGAGTACTGACCCGCGATGATAAAGACCGTCTCATAAGCGAGGTAAAATATTACGGCGAGGATGCAGGTGAGAAAACCGAATACAGCTATGATGATAAGGATAACATTTCAGAAATAAAATTCTATGATGAAGAAGGAGACTTTTCTGCAAGGGAAGTTTATTCCTATTCCAAAAATGGGAGTGTTTCCGAAAAGTACCGTTACGGCCAAGATGGAAAGGTAACCGAACATCTTACTTTCACACCGGGCTCTGAAGAAAAGCAGGTGGATGAAACAGAATTTAATCCTGACGGCTCGGTTCGGTCCAAAACGATGGTCCGGTTTAACGATCAGGGGAAAGAGATTTCATCGGTACAGACCACAGCTGATGGAAAATTGATTTCATCTGTCGCTACGATGTATGATGACAGGGGAAATGTCATTGAGAAAAAGCACAAAGATTTTTATTCAAAAACCCTGCGGTATGAGTATGATGAAGCCGATCGTGTAATAGTTACCGAGTTGTATGATGGAAGCGGCCTGCTTTTACGAAAAAATATTGTCAGTTATAATGATGATGGACAGGTGTTAAACGAACAGACTTTTGAAATAGATACCGCCCGGGGTGGAAAGGACAAACACTTCGGGAACAGGTATGAATATGAGTTGTATCCTTCCTGATATGCGGAGCCAGTCAGGGGCTCCGGTGGTTGTTATATTTGCGTGGATACCACCTTTTTTCCTTTATCAATTGCGCTTTTCAGGCCGCCGGGATTCTTTCCTCCTGCAGTGGCATAAAATGGCTGTCCGCCCCCACCTCCCTGGATTTCCTTTGATAATTCCCGAATGATGGCAATGGCATTAAGATTCTTTTCTGCTACAAGGTTGTCACTGATGATAAGTGAAAGATGTGCCTTCCCTTCAATTTCAGCGCCGGCAAGAAAGAACAGGTTCTCCACCTGATTTTTCAGCTCAAAAGATATTTTTTTTATAGCATCGGTATCGGGCAGCACTACCTGCTCCGTAATGACCCTTACTCCGTTCACTTCATGAATCTTGGCAATCAGATCCTTTTTTATCAGTTGGGTCTTTTCATCTATTAGGATCCTTACCTGTTCATGTAATTGCTCATTTTCATCAAGGAGCGATATTACTTTCTGCCCGATATCCCTGGGATTTTTTAGTAATTCACTGAGTCTTTGAAGTTCTCCCGCCTGCTTGTTTACCCATTCATCTGATTTTTCTGCGGTAATGGCTTCAATTCGCCTGACACCTGCGGCCACTGCACTTTCGGAAACAATCCGGAACAATCCGATTTCACCGGTTGCCTTCACATGCGTACCGCCACACAGTTCCCTGCTGAATGCCGGATCAAAGGTGATAACACGAACATATTCGCCATATTTTTCGCCAAAGAGAGCAGTTGCTCCCATTTTTATTGCTTCTTCTATCGGTACGTTTCTCATTTCTTCCAGCGGGATATTCTGACGAATCCGTGTGTTGACAATGTGTTCTATTTTTCTTAATTCCTCGTCAGTGACCCTGGCAAAATGAGAAAAATCAAAACGGGTATGTTCCTCATTCACCAGGGAACCCTTCTGATTCACATGGCTCCCCAATACTTCTTTCAGAGCAGCATGCATGAGATGTGTGGCGGAGTGATTGCATGTAATCATTGTGCGCCGGGATTTATCTATTACTGCATGGAATGTTGCCTCTGGCATGGAAGGCAGACTGTCCGCAAAATGAAGGATCAGGTTGTTTTCTTTCCGTGTATCCGTAATCCGGATTTTTTCATCCCCATGGATTAATAACCCTGTATCACCAACCTGGCCACCGCTTTCTGCGTAGAATGGAGTACGGTTAAGGACCAACTGGTATTGCTCTTTATTTTTCGAGTTGACTTTTCTGTAACGGAGTATTTCACAGTCGTTTTCGAAACATTCGTAACCGGTAAATTCCACATCGTCATCATTCTTCACAATCACCCAATCATGCGTATTGACAACGGCGGCGGCCCTTGATCTTTCCTTCTGACTGTTCAGTGCTTTGACAAAGCCATCCATATCCACCTCCTTGTTTGCCTCCC